>PBQQ01000023.1 GCA_002725095.1 Gammaproteobacteria bacterium
TTTTCCCGACGATGACATAGGCGGTGGTGAAGCGATTGTTTTTTCTATTGGTAAGAGTTTCAGATTCGCCCCTCTCCCTCACTCTTATCCATTAGACCAAAGGCCTCCTCGGAGGCCTTTTTTGGGGCTGAAAAAATATTCTAGTCTTGCGGAGTCGCTGGCGAAAATGCTGCGCGCGCCTCAACGTCTTTTCATTCGTCTTTCGGTTTGACTTTTCCCGACGCAATTATCGTTTCATACGAGCTTAGCCACTCGTGAGTGAGGCCCGCTCGAGTTTTTCTAGCCGCTCCTCCAACTCGCTTAACTGCGCGATCAAATTTTGAACCAATGATGCTTGAGCCTCGTAGTCGGCTTTTGGCACGAGTTCGAATTTTTCTAGTAGCGTTTCGTTGAAAGCCTCCAAAACTCTGGTGACGGCCTCGTCAATCGCCCCCCTTGGTGTGTTCGATTCTCCCGACATGACGTTGAGCGCTTTGGATAGTTCCGAGCGCAACATGTCGAGCAATATCCTATAGGACTGGGATGATTCCATAAGCCGGTTACTCATTTGTCGGGCGTTGCAGTGTATTCGTTGTTATTGCTAGTAGGAATAATCGATAAGCTGAAACCTTCGCTTAGATTCCAGAAAGATCTCCACCCTTCGCCGATCAGATCGTCCCAACCCCCGCTCTACTTTGAAGCATTGAGGCAGAACGAGCGCACTATTGTGGGGCAGATAAGTTCGGCTAGCAGACATCGATTTCTTTAAGTGCATGAAAAACAGACGGTTTTATTTTGGCATGTAATCTGCAGTTGGGAATAAGTTAGCTAAAGCTGGCAGGTTGACGCTCGATTTCCCTTGGAATTAGCCGCGATTGACCTGCGGGATTAGAGACACGGTATTACAGATTAGTTAGAGATGCGCTTGCGCATTTTTTTGATGGAGAAAAAAGTTGGAAGATATAGTTCAATTAGCCTATGCGGTAGACACGTTCTACTTTCTCGTCATGGGTGCTTTGGTCATGTTTATGGCCCCCGGGTTTGCCATGCTTGAAGCGGGGATGGTTCGCGCGAAAAACACATCAGAAATCCTCACGAAGAATGTCGGGCTGTTTTCGATAGCATGCGTGATGTACCTCCTCATCGGGTATAACATCATGTACGAAACAGCAGGTACGTTCCTCATAGGTCCAGAACACACTGTGCCAGAGGTTCTCGGGTCAGAGGGCGAGACGTATTACTCCGCCAGATCAGACTTCTTTTTCCAGGTGGTTTTCGTCGCCACAGCCATGTCTATTATTTCCGGTGCTGTGGCCGAGCGAATAAAGCTCTGGTCATTCTTAGCCTTCGCGGTGGTGATGACTGGATTCATTTACCCCTTCCAGGGAAGCTGGAGCTGGGGTGGCGGGTTTCTGTCAGATGCTGGGTTTGTCGATTTTGCCGGTTCGGGTATCGTTCACATGTGCGGCGCAGCGGCGGCACTAGCGGGGGTGATTTTACTTGGCCCACGCGCTGGGAAGTACAACGCAGATGGATCTATTAACGCGATTAAGGGTTCAAATATGCCGTTGGCGACCTTGGGCACGTTCATCCTCTGGTTTGGCTGGTTCGGGTTCAACGGTGGCTCCGAGCTCAAGCTGAGTAATATCGACGAAGCCAATGCGGTAGCGCAAGTTTTTGTAAANACCAATATGGCTGCAGCTGGCGGGCTGATTGCTGCCATGCTCGCCTCNAAGCTGTTCTTCGGTAAAGCGGATATCACTATGGCATTGAACGGTGCGTTAGCCGGACTAGTTTCGATTACGGCTGAGCCGTTGTCCGGCAGTAATGTTGTTTCCATGCTTATAGGGGCAGCCGGAGGCTTAATTGTGGTTGGGTCAATCACTTTGCTCGACAGACTTAAGATCGACGACCCAGTTGGTGCGATTTCTGTGCACGGCGTCTGTGGTATTTGGGGTCTAATGGCAGTGCTATTCACGAGCGCAGATGCGACCTTGGTCGGCCAGCTTACGGGCCTCGGGGCGATACTCGGGTTCACCTTTGGCGCGTCGCTCATCGTATGGTTTGTAATTAAGATGGCAATGGGAATCCGTATCAGTGAAGAAGAGGAGACTTTGGGAAGCGACATGACCGACATCGGCGTCGAAGCATACCCTGAGTTTANTCGATAGCAGTCAACTGGCTGAGTAGAGTCCTGTACNCTAGAGCTNGGCGACGCTAAAGTAANACCTTTAGGTTANGCCTCNNGGTTTGGGTGAAAGGCCACAGGCGGGGACTCTNCGAAAGCCGTTAGAATCAATAGGTGTTGAAGGAAAAAAGATGAAATTATTAACCGCAATCATTAAGCCGTTCAAACTAGACGACGTGCGAGAAGCGCTTTCGGAAGTTGGCGTTCAGGGGATGACTGTTACCGAAGTGCGCGGATTCGGTCGACAGAAAGGCCACACCGAGCTTTACCGCGGCGCGGAGTATGTAGTGGACTTCTTGCCGAAAGTAAAAGTCGAGGTGGCCATTGACGACAGTTTATTAGAGGGCGCTATCGAGGCGATCACAAACGCCGCTGCTACAGGCAAGGTCGGAGACGGCAAGATTTTTGTTTCGTCGCTCGACGAGGTTGTGCGAATTCGCACCGGCGAAACAGGCTCGGGAGCCGTGTGAATGCCAATCTGCTGAAGCTTTNGCGTCACGATATCGATTAAGGCTGCCTTGGGCAGCCTTTTTCATTTCGGGGTTCAGCGTGCCGTTTTTTTGCGGTTTCAATCCCAGCATGACTGCCAAAGTTGCCGGGTCTGTCTTAAACTCCACGATCGGAGATCTATATTAAGTCCACGCGTTTGCGATTAAATAACGATGAAATATAAAAGTACCCGTGGTGGCGTGGCCGGCCTGCGTTTTACTGACGCCCTTTTGATGGGTTTGGCGTCTGACGGAGGATTGCTTGTACCGGAAACGATACCTGATGTGACTGCGGATCTTGACGACTGGCGTCATTGTAGTTTTGTTGAACTCGCGCAACACATTANTGGGTTGTTTGTNGACGACATAGATAAGGCAACTCTCAACCAGCTAATTGNCGAGGCGTACGCTACGTTTGACCACCCGGAGGTTGTCGGCTGGCAAGCGCTAAACAATGTCACGGTGGTGGAGTTGTTTCATGGGCCGACTCTGGCTTTCAAAGATGTGGCTCTTCAATTGTTGGGCCGGTTGTTTCAGCATGTTCTCGCAGCCCGGGATCAACGCCTTAATATTCTCGGAGCAACTAGCGGCGATACGGGTGGTGCAGCGATCGCAGGTGTTCGTGGGCAAGATAATGTCGATATATTTATCCTTTATCCGCAGGGTCGAGTGAGTCCGCTGCAAGAGTTACAGATGACAACGGTCGCTGACCGCAATGTCCACTGTATTGCGGTAAATGGCACGTTTGATGACTGCCAGCGCTTGATGAAAGAGACCTTTTCCGACCTTGATTACAAAGAAAAATACCAATTGGGCGCCGTTAATTCTGTCAATTGGGCGCGCGTCCTTGCGCAGATTGTTTATTACGGCTACGCAAGTCTAAAAATGCCAGCGGCGGCTCAATTCTCAGTCCCGACGGGTAACTTTGGCAATGTATTCGCGGCCTATCTTGCGCAAAGGATGGGGTTTCCAATTGATAAGCTTATTGTTGCGACTAACGATAATGATATTTTAGCGCGCTTCTTCCTGACCGGAGAGTATGCCTTAGGCCAAGTTCATCAGACCCTTGCGCCTGCTATGGACATCCAGGTTGCGAGCAATTTCGAACGTTTTCTTTATTACTATTTTGAGCAAGACAGTCAGCGTCTTAATGCATTTATGTCTGACTTTGCGGCAACCGGCNGCGCGACTCTTGGTGCCGCGCCGGACACAGCGTTATTCGAGGCGGTTGCAATCGATCAACTACAAACTCTGTCGGTGATGCGCAGTATAAAGGCGCAGTTNGNNTATGTNTTGGATCCGCATACTGCGATAGGNGTGGCCGCCGCACAGCGCGTGTGTACGGCAGAAGANCCGGTTTTNTGTATCGCAACGGCGCATCCGGCGAAGTTTCCTGAGGCNGTTAAAGAAGCCACCGATACG
This sequence comes from Gammaproteobacteria bacterium, assembly GCA_002725095.1. GTDB lineage: Bacteria > Pseudomonadota > Gammaproteobacteria > Pseudomonadales > Azotimanducaceae > UBA4421. Next base: position 4,078 of record PBQQ01000023.1, read on the forward strand.
GTGCCGACGCACCCNACCCTAGATCGGCTATCAGGGTTACCACAACGTAAGAANATGCTGGACGCAGATCTAGCGGCNGTTAAAGCCTTTTTAGCGGAATCTGTTGTCGCATAGAGGCGTTANTTTGGCTTGTAANTAAGGCCCGCCTCGATCGCCGTGACTGCGCCTTCAACTTCGCTTAGGTGTGTTACTACGCACCTTGGGCGCGAGTCCTCATCGACCGTCTGCGCGTTGTTTAAGTTCACCCATATACTGTGCATGCCAACGCCGTTCGCGCCATTGATGTCATCGTCAAGGTGATCGCCGATATGCACGCAGTGGTTAGCTTTGACTCCCGCTTGGTCCAGCGCCGCTTGGAACATGCGCGGGTCTGGCTTGCTGACGCCGACGCCAGCACTTGAAATAGCGCCCTGTAAATAGGGGCTGATGCCTGTGCGGGTCACATCGGCGTTGCCGTTCGTTAATGCATATATGGGGTAGCGCGCGCTCAGGGCTTTGAGCATTTCTAACGCGTGGGGAAAGAAAGCGACCCGGTTGCGTCCAGTGAAAAATACTTCGAATGCGGTTTCAGCGAGTTGTCGTGCGTCANCCGTTGGATAGTGAGCGGCGCGCATAACACTGAATAATATTTCGATGCGTAANCGGCTTAAGTCGTGTCGTAAATNTGGATGCTGCNCCAGCGTTTTGTTGCGTAAGTCGACGATGTCGGATGATGTATAGATTTTGTGCGCTGCGCTTGCGTGTTGCGCCAACCATTGCACAAGCTCCTGCTCAGCGGCGCGTATCGTTTTTTCTACGTCCCAGAGCGTGTTATCCAGATCCAGTGTGATTAATTGCAGACCATTCATTCTTGGTTCCCCGAGTTGCGCGCGCGCGGATGAGCATCGTCGTAGACCTTCGCCAGATGCTGAAAATCGAGGTGGGTATAGATTTGCGTCGTCGCGATATCGGCATGCCCCAGTAATTCCTGAACGGCTCGAAGGTCGCCTGACGATTCAAGCATGTGTGTCGCAAAACTGTGACGCAGCATGTGGGGATGCAGAGAATTTTCTCCAAGTTGGCGCTGGGCTATGAGCTTGATGCGTTGCTGTATCGTCCGCGGACTCAGAGGTTTGGCGCCGCGTCCGGGTAACAACCAGCTGTCCGCCAACGGGTTTGGATGCTTGGCGAGCCAGCGATTAAGCGCATTTACGCAATGCCGGCCTAAAGGAACCAGCCGGTGTTTGTTGCCTTTGCCTAGTACGTCGACAAAACCTTGGCCTAGATCAAGATTGGATATGCGCAGGTTTACGACCTCGCTCAGGCGCAGTCCACTGCCGTAAAAAAGCTCTAAGATTGCCTGATCGCGGATTGAGCGGTCGTCTTTATTGTCGCTAAAATCCAGCAGTTGCGATGCCTTATCGGCATCCAATACCTTAGGCAGGTTACGTGTCGCTTTGGGTGCTGAGACTAATCTTGCTGGATTTGCAGAAACAAGATCGTGTCGTAAAAGATGCTCGTAGAAGCTGCGCACGGCGGAAAGATTACGTTGGATCGACTTCGCCGTCAGGCGCTGATGATGCAAATGACTTACAAAAACTTGAATGTCCTTGGCATCGGCTTCTGTGCAGGCTTGAGCGAGCCCCTCTATATATCGCTGTAGATCGCGACGATAGGCGTTCAGAGTGTGTATGGAATAGCGTTTGCTGTGCTGCAGATGACCTAGAAATTCTTCAACTAAGTCCGTGTTGGTGATCATCACGCACTCAGCCGATTCATAACTTTGGCGAGAATATCGGCTATGTATTGAACAAATAACGTATCCATGTTTTTCGCGAAGCGGGTTGGACTGCGGCTACCAATGCACAGTACGCCGCTGCCCTCTCGCACTTTCAGCTGCAACAATACGGCGCTCCCGGTCTCGTCGTGGTTAGACATAGGAAATAGGTGGTGCAGCTCGTCTTTGCGCAATACTGTGCATGTGGCATCGCTGCCACTTTGCAGGTGTAGACAAGGCACCTGTTCAATGTGGTGTTGCATGTGATCAAGAGCCAGCACCAGGTTGGCGGCGGCCAGGTGGGCGCAGACGAAGTCCGCCTCAAAGTCGACTAAAACATGGGTCGCCAGAACCTCATTCAACTCGTGCCAGGAGTTTACTTCGAGTAGCGCAAGGTTGAGCGATCGGGTTTTAGCGAATATCTCATCGTTACTCCTAGCCGCCTGGAGCAGCTCATTCATACGGCGGCGCATGGTCATATTGCGTTCGCGCAAAATGGCGACTTGGTGTTCGATAAGCGAAACGGCGTTTCCCGATTCGTGGGATAAGCTCAGCTCGGCAATGGCCGTGGCGTGCTGTTGAAAGAAATCTGGATGGGCGCGCAAATAATCCAGCACCTGTTGCTCGCTGAGCCCCTCACTGGCGACGCGCAAGTTTGGGTCTTTCGATTTCGAATCACGTGGTCGAAACGGCATCACGCTACTCCTTCAGGTCTATGTCACCGGTGAACACCAGGGTGGCCCCGCCTATCATGGTAATCGGTTGATTCGGCCCAGACCAACGAATTCGCAGCTTACCCCCGGGCAGCGATACTTTGACTTGGGTGTCGACTAAGTTCTGACACTGCGCGGCCACCACAGCGGCGCTGGCCCCGGTGCCGCAGGCCAGTGTTTCGCCTACTCCTCGTTCGTATACGCGCAAACGCACGAACGCACGATCCACCACCTGACAGAAACCGATGTTGGCTTGATTAGGAAAGGCGCTATGGGTGCTTAGTTGAGCACCGATGGCAGCCACATCGATCGCGGCAATGTTGTCTATAAATACAACGCCATGGGGGTTGCCTGTGGACACCGCGGTAATGTGAAAGTCTCTGCCGGCGGCCTCAAGCACGTCGATATTGGTATTGGTACTAGAAATAAAGGGCACAGCGGCCGGTTCCATTGACGGTTTAGGTAAGGTCGTCTCGATCACTGTGCGATTACGCTCTTCGAGCAGCTGCGTGTGTATTAGGCCGCCCTTGCTGTGCCAAGTTAGTTGGGTTTTGTTACTCAGGCCTAAGTGCCGCACTAGCCAAGCGACACACCGAGTGCCGTTACCGCATTGCTCGGATTCGCTGCCATCGGCGTTATAGATCAGATATTGGAAGTCGGCATCGGTTTGCTTAGGGGGCGCTATGACCAATAACTGGTCAAACCCTATGCCTTCGTTACGCTGTCCCCATTGTCTAATCTTATCTGTAGGAATCGGACCGTCGTAGGTAATTGCGTCCAGCACCATGAAGTCATTACCGAGACTGTGCATTTTATAAAACTTGACCATGGGCTAACGTCCCTCGGGCAGTTCCAGCCGCAGTTGATCCTGAACAGTTTCGCGTCGGCGTATGCACTGCACGTTGGCGCCGTCGACCAGAACCTCGGCGGCGCGACCGCGTGAGTTGTAATTCGAGGCTAAGCACATCCCGTAAGCGCCGGCAGAGAGCACAGCGAGCAGCGAATCCTCGCTTACTTGAAGGGATCTCCCTTTGGCGAGGAAGTCACCGGATTCGCAGATTGGCCCGACGACATCAAGTTGTTGAACCGGGTCATCTGCGCTGAAGCCGTCGACCACAACGATATCGTGCCACGCATCATATAAAGATGGACGAATGAGGTCGTTCATTGCCGCGTCTACGATCACAAAGCCGGTAGCGTCGTCTTGCCCGGGTTTTAAATATTCAACCTGAGTGAGCAGTAACCCGGCATTAGCAGTCAGCGAGCGGCCGGGTTCTACGCGCAAGGGTAATTGCCGTGGCCCTAGCAGTTCGTGGAGCTGAGCACCATAAGCGTTAAGATCTAATGCGTGCTCGTCCTGATAGCGCACACCGAAGCCGCCGCCGAGGTTGACGTGTTGCAGCTCGATGCCGCTGCTCGATAACGTGTCGACAAGGTTAAGGATGCTGTTGAGCGCTTCAAGCAGGGGTTCGGTGCGGGCGATTTGCGAGCCGATGTGGCAATCAATGCCCTCAATGCTCAGCGCGTTCGTTTTCGCAGCCATGGAATAAAGGGTTAATGCGGTCTCCGCATCAACGCCAAACTTATTGTCTTTTAGTCCTGTCGAGATATAGGGATGAGTGTTGGCGTCGATATCAGGGTTTACGCGAACCGATATGGGCGCAACTTTTTGTGCCAACTCGGCCCGTTGCTGAATGCGCTCTAACTCGCTGCGACTTTCGACGTTAAAGCAGCCGACGCCGACTTTAAGCGCTAGGTCAATCTCGGCGACGGACTTGCCGACACCGGAAAAGATTACGTCACGTGGGTTGCCACCAATCGCAAGAACGCGGCTGAGTTCCCCGCCCGATACTATGTCAAAGCCCGCCCCTAGTTCCTTGAAGAGGGACAAGATACCTAGATTTGAATTGGCCTTTACCGAATAGTGAATCCTCGATTTGAGCGGGTTCAGCGCGGCTGCCAGCTGGTGATATTGAGCGCGTAATGCTTGTGCTGAATAGACGTAACAAGGCGTTCCAAATTGGTCGGCGATTTGCCGCAGCGGCACCTCTTCTACGGCTAGATCCTGACCCGCCTGAGTCAATATCTGGCGAGGATCATAGCTCATGATGCACCTCGTTGATCTTTGCTGTGGTAACCAACTCGGCTACATCCCCTCGGTGTTGCGCTGAATCCGGTGGCAATCGCAGCGGACCCTTGTGTCCGCAAGTAGCAACGAGCATGCACAGCGTTATTAGGATTGCCCAGACCATTGCCATAAATTACCCCTTTTGGCTGTCTTAAGGCTGAGCGTTATTTGCATTCAAGCGCGACAAGGCCGCTTCGGCCTGAGCTCTGACTTGAGCGGGTGCTGTGCCGCCAAGGTGATCGCGCGCTGCAATCGAGCCGTCCAAGCTGAGAACGTCATATACATCCTCCTCGATTGGGCCGTCTTCGGCACCGTTTAGTTGTTCGAGGCTCAGCGCGTCAAGGGGTTGGTTTAGCTCGACCGCGCGTTGTACAGCGCCGCCCACAAGCTCGTAGGCGTCACGGAAGGGGACATTCTTCCGCACCAGGTAATCGGCTAGATCTGTTGCGGTTGTATAACCTGCAAGGGCTGCTTGACGCATATGCTCATGATTTGCGGCGATATTGGGGATGAGACCGTTAAGCGCAATTAAGCAGTCATGGAGGGTGTCTATACTATCGAAGAGGGGTTCCTTATCCTCCTGATTGTCCTTGTTGTACGCCAAAGGCTGGCTCTTCATTAACGTTAGTAATGACAGCAAATTACCGTTAGCGCGGCCCGTCTTGCCGCGAATCAATTCCGGAACGTCGGGGTTTTTTTTCTGCGGCATGATGCTGGAGCCGGTGCAAAATCGGTCGGGCATAGTGATAAACGAGAACTGTTGGCTCGACCAGAGCACCATCTCTTCGCACCAGCGCGATAAGTGCGTCAAAGTGAGCGCCGCTACTGAGCAAAACTCAATTGCGAAATCTCTATCGCTCACCGCATCTAACGAGTTCGCGCAAATTCCTTCAAAGCCCAGCAGTTCGGCTAGATATATGCGATCCGGACAATAAGGCGTGCCAGCCAGAGCTGCGGCGCCGAGCGGCAGCTGGTTGGTCCGTTTGCGACAGTCCTGAAGACGCTCTAGGTCGCGATCTAACATCGCGAACCAGGCCATTAAATGATGACCGAATGTGATGGGTTGGGCCGCCTGTAGATGGGTAAATCCTGGCATGAGTGTATCGCTGTGATCCAGCGCCAATTTCGCGAGGTTGTTGAGTAAGCGGCCGCCCTCCTCGGCAATTAGGTCGATAGAATTACGCAGGTGTAAGCGAATATCGGTAGCGACTTGATCGTTGCGCGAACGTCCAGTGTGCAGCTTCTTACCGGTACTGCCGATAAGTTCGATCAGCCGCTGCTCGATGTTCATATGCACGTCTTCTAACTCGATCCGCCAGATGAACTTGTTGGACTTTATTTCCACGAGGATTTCTTGCAGACCAGTGACAATAGCGTCGGATTCATCAGGGGTTATGACGCCGATTTTTTTGAGCATCTGTGCGTGTGCAATTGATCCGGCGATGTCCTCGTTATACAAACGCTGGTCAAATCCAACGGATGCCGTAAAGCGCTCGACAAATTCATCGGTTGCTTCGGCAAATCGTCCGCGCAATAGGCCTTCCGTTTCCTTAGGCGAAGTCTGGTTAACAGGTGTACTATTCTTGCTCATCTAAATGTCGACTGTTTGTGGATGTAAGCTCGCAGCGTCAATCAATGGTGTTGATCGCGGCGATGGGTATTCAACTTTTGGGGAGTATAACAACCTTGGTAATATGTCCGCTCACTTTGTTAACAGTCGGTGTTTGCCCAGACTGCTTTAAAGGGTGCCAAAGTGTCCGCTGAGCGCAACAGCTGGTTTCTANAAAACGACCAGAGTTCTGGGTATAAGCTTCCATCGCAGATCGAAATAGACAAGCTCGGCATTATNNTTATGCGCAGCGGTTTTGCTGCCTGATCTCGTTGCTGAATTCGCCAGAAGCCTCGGTTCAGCGTTTTCGTTTCGCCGTTGACTGAACAAAATCCATTATTGGCTGGCTACGATTTTATTGTAGCTGACGTGTGTGGCGGTGGTTACGTTTATCGATTTTTCGACGCTCAGATTTTCGCCGGACCAGTTAAAAAACAGTGTTGGTTTGAGCCAGCGGCAAGTAAAATCGTGAAAAACATTTAGGGCCTGTCGATGAAGAGCCTGCGTATCGCTACGCGCGAGAGCCCTCTCGCACTATGGCAAGCTGAATTCNTTCGCGATGANCTGCGGCGTCACCATGANGGGCTGCANGTAGANCTAATNGGCATGNCGACCAANGGCGANGAATGGCTAAGCGCCCCNCTAAGNGAAATTGGTGGNAAAGGNCTTTTTATAAAAGAGCTTGANCACGCTATNTTGTCAGATCGNGCGGATATCGCNGTGCANTCCGTGAAAGATTTACCNGCCGANCTTCCTAGCAAACTTTGTTCTGCCGGTGNTTGNGTTTCGCGCNGANCATCGCGATGTGCTGGTCAGTCCGCTNGGCANTCTAGANGACNTGCCTTTAGGCGCTCNTGTNGGTTCATCNAGCNTACGACGNCAGGCTCAGTTGCTNAGTTATCGNCCCGATCTTCGTATGGCNCCGATTCGCGGNAATGTTGGCACNCGNTTGNGTAAGCTCGANANCGGCNATTACGACGCTATCGTNCTGGCCGCTGCNGGGATANAGCGNCTGGGNTTAAGNCGGTCTGACGTCCATCCAATNGCGATCGAAACATGTTTGCCAGCACCTGGTCAGGGCGCGCTGGGCGTAGAGTGTGCCGTTAATAGCCCTGNTCTNGAATTTTTACAGCCNCTTATCGATGTTGATCTNGATCGTTGTATACGTGCTGAANGAGGCATCAGTGCTGGATTGGGTGCTGATTGTGCGTTGCCGGTAGCNGCAATGGCGGTTTTAACCGAATCCGCAGAGATTTCATTATCTGCTTTAGTCGCCGACGCAACAGGCCAGCGAATACTGAAAGCACAGGCGTTNGGNAATGATCCAGCCGAGGTATCGAGAGCTGTTGTACAGCAACTCTATGCGGCTGGCGCTCAGGANCTTTTAGACTCGGTACGCCGGACCAAATAGTGCAAAGAACAGATGTTTGAAAACACTAAGGACGTAGGGCGGTGAGTGAGGCTTGGGTAACCTTTAGTCAGCCAAGTGCTGGGCGTCTGGCCCAGCAACTGCGTGAAGCGGGCTTTGCCACCTTGGTCGAACCTGCGACTGCCATACAGCATTTGTCCTGGNCTCCGCCNNCCGCCCCCCCTGACCGCTTGATTTTTTTGTCGCAGCATGCGGCATTTAGATTCCTGCANTTCTCAGACTCGTTGTTAACAATGGCAGCACGCTGCGAGTCGGTATTGGCGATCGGCGACCGTAGCGCTCAAATCCTGCGACAATCTGGGCTTAAAGTGAGTGTGCCTGATACAGAGCAATCAGAAGGTCTACTGGCGATGCCTGAACTTGTGCCGGCTGATGAAGGAGGCTTGTTAAGACCAACGGATAGGNTCTGGCAGATGGGCGGCAAAGGCGGGCGCGATNCGCTCGCTCGTGCTTTAGCGAACAAATGTTGTTGGCAGCGTTGCGACGTTTATGAACGCCAAGGCATNGACCTTGATCATGTTGATCTATCCAATGTCGNCGCGATTGTAGTCGGTTCGATCCATGGACTTGAGCACGCTNTGGCGCATTGGCGTGTGTGCGGCCGTGAACCGACGGTTACGGTGATTGCGCCCTCGCAAAGGGTTGCTGCGCGAGCGGAACAGCTTGGATTTAGTCGTAGCTTCGATGCCGGGGGTAGCGATGGCAAGGCCATAGTTCGGGCTTTGCAACGGGCGAAGGCTTGAATTGAAGTGCCACTTCTCGGTGATTTGTCGTTGGCTTTATGTTGAAGTACCAGAGATATTTTTGAGCAATGGGTGTATCTGATGGCTGATCTTGCGCCAGATTCCTCGGAGGTCGCTGGGGTCAAACCAGTTGTGGCCAGACTCTCCGTCAGCGCCAAGTTTTTTATTGTATTAAGCCTAGTGCTCAGCGTCGCCGCGGCATTGCTTGCTGCATGGATGTACGCTCAGGTGGTCAGCCGTGATACGGCGCCTGATCTAATGCTGGCCGAGAAAATATCGNTGTTGCAGAGCCAATACGAGGTTATTGCGGACGGGCAGCGTGACCTAGCGGCACAGGCGGTCGAATTAAGCACGCAGGGTCGCGAATTGGACACGGCGTTTGGTCGCGCTGATGTGCAATTGGAACAGCGGCTGATTACGCTTAGGGCAGAATTCAGTAACGAAATCCAAAAGATTACGAGGGATTCATCGCGGCTATCGTTGCTTTTAGAGCTATTGGAAGTTCGTTATCTGCTGCGTTCGGCCGCATTGCGCATGCATTTTCAACACGATTTCGCGGCGACGGTCGTTTTGCTGGAAGGCATACTCGATCGGCTTCGAGAGATCGATGATCTGGTCGTTTTGCCTCTAAGAACACAAATTGAACAAGACCTAGAGGCCGTTAATCAAATCGCCTCCGAGGGCATACAAGAGCCGCTGCGTAAACTTGAAGCTATTGAAGTTGCTTGGCCCGAGCTTTTGCCCGGCGGAGCTCTGGAACTCGCCTCAATGACTGCGGAAACACCGAGTTCGATAGGCGCGCAACTCTTGCGTGAGGTAAGCCAATTGTTGCAAGTACGCTATCTCAGTGAAGCTGACGACTACGCGCAGTTCGACGCAAATGCTTATATAAGTGAGATTGAGCGCGATCTTTTGCGCCTGAAGTTTGACGCCGCAATAACGCAAAGCCGGGTGGCATTAATGCGTCTTGATACGACAAGATTTTACGAACATTTAAGTGTCTTGACGCAATGGCACCAGCAATTTACTGAGGCCGATAACGCAGCGGCGCAAGCTAACTTGATCGTGATTGAAGAACTCGGAAAATTGGATTTAGCGCCCCAACAGTATGACCTTAGCCTATCGATCGAATTGATTGATCAACTCTTGGCCAACCGCAAATGAAGTGGGTATGGCTATTGATAGCGCTCATTCTTGGAGCCATCGCAGGTGCGGGTTGGCTGCTGGATCCAGGATATGTGTTGGTAAGAATCAGCGATATGGTGCTGGAAACCAGCCTTGCCGTTGCCACTCTTATGCTCACGGTTTGTGTGTTTGTGTGCTTTTGGCTGGCGCAACTGCTAACGCGAGTACTTAAAAGCACGGCGCGCTTCGCGGACTGGCAACACAGCAAATCATTGCTGGCGCAGTACGAGCTGCAAAAGCAGGCGGTAGTGGCGGTTTTGGGCGGTGATTGGCAACAAGCGGCTGCGGTGCTCGGACGGGAGACTCGGGCCAACAACTCGAGCTCTGATGCGCAGCATCAATTTATGCATACCGTTCTCGCGGCCCATACGGCGCACGCGCGGGGAGACTTTGTCGAACGGGATAAAATTTTGCTGGCGCCCAAGGCTGCAGTGGAGCAATTGTCATCGCTTGGGCCGTTGTTGGTGGCGCAGTGGTATCTTGAGTCCGGGGAAATAAAACAGGCCATAGATCCGCTTAACCGAATACTTGCCGCTAATAAGAAAAGCGGTCGTGCGTTGTCGATGCTGGCGAGCGTGCATATAGCACTGGAGGATTGGGATGCGGCGGAAGCGTGTTGGAGTGCACTAAAGAAATCGGCTCAGCCCTACCACACCGGCGTCCGATTAAATGCCTACGATTTTCAGCTGCGCCAGGATTTTCGCAATCCCATTCTTGCAGATGCGTTGATGTTGGCAAAACTTTTGGCGCGGCGTGCGGGCGCGATGAAAGAGTTTAAAGGCATGGCGACGGTGCAGCGTCGGAATGTCGATTTTCTAATAGCTTGGGGTAACGAGCTTAAGATCCTGCAACGTTCGTCGGAGGGAGCTGATCTCTTAGCCGCAGCGCTCGATGAGTCGTGGCAGTCTGAATTATTTGCGCAATGGCTGGATTTGGTAGTTTTGGCGCCGGCAAATCATATAGAACGGGCGCTAGGATGGGCGAAGACGCGCCCGCAAGATGCGCGCATTCAAGAGGCGTTAGGGTTGTTCGCGAGCCGAAGTGAGCAGTGGCAAGACGCCAAAACCTATTTTGAAGCGGCTTTGAAAGAGTTGCCCGAAAAGGATCTTGCCAAAGCGCGCCTGTATCGACAGTTGGGGCTTGCTTGGCAGGCTCTGGGAGACGATCACCGAGCCATGCAGTATTTCGTCCAAGCTCAAGCCTTAGCGACGCATTGAATCGAAAAATTCGCCGTTTGTTTTCGTCTCTTTCAACTTGTCTAAAATAAATTCGATGGCGGCAATGTCATCCATATCGTGCAACAGCTTGCGCAAAATCCATACGCGCTGGAGTTCATCTTCGCTCATAAGTAACTCTTCTCGTCGAGTTGCGGAGCGTCGGATATTAATTGCTGGATAGACACGCTTTTCGGCAATCTTGCGCTCTAGGTGTAATTCCTGATTACCAGTACCTTTGAATTCCTCGTAGATCACTTCGTCCATTTTCGAGCCTGTGTCTACCAGCGCTGTAGCAACGATGGTTAAGCTGCCGCCTTCTTCGATGTTGCGTGCCGCGCCAAAGAAGCGTTTAGGACGCTCCAGCGCGTGGGCGTCTACGCCGCCTGTGAGCACTTTGCCTGAAGACGGCACTATGGTGTTGTAGGCGCGGGCGAGTCGAGTGATTGAATCCAAAAGAATGACGACATCTTTTTTGTGCTCAACGAGCCGTTTGGCCTTTTCAATGACCATCTCTGCCACCTGGACGTGTCGGGACGGTGGCTCGTCAAACGTCGATGCGACCACCTCGCCGCGAACGGATCGTTGCATTTCGGTCACTTCTTCTGGCCGTTCGTCGATTAATAAAACGATCAGGATGGTCTCTGGATTGTTCGCCGCAATGGATTGTGCGATGTTTTGCATCACCAGAGTTTTACCGGCCTTAGGCGGTGATACGATCAGTGCGCGTTGGCCCTTGCCCACGGGCGCTACGAGATCGATTATGCGCGCTGTTAAATCCTCGGTGCTGCCATTGCCACGTTCTAATTGTAGGCGGTCATTTGGAAACAGAGGGGTAAGATTTTCGAACAAAACCTTATGAGTTTTGTTATTTGTTTCGCTGAAATTTATCTCGTCGACTTTAAGCAGCGCAAAATAGCGTTCGCCGTCTTTAGGCGGGCGAATTTTGCCCGCAATGGTGTCCCCGGTGCGTAGGTTGAACCGGCGCACTTGACTGGGAGATACGTAGATATCATCCGGGCCAGCCAGGTAAGAACTGTCCGGCGAACGCAGGAAGCCAAAGCCGTCTTGAAGAATCTCAAGAGTGCCCTCGCCATAAATATCCTCGCCGCTCTTTGACTGCTTGCGCACGATGGCCGCGATAACCTCTTGCTTGCGGGATCGCCCAACATTTTCGAGGCCCATTTCTCGAGCCATGTCCATCAACTCGGTGACGGGTTTACGTTTCAAATCTGAAAGATGCATTGCCATTGTTTTAGCCGTTGTTATTTTAGGATTGATAGTCGCTCTCGGTGCCAGCGAGTTTGGCAAGGTCGCTGACCATCAATGAGAGCAGGGAGTAGTCGGATCCGACTGAAAAGTAAATTCGCTTGCTGGGATTCCTCTATCCCAAAAGCGAATAACAGAGTGTAGAGAAAAGCTGCGCTAGGTCAAGGCGCGTGCTCGACAGATAAAATCGAAAAAAAGGGCCCCGTTATGACTCGAAGCCCTCGGCGTTTGGTCGCAGGTATTAGATATTGCTGTCTAAAAAAGCTTGCAGCTGCGACTTTGATAACGCGCCGACTTTTGTCGCTTCTACTTCGCCGTTCTTAAAAAGCATTAAGGTTGGAATGCCACGAATGCCGTACTTCGGCGGAGTGCCTTGGTTCGCGTCAATATCGATTTTGCACACTTTCAATTTGTCCGCGTATTCGCCGGCCACTTCTTCAAGAATAGGAGCGATCATCTTGCACGGGCCACACCACTCTGCCCAGTAGTCTACAAGCACAGGCTTTTCTGATTTCAGGACGTCTTGATCGAAACCGTCATCTGTCGTGTGAACGATAGTGTCGCTCATAGTTTGGTCTCCAGTAATGAATGGTCAGTTTATCATCTTCGGGCGATTAGTCATGTCCGATGGCGGCTATTAGTTGTCGCCGGCATTCAGCTTGGCCTATGTGTCTCTAGCCAGCGTTTGGTGAAGTAGCTGAGAATACCGTCAGCCCCAGCGCGCTTGAACGACAATAATGATTCATTAATGACAGATTCTGCGAGCCAGCCATTTGCGATGGCAGCGGCGTGCATGGCGTACTCGCCGCTTACCTGATAGGCAAAAGTTGGCACTCGATATGCTGCTTTTACCCGTTGCAGGATATCCAAATAGGGCATCCCCGGCTTAACCATGACCATGTCAGCGCCTTCGTCGATGTCCATTCCCACCTCATGGATTGCTTCATCGGCATTTGCCGGATCCATTTGGTAAGTTTTCTTGTCGCCGCTGCCGATGGTGGTGTTGGAGCCGACTGCGTCGCGAAAAGGACCGTAGTAGCCCGATGCGTATTTAGCGGAATAGGCCATTATGCGCGTGTTGATAAATGTCTGATCGTCGAGAAACTCGCGAATCGCGCCGACTCGGCCATCCATCATGTCAGAGGGTGCAATGACGTCGGCGCCTGCGGCGGCGCAGACAGCAGCCTGTTCACAAAGCGCCGCTATTGTGACGTCATTGGCCACATAACCGGTATCGTCGATAAGACCGTCTTGGCCGTGGCTGGTATAGGGGTCGAGCGCAGCATCGGTGATCACGCCTACTTCTGGCACGGCCGCTTTTAGCGCAGCCACGGCGCGTGGCACGAGGCCTTCCGGATTGTAGGCTTCGCGTCCATCTAAGGTGCGCAGGTTCGGTTCGACATTGGGGAACACAGCGATGCTATTCAATCCCAGTGCCGCCAATGACGCGACCTCTTGCACCGCCAAGTCGATACTCAGTCGTTCAATGCCTGGCATAGAGTCCACTGCAGATCGCTGATTTTTGCCGTCGATGATGAACATGGGATAAATCAAATCATCAGCGGTCACTAGGTTTTCCGCAACGAGGCGTCGGACGAAAGGCTTTTCGCGATTGCGGCGCAATCGAGTTTGGGGGAATTGTCGCATGTTGTGCTGCTCGCCTAGCTGAGGATTGGTAAAGGATAGATACGCATCAGCTTAACTCCGCTTCTAGTTTACTGCTAACACTGAGCCACGCCTCCTCTAAGGTTTCAATCTTTTTCCGTACCGCTGCTGCTTCGGCGAGTAACACATTTAGGTCATCCGCTGGCATCTGGGCGTAGGTATCTTGATCGGCTAATGTGGCCTCAAGTGATTGCAGTTTTGCGGCGCCTTGCTCGATCTCGCGCTCGAGCTGTTTAATCGATTGGCGCATATCCTGTTCTGATTTCCGCGCCGCTGCGCGTTCTTGGCGCTGGCGTTTACGCGAGTTAACTGCGTTTTTACTCACGGGTGCTGTTAAAGCGGCCTGTTTTTGGCGGCTTTCAGTGTAGTCATCTAGGTCGCCGCGATAGGTGGTGAGAGTGCCGTTTTCAATCAACCAAAATTCGTCGACGATTTTGTCTAACAGATTTCGGTCATGAGCGACGATGATCACAGCACCGCTGTACGCTTGCAGCGCCAGCGCCAGCGCGTCGCGCATGTCCAGATCTAGGTGGTTAGTGGGCTCGTCGAGCACCAGAATCGCGGGTTGTTCGGCGGCCAGTAAGGACAACACAAGCCGTGCTTTTTCTCCCCCTGAAAGGCTGCTGATCGGGCGCTCAATCATTTGCAGACTGAAGCCCCAGCCGCCGAGATAGTCTCGGCACTGTTGTGGCGTCAGCGTAGGATGAATTTCGATAAAAGTAGCGTAGGCGCTATTGCGGGTGTCTAGCGATTCCAGCTGATGTTGTGCGAAGTAGCCGATCTCAGCGTGCTGGCCTTTTTCAAGGGTTCCGCTGAGGGGTCGGAGATCGCCAACTAAGGCCTTAAGCAGTGTTGATTTCCCAGCCCCGTTTGCGCCCAGCACGCCTATTCGTGCACCCGGCAGGATGGTCTGAGAGACCTTTTGCAATACTCTATTGTCATTGTAGCCCAGCACGAGATCGCGGAAGCTGAACAGCGGATTTGAAACTTTCTCCGGGTTGCTGAAGTTCACTTGATAGTCAGAGTCCACATGCAGAGCGGCTTGGGTTTGCATTCGTTCAAGGGCTTTGATCCGGCTTTGCACCTGCTTGGCTTTGCTCGCCTTGGCGCGAAAGCGGTCGACGAACTGTTGAATGTGCTGCACCTGTGCTTGGTGCTTTGCGGCCATAGCCTGTTGTTGCTCTAACGCGGCGGCACGTTGGCGTTCAAAGGCGCTGTAGTTGCCTTTGTAGAGCTTGCCGCCGTCGCCGGCTAGGTGCATCACCATAGTCGCGGTGCTGTCAAGGAAGGCGCGATCGTGGGCGATGATTAACATGGCGCCAGCAAATCTGTTGAGCCAGCCTTCGAGCCACAAAATAGCCTCAAGATCCAAGTGGTTAGTTGGTTCGTCGAGCAGCAGTAAGTCGCTTGGGCACATCAAGGCTTGGGCCAGGTTCAAACGAATGCGCCAGCCGCCTGAAAAGCTCGCATAGGGGTTATGCACCATTTGGTCATCGAAGCCGAGGCCGTTAAGTATTTCGCCTGCTTTGGCCGTGGCTTGATAGCCCCCGAGATCCTCGTAGCGACTATATAGATTGGCTAGGGCTTCTGGGTCTTCGGTGGCTACGATTTGCCCTTCCACCTGGCGTAGTTCGTGATCTCCGTCTATGACATATTCAAGTGCCGGACGTTCGTTAGCTTCGACCTCCTGTGCCATGTGCCCAATTCGCCAATCATCCGGAAATTCGACGTTGCCGCGGCTACTTTCAAGTTCGCCAAGCACCAACTTAAACAATGTGGATTTGCCAATGCCGTTGCGGCCCACAACGGCCATTCGTTGGCCGGGATAAACCACACCGTCGAGGCCGGAAAAAAGCACATCGTCGCCGCGTTCGAAGGTTAAGTCTGTCAGGCGAAGCATTAAAAGAAGATTTTGCGACGGAGCGCTAAGCGCCGTCGGTATTCAACCTCAGACGTTGTTTTTGTGGGTGTCTACAAACTGTTGGGCTTGGGGCTGTGTTTTACGCCCGGCCGCTCTTGGGCGTGCTGATGCGACGCTCGATTGTCTTGGTGTTTGCTCGTCGATCCAAGACGTCAGTGCATGCCACGCGCGATACTCTCGTCTGGCAGCGCGGTTATCTAACATCTCAACAACGCCAATGCCTTGGTCTGCGGCTTCCGTGTAGACCGGCGTGTTGCGAAACTGGCTGATGGCCGTGATGCCTGAGCAGGCCAGAAACTGTTCGAGTTTTGCATAGTTGGCAGAAGGCGCCCCGATCCGGTTGCCGACCACACCAATGGGGCGAGGACGCGCTCGATAGACCCGGTGGGTGAGCAGGTCGGTGATGAAGCGTTTGCTGGCCCGGATATCAATAGACGAGGTCATCACGGGAACGACTATGACATCGCTCATGCGCACTAAACTTTCAAACTGAGCGTTTGTCGTAGTTAGGCTGGGTGCATCGATAATGATGACATCACAGCCTTCAGAAGCGCGGCGGCTAAACGACAGTGTCTCGCGCAGCCTCGGGCCCTTGAAACTAGCCAAAGCTTCTATAGGTTCACACGCCTCTTCGCGGCGATGACGAATTTCAGCCCAGTATTGAGTGCTGGCCTGGGGATCATAGTCCCACAGTGCCACGCGTTGGCCATTGTTGGCGTAGGCCGCGGCTAGGTTAGTGGCTACGGTTGTTTTGCCGCAACCACCTTTAGCATTAGCCACTAAAATGTGGCGCGGCGACGAATTTTTTGTAGAGTCCATGTTCCCTTTCCCGGACCTAAGAACGCCAGAGGATGTGTGTGCTTGGCGCCGAGGCTTCACAGTAATCCCTCGGTTTTAGGTCTACCCATTCGCTTCGCGATGGTCTAGATATCATATTTATGGGCCGAGCTTTTTTAGCTTACAGCGGTGAGTATTATTTTTATCGGGTTCACCTTGCCCCGCTCGGCATTGTCCGTGGCGAAATATATCAGGGACTTACGAGGCATTCTAGAGCCTCGATTGAGTGGCTTATGCGCGGCTGCCCTGACGGATCTGCATAATATTCGTCGCGAGCAATGCACCAAAGAAGAGCAACAGCCAACCTGGAAGGCTGATACCCAATAGCGTCCAGCTGATTTGTGCGCAGTCGCCGGTTCCGGACATCATGGCGGCGACAACATCTGCAACTGGGAAAGCTTCGAGCATATAACTGAGGTCTGGTCCGCAGGCGGGCACTTGGTCTTTGGGTAAACTTTGCAGCCACAGTTGACGGATTGAGAAGCCGCCCCCAACGATCGCGGATATCGCACCCAGCAAGGGATAAATTCCCCAACGTGGGTTATGAGCGAGGCTTGCGTAAGCAATCAGCCCAGTAAGCGCTACCCAGATTCTTTGCATCATGCACAGTGGGCAAGGAGATAACGCTAAGGCGTATTCCATAATTAAGGCGATGCAGAGTAAAGCGCCTGCGGTGATGCAGGTGGCAAGTGCCCAATGATCAGCTTTCCAATTCGATAACATGATTATTCTTAGGTTAAAGGTTGACGACGACTTTTCCGACCGCCTTGCGCTCGGCGAGACAATTTAGTGCAGCGGCGTATTCTGTGATCGCGAATTCTGCGCCGATCAGCGGATCGATTTTACCCTGTTCGAACAGGGCCATGATTTCTTGAAAGTTTTGTTGGTTGTCGTTTGGGAACATCCCGGAAAATGCGCCGTAAAACACGCCGACAACCTGGCAACTCTTAAGCAGGATCAAATTGGTCGGTAGTTTAGGGATATCGCCGCCCACGAAGCCAACGATTAATACGCGACCGTACCAACCAATACATCGCATGCATTGATCAAAGAGTTCGCCGCCTACGGGGTCGTAGATCACGTCGGCACCACGGTTGTCGGTCAAAGCTTTAACTTTATCCTTAAGTTGGCCATCGCTGTAATTGATCAGTTCATCTGCCCCGGCCGCCTTCGCTACGGCCAATTTTTCTTCGCTTGAGGCCGCGGCGATAACCCGAGCTCCCATAGCTTTGCCCAACTCTACGGCTGCCAAGCCGACGCCGCCGGCGGCGCCAAGCACGAGTAGCGTTTCGCCGGGCTGCAGGTTTGCCCGTTGTTTCAGCGCGTAGTATGAGGTGCCATAGGTGGTGCTGATGCCTGAGGCCACGGCAAAACTCATCGCTTTGGGTTTAGCGCGCAGAGCGGTCGCGCGTACGACTATTTTTTCTGCAAAACAGCCGTGGCCCAGACTGCCAAAAACTTCGTCGCCGACATGCCACTCGCCGACATCGTCTGCAACCTCGGTAATGACGCCGCTAAATTCGCCGCCTGGTGAAAATGGAAAGTCAGGGAGTGACTGATACTTGCCCTCAATCATCAATACGTCGGGAAAATTCACGGCACTGGCTTGCACGGCGACAATGACATGCCCGGCTTTGATGGTTGGCTCGTCGACTTCCTCAAGCGAGAGGTCTTCAGCACGGCCAAAGGCTTTGCATAAAACTGCTTTCATAGACTTAAGTTGCAATTAAAACGGGCTGCATACTACCTGTAACGGCGGCCGAGGAAAAATTTGTCTTACCGTTGCTGCTATTTTGCGTTTAATAAGTTTGACCAGTGGTTGATTTGGTGACGAAAATCCTGGTAATAATCGTGAAAATCGTCAGCCGCTGCGCCCGCCACGTCCAGTGAGGCAGTTAAAACGTCATGCCCCAACTCGTCTTTGCCAAGGCGTTTCAAGGAGAACAGCAAGGCGCGCTCGACAGTGTTCCACTCATGATAGCGACCAAGTAAATCGGTATCGCTCATATATGCGAGGAAACTGTGACTTTGCTGGGGCGAGTGGCCTTGATATTGGCTAATCGCGCGGTAGCAGCGAGGAGTAAATGTGCTCAACGTCTCTTTAGCGTACTCCTGCCAGTTCAAACTTAAGTAATAGTCGCCCAATATGTCGACAAAAATGGGTGCAAATCTCCGCAGTGGTGTTGGAAAGCGCTGGCAACTTTTACGGATGCTGGGGTGCCGGTTGGACACGGCGTCGATGCGTCGATGCAGGCGCACGCCCGCCTGCAGTTCGTCCGGCCAGTGGGTGTTTATGCGTCCTTTACTAAAATCGGCGAGTACAGCGCCTGCGAGCAGGCCTTGGTTTTGGATTTTTTCAACGCCCCAAAGATAACTGGCTTCCTCAGCGAGCGCGCAGTGCGCTAAAAAATTCACTGTGGTTCAAATCGCCAAGTAGTCATGCACAAAATCGGAAAAACTTAGTCGGTCGGCGTCTTCAATCTCCGCTTGCTTTAGTAAAGATCGGCGCGCTTCGTCGCTCAGTAGCGCTTGACTGTCGGCGTCGGCGGGTTGGGCAGCAAAAAAGTCTGAATGCTGCTGCGCACGCTGCATGGTGAACTGAAAAAACGACGTGTCGTCGCCCAATGCCTGGATCACCTTGGCTGAAGGTGTTAAGTCTGGGTTCCCTATTTTTTCTACCTGCGCATTCAAAGCATGCGCATAGAGGACGCTGTTTGAATGCTGGTCCATCAAGGTCGCTACCTTGGCGCACTCGGCCAGTAGTTCCGTCGCCCATTGCTGCAGAGATATTGATTCGCCGTCTCGCTCCAACTTTAGGCCCGACTGTCGCCCGGTTTCCACTACAGCGGTTTGGTTTCTTACCATGCGTGCGGTTTCCTCGCGGCTGTCTGTAGGGCTTTCTGTGAGCAAGCAGACCAACAAGAAGGTATCGAGGAAGCGAATGTGTTGCTGGTCGATCCCTATTGGCGCAAAGGGGTCAAGGTCGACGCAACGAACCTCAATGTACTCGAC
This sequence comes from Gammaproteobacteria bacterium, assembly GCA_002725095.1. Lineage (GTDB taxonomy): Bacteria > Pseudomonadota > Gammaproteobacteria > Pseudomonadales > Azotimanducaceae > UBA4421. The sequence goes on from PBQQ01000023.1 coordinate 23,559, forward strand.
GCCACGCTGACCCAGCGCTGCCAGTGGCCGTTCGCCGCTTGCGGCGCTGCGCTTAGGTCGAATGGTGCCGTAAAATTCATTTTCGATTTGCAGAATCGAGTCGTTTAGCTGCTGATAATCGCCGTCTTTATTTACTGGGATATCGGCGTAGCCTGAATAGCTGGTCGTTAGACCTGCACGCATGGTGGCAGCGTATTCTGCTAAGGAGTTATAGGAGACATGCAATTCGCTCTGGGCGTCGCTTTGATAGCCGAGTCTACCCATACGCAAGCTCGTAGAATGGGGTAAGTAAAAGGTGCCCTCGCTAAATTCCTGTAGACCATGATCAGGGCGCTGTAAGAAGCTTCGGCAAACAGCTGGCGAGGCACCGAACAAGTACAGCAATAACCAGGAACAGCGACGGAAATTCCGAATTAGGCTGAAGTAGGCTTCGGTTTTTTGCGTTTGGCTGTTAATGCCGAGCCGTTGCCAAAGTCGGTCGGGCACAGAAAAATTGTAATGGATGCCTGAGATTGTCTGCATCAAGCGACCGTAACGATGGCCTAGACCACGACGATATACGGTTTTCGTCTGGCCGATATTGGACGTGCCATATTGGCCGATGGGTATGGCATCGTTGTCGGTACCAAGTATGCAAGGCATGCTGCTGGGCCACAGTAATTCGGCCTCCAGGTTTGCATGTACAAAGCTATGAATTTCCGTCAATTCATTGAGGCAGGCTTCAGGACTGTCGTGAACGCCTGTAATGAGCTCCAGTTGCGCTTCGCTGAAATCCGTTGTGATTGCGCTATGGGTTAAGGCTGAGCCTAGAGCGCTGGGGTGACGCTGCTTGGATAGACTGCCATCGACAGCAACGCGCAGGCTTTCTTTTTCGATGCCTCTTTGCAACTGGTCGAGTCCGGCGTCTGCGGATTGCAGCATCTCGAGAGTGCGCTGAGTTATTCGCATCCGCTGTCCTCCCCGACCGCGTACGAGCCATCTACCTGATTAGAATGCCTGCCGACTAGCGGCCAGAGGGCATCTGGCCAAAATTAGACCGACGCAATATTAGGACTGAGGTCCAGCCGCGCTAATGCCGTCTTCAACGTCAAACTTTGCGAAGTTCGCAACAAATTTGTCCACCAAAGCCGCCGCTGCTTCGTCGTAAGCGTCGGTATTCGTCCATGTCGCGCGCGGGTTAAGGAGCGCGCTGTCTACCCCAGACACGACCTGAGGGATATCCAGATTAAATCCGTCTAAATGGGTCGTTGCGGTATCGTTTAATTCGCCACTTTGAATCGCCGCAATAATCGCCCGGGTTACCGGAATTTTGAAACGGCTGCCTACGCCGTAACCACCACCCGTCCAGCCGGTGTTGACGAGGAAGACTCTAGAGCCAAACTCTTCTATGCGCCGGATTAAAAGTTTGGCGTAGATGCCCGCCGGGCGGGGGAAAAACGGCGCGCCAAAACATGTGGAGAACGTCGCTTTATAGGCCTCTGTTGAGCCGACCTCTGTCGAGCCAACCTGTGCCGTGTAGCCGGACAAGAAGTGATATGCGGCGGCCTCTTTGGACAGTATCGCCACGGGCGGCAGCACGCCGCTAACATCACAGGTTAGGAAGATAATGTTATTTGGTTCGCCGCCGCGGTTTTCTGGCACCTTCTCTGCAATGTTGGTGCGCGGGTAGCAGGCGCGGGTGTTCTCGGTAAGAGAGCTGTCGGTATAGTCCGGCTCGCTCGAGTCTGCATCAATCACTACGTTTTCCACGATGGCACCAAAACGAATAGCATCGAATATAACCGGCTCATTTTCATGGGTTAGATCGATGCACTTGGCATAGCAGCCACCTTCGAAATTAAAAACGGTGCCGCGCCCCCAGCCATGTTCGTCATCGCCGATCAAGAGCCGGCTCGGGTCGGCGGACAATGTGGTTTTGCCCGTCCCAGAAAGTCCGAAGAACAAGGTTACATCGCCGTCATGACCCATGTTGGCCGAACAATGCATGGGTAGAACGTCTTTTTCTGGCAGCAAGAAGTTCAGCACTGAGAACATAGACTTCTTCATTTCGCCGGCATAGCGCATACCGGCAATCAGTACTTTGCGCTGGGCAAAGTTAATCATAACGGTGCCATCGCTGTTCGTGCCGTCGCGTTCTGGTTGGCATTGAAAATTAGGCGCGTTAAAAATTTGCCAAACTTCTTTGTTGTGGGGGTTGTAGTGTTCCGGAACGATAAATAAAGATCGGCCGAATAAGGTGTGCCACGCGTACTCGGTGGTGACCTCGATGGGCAGATAGTGCTCTGGATCTGCGCCCACATGGAGGTTAGACAGGAACGTTTCGCTTTCGTTCAAATGCACATGCACGCGGTCCCACAAGCGATCGAAGACGTCGCCATCAATCGGTTGGTTTATGTCACCCCAATCTATGAATTCTGAGGTTGAGGCTTCATCGACTATGAATCGATCTTTTGGAGAGCGGCCAGTGCGTGCGCCTGTTTCCACCACAATGGCACCATTGCTGGCGAAAGAGCCTTCGCCGCGCAAGATGGATTGTTCAGCCAATTGTGCAGAAGATAAATTAGCGTGGGTGTCCGCCGCTGGCGTCGAATCAGTGTTAACAGCCATGATGAATTGCTATCAATAAATTGGCCGAGGATTATGCCAGAGGCGCTCCCAATGAGAACAGTAGCCATTGAAAAAATTCTATGTTTTCGCTCTTTTTTGCGGCTGGGTTTGTTTCTGATTAGCTGAGTTATTTAATGCAACGCGGCTGCCCGTTTTGCCAGGAGAGCGTGTACAGCGGTTTGGTCGTAAGCGTAGCGGTGACCGCAAAATTCGCAGTCTACGTGGATTTCGAGTTGTTCAGACGCCAGTGCAAGCAGGTCCTCACGCCCGAGCACCATCAAGGTCTCGTCGCTTTTTTCGGCAGAGCAGGTGCAACGAAAACTCAGGGCGCGTGCCGTATAGAGTTCGCACGAGTACTCATTGAACAAACGCACAAGCATCTGCTCTGGTGGTAAGTTAGCCAGCTCTTCATCTGTTACCGAGGCCGCCAGCGTGGTCAGCGTTATCCAGTCTTCATTGGCTTGGCTAATTGTGGCCTCTGATGCGTCTGGGGCATCTGGTAACCGTTGCAACAGCAGCCCGGTGGTGGCGCCGTCAACGGACGCAAAGTGCAGGCGCGTTTGCAGTTGTTCGGAGTTTTGGAAATAGTCCTCGAGGCTTGCAGCTAAACCCCTTGGATTTATTGCCACCAGCCCTTGGTATGGATTCATTCGGGTCGACTTATCGGGTAACAGCGACAGTGCGAGTTGGCCCTTGCCAAGCCAATCGGCGAGCGTGTTAGCTGCAGGTGCTGAGGCCGATTCCTCGTTCAGTTGCGCAATGCCGCGCAAGTACTGCTGCTCGCGGCATTCAGCCAAGCTGCGGACCAAAGCCCCATTTCCTTGGGATTGCAGCGATACCGCGCCCGAGAATTTCAAATTGTCGGCAACCATTGTCACGGCGGCGAACATCTCGCCGAGCAGTGCTTGCACATCGCTTGGGTAATTTTGGTACTGGGCGATCGCTCCCAATGTTGCCTCTAGGCGTATCCACTGACCGCGAATGGGTATTCCGGGAAAACTGAAACGGCGAAGTAAGTCCATCGTGATTTGGTTCTCAGTAGTGGTTCAGTGTTGTGCGTCGTCTGACCAGTGCTCATCGAGGTCGCGCAGTTGGTTGCGTGCGCGCCGATCGCGTTTGTTTGGCCGTTGCGCAGGAATGTGTAAACCGGCTCGGGTCATACGCCGTTCGCTGACCGCCGCTTGACGTTGTTCAACGCTGTTGGATGTTTCTTCATAAAGGGTTTGAGCAATTGCCGCAGAGCCGCGTTGCTCGCTGAGGTTCTGTACGANCACGGTAAAAACCNCGCTGTCNTTATNNATGCGAACAGTCTGGCCAATNCGCAGCTCTTTAGCGGGCTTAACACGCTGATCATCGACATGCACTTTGCCGCCAGCCACTGCCGATTTGGCTAATGATCGCGTGCGGAAGAACCGTGCAGCCCATAGCCAGCGATCAACGCGAACGCTGGGTTGTTCATCCATGACAAAGGTTAAGTAGCGGGATAGATTTCATGAAACTGATCGAGGCTCGGATGAATAGATTCTGGTCTTGGCGCGCGCTGCGAATCAGGCGTTCGTACGTGCCAGACTTCGCGGATACCGAACTCTGCTGCGGCATTGAGCACACGCTCTGTATCGTCAAGGAACAGCGTTCGTTTTGGGTCAAAGCCACAGTGGTTTTGTAATTGTCGCCAAAAGTTTTGATGTTCTTTCGGACTGCCAAAATCTTGGCTTGAATAGATTTGGTCGACGCGTTGTGACAGTCCTATTAAGTTGTCTTTAATGCGCAAAGAGTTGTGGTCGGCGTTGGTGGCGATTATGGCCTCATGCGCGCTCGGCTTAAGCCAATCTAAGAAGGCCTCGGCGTCGGCGCGAAATCCGATGAGCTGTGATTGCTGCCGGTGCAGATCGGTAATATCCAAGCCGGTTTGTTCTTTCCAGAAGTCGAAGCTGTAGAAGTCTATGGTGCCGTGCACTTGGCGCATTTGTGCGAACAACTGCTCTTTAGCTTCTGGATACGACAATTGCTTGAGCCGCGCGTAAGCCTCTGGCACCACTTTGTCCCACACGAAATTGTCGTAGTGCAGGTCGAGTAACGTGCCGTCGATATCAAGTAGCACGGTGTCGATCTGTTGCCAATCAAAGGCTGTTTTCGTTGCGGGCAAAAAGTACTCCAGTGACCAGTGCGAATCGCTTGCGATATTTTAACGTTGACATGCGTTCAGGCGACTATACTAACGAATTGGCGAATCAGAACCGCTTATTATGCGCTGATTCGTTTATCCGGAACCCGCCTTAAGTTTTTCGAGAGGCCTGTATAGAGAACGTGATTTAGACGATGCCGTTACCTGAGATTATTGCTACCGAAACTTTAGCCACCACTCGTTTCTTCAAAATAGAAGCGCTCGATCTGCGATTCAGTAACGGTGTCGAGCGTCGCTACGAGCGCCTACCAGCGGGCGGTGCGGAGGGGGTAATTGTCGTAGCTGTAAATGCTCAAAACGAATTGCTGCTGATTCGAGAATACGCGGCGGGGTTTCATGAGATGCAGCTGACCCTACCCAAGGGTTTGGTAGAGGCGGAAGAAAGTCTCGAAGCGGCCGCTAGCCGAGAATTAGCGGAGGAAGCGGGCTTTGGGGCTAAGCGTACCGAATTGGTAAAGCGGCTGACGCTGGCTCCGGGTCATATGGGGTTTGCCATTAATGTGGTCTTTGCCACGGACCTATATGCTCATCAATTGCAGGGCGACGAACCCGAACCCATTGAACTCGTCCCTTGGCCGCTGCAACGGCTTGATGAGTTGTTACACAGTGATGAGTTCTGCGAAGCCCGGGCGATTGCTGCATTGTCCCTATGTCGGCCATTGTTTTCGCAGCGCCTGAAAGGCGCTGGCAAACCCACTAAACGAGGTTAATCCCTATGAGTAGCCCCACGACTCGAGCGCTCGCTAACGAGCATAATCCGTTATTGATGGATATTGTGCGCCGTGCGGGCGATGAAATTTTGCAGGTCTACAACACGGATTTTGCGGTGCAAACCAAGCAAGACGAATCGCCATTGACTCAGGCGGACTTGGCCGCCCACGCGGTTATCGCGGACGGTTTAAACAAGTTATCGCCGGATATTCCTATTCTCTCGGAGGAATCGGCGTTGCCCCACTTTGATGAGCGCAGTCAATGGTCACGCTACTGGTTAGTGGATCCACTCGACGGCACCAAGGAGTTTGTNAATCGTAATGGCGAATTCACCGTCAATATTGCTCTCATAGAGAACCACCAACCGGTTCTTGGCTGGGTCGGTGTGCCGGTTCAAGGGCAGGTGTTTTTTGGTGATGTTGGCGCTGGTGAGGCGTGGGTTGAAGATGCGCNGGGTCGAACAGCTCTGCAAGGTAAACTTCGCCATGACCAAGATTCGCGACTCAACGTGGTTGCGAGCCGCAATCATGGTGGCGAGCGCCTAGAGCGCTATCTGGCGATGATTGGCGAGCAGTTTCNAGAGCTGACTCGAACCCCGGTAGGCAGCTCACTTAAACTGTGTGCATTGGCTGCTGGAGACGCGGACATTTATCCGCGGCTAGGTCCAACGAGCGAATGGGACATTGGAGCCGCGCAGGCGGTCCTGTGTGCGGCTGGTGGAAGGGTCTTTTGCGGCGATGGTTCAGCTCTCACCTACAATGCTAAAGAGAGTATTTTGAACCCTGAATTTATTGCTGTCGCAGATGGTCAATTTCCGTGGTCGCAGGTGCTGCCACCATTGCCGCCGCAGGCTGATGTTTAAAAGACGAACGCTTCTCTAACGATGATTTTGGCAAGTATTGGCCAAGCACTTTTAGTAATAGGCGATTGTTTTTTGGCAGAACTTCGCAGCGAAAAACGAAGCGGTAGGGGGTTGGCCTCAGCTAGCCGAACTGCATGNTGTGTAATCGCCCTGCCGAGGAAATTAGCACTGTATATNCATACAGTNNCGGCTAGTGAGGGTTCAAAGAATACGGAAGATGGAATGCAAAAAGAAGAGGGCAAAAGCGGTTTTGGAGACACTTAAAAAAGTTTTTGTTATGTGTCAGCAGGTTAGACGAACGCAATCCATAATATCTTCACTTTGTTGAGGTTTTGAGCGTCTTCGCAGAGCGCTTTTTAGACGGGTTACCCGTGATGAGGAGGGAAAATGACTTTTGATCGGGCTGAGATACTGAGGCGAATAGACTCGGTATGCGGAGTAATTGAACAGCATGCAGGTTGGGCGGAGCAACATTGCCGTCTTCATGACGTAGCGTTTCAAGCGCTGGTTGAGGCTCAGGTGCCCAGACTGTTTTTGCCGGCGCGACTTGGAGGCCTTGAAGTCGACCCAGTTACGTGCGCGCTGGTGTGCGAAAAACTTGCTGCGGCTGACACTGCAGCGGCGTGGCATGTCATGGTCTTTAACGCCGCTCGATTGATGGCTGCGCAATGGCCTGAAGCCTTAGTTGAGCAATTGTGGGGGTCTGATCCAGACACTCTGGTTGCTGCCAGCGGCCACTCGCCGCTGCAAGCGGTCGCGCGAGGTGATGGTTATGTCATCAGCGGACGGCAACGCTTTGTCAGTGGCTGCGATCATGCGACTTGGTTGTTGTCGCCGGTGCTGATCGACGATACCGCTGGGATGGCGGTTATGCCTTTGGCTGAGTGCTCAATCGAACAGAATTGGGATACGTTAGGCATGCGCGGTTCCGGCAGCAGTGACGTGGTGGTATCGGAAGTAGCAGTGGCGAAACTACAGGTGGTCATTCCAAACCCGCAAACGGCGTCTAATGCGCTTTATCAAGGCACCTTGTATCGCTGTCCATCGAGAATTGTTTTTGCGACCTATGTCCCGGTGGCGTTGAGTTTGGCCGCGCGCAGTCTCGATTTAGTTGCGGCGATGGTGGCCGATAAAACCCCGGGTGGTAGTGCGGGCAAGCTGCGCGAGCGCGGCATAGCACAATTGCATTATGGCAAAGCGCTGGCATTGTACCGGTCAGCGCGGCTGCTGTTTTTTCAGGGTTTGGAGCACACTTGGGCGCGTGCTGTGTCTGGTGATGAGGCGAATGCCTTAGACCGCGCGGACCTATATCTGGCTGGTACTCATGCCGTGCAAGCCAGTGCTGAGGTAGTGCGTCACGCCGCGGACATAGCCGCCACCACGATGGTCACCAAGGGTGAAACCCTTGAACGCGTCGGGCGCGACATGGAAACCCTTCGGCACCATGGCTTTGTTAATGAATCACGCTATGCCAGTGTTGCTCAGGTGCATTGGGGCGCAGAGCTCGATTACCCGCAACTGTTGCGTTAGTGGCGCTACTAGAGGCCTGCAAGCCAGTCGTCGTCTGAGCCTTCGTTAATGTCGGCGAACAACGGCGTTGAGAGATAGCGTTCCGCGGTATCCGCGAGCATGGTCAAAATGACGCTCCCAGGTTCGGCGTGCTCAGCAATTTGCAGTGAGGCATTCAATGTTCCACCTGCCGAAATACCCACGAATATGCCCTCTTCTTGACCTAGGCGAAGCGCGCACTGCATGGATTCATCCTCGTTCACCGGTACGATTTGGTCAGCGACTTCGCGATCTAAAACGTCCGGAATAAAATCTGGAGTCCAGCCTTGGATTTTGTGTGGTGACCATTCTCCGCCCGATAACAGGGCAGCCTGCTCCGGCTCCGCAGCGACGATCTTTAGGTCTGGGCGAGCCGCCTTGAGTGTGCGACCAGCGCCAGACAGAGTGCCGCCGGTGCCCCAGCCGGTCACCCAGTAGTCTAGCCGATCGCCAGCAAAATCGCGCAAGATCTCCGGCCCAGTGGTGCTTGCGTGATAAGCCGGATTTGCTGGATTCTGGAACTGCTGAGCAAGGAACCAACCGTGTTGTTGGGCCAGTTCTTCTGCCCTGCGAACCATGCCACTGCCACGTTCTGCGGCCGGAGTTAGGATGACCTTGGCACCTAAGGCGCGCATGACTTTGCGTCGTTCGATGGAGAACGTTTCGACCATGGTGGCGACAAAGGGGTGGCCGAGCACGGCGCATACCATTGCTAATGCGATACCCGTATTTCCGGATGTGGCTTCAATTACCGTCTGCCCCGGCTTCAGGGCGCCGCTGTCGCGTGCGTCTTTAATAATCGCGTAAGCGAGGCGGTCCTTGACCGACGCCATGGGATTGAACGACTCGACCTTAACGTACATGTCAACGTGGGCTGGTGCGATGCGATTCAGTTTCACAATGGGTGTGTTGCCGATCGTCTGCAGAATGTTGTCGTATCTCATAAGGCCTCCATAGAGTGATTACAGGTGTTAGGTTTTGTGGTGCAGGGCTTGATGCCCCAGCAGGTTGCGCAGATGGGCCACCAGCACGGCGCTCACGCCGATGACGGTAAGCACGACTTCAAACTCGCGTCCCAAAACATGACTCACAGCCAACAGCATCAACAGCAAACCCAGACCCCCGAGGAGCAAGGTGCGTCGGCTGCCTAAACGTCGATAGCCTTGAAGCAGTGCGACCGCGCTAATGGGTATGGCAATACCGAATAGAACCCAATGAACGGTGGTCTCGGTGGCTTCGAGCCATTGGCTTAATACCGGCGCCAGCAGTACGGCTAGCGGTAAGGAGAGGCAATGGGCTAAGCAGAAACCTGATAACCACATCGCGGCACGGTCCAGATAAGGGTGTGGCTGTGGGTTGGTTACTGACATGAGCTCGATAGAATTATGGGGCACTTAACCTAGCGTTTCGTTATGCTCAAGGCAAGGACAAGACTGGTCTAGCAATATAACCGAGGTGCGTTTTGTCATTATCAGACCGACAACTTTGGGATGTTCGGTATCGCCAGGGTGCCTATGCAGAGCGCCGGTGGGGGAGTGCTTATTTTCAGCAATGCATGTCTGAAATTACAGCACAGCAAACCGGTACACGTGCGCTCGATGTTGCATGCGGGCGCGGGCGCAACAGCATTTACGCGGCTCAGCAGGGGTATGTTGTTGATGCGGTGGACGTCTCGCCTACGGCGCTTGCACAAGCCGCGCAGCAGGCATTGCGCGCGGGCGTGACGGTTAATTGGTTTTGCCAGAACGTCCAGGATTCAGAGGGAGTGAGCGCTTGGCGGCCTCAGCGTGAATATGACCTGATAGTGATGTTTCGTTTTGTGGCCCCTTCGTTATTACCAGCGTTAGTCCGGCATTTAGCCGTTGGCGGACAGCTGTTGGTGGAGGAACATATGCAATGGTCAGGTCCCGAGGCGGTGAGTGGCCCCAGCAATCCGTCCTTTCGGGTCGCGCCCAGTGCGCTGAGACAGGCGCTATTGAAAAATGCGGAGTTTTTGGAAATCATCGAAGAATTCGAAGGGATTGTTGAAGAACCAGACGGCAGTCAGGCCGCGCTGTCGCGCATATGGGTGCAACGGCAAAAATAAGGACAAGCATGCAAGAGCAAATTCCATCTATAAATTTGACAGATTTTTTAGCCGGGGGTGTGAGCGCGATAGATCATCTCGCTTTGGCTCGGGCGTGCGAGGATCATGGTTTTTTTCTTCTGGAGGGGCATGGCTGCGATGAACTGGTTGCTCAAGTGTTCGCTCAGGCGCGCAGCTTCTTCGCGCAACCGTTAGCGATCAAGCGTAGCGTCTATAGAAACGAAAGCAATCCGTTAGGATACTATGATCGAGAGCTTACGAAGCAGCGCCGCGATTTAAAAGAAGTCTTTGACTTTAAAACCGGTGGGCATATTTCAAAGAATCCGCTGCGGCACAGCCGCTGGCCGGCACAGCCAGAGCAGTTACGCCCAGTGCTTGCGGACTTCTTCAGCGCATTTACCGAAATGTCGGAGCAGGTAATGGCGATGGTGCTGATGGCCCTAGGCCTTCCCGAAGCGGCCGCCCGCAGCACTGTGGCAGACAACTTTGGGCTCAGTCACACCAGTGCCGCGCGACTAAACTATTACCCGGCAGAAGACCCTGTGGCTGTGCAAGAGCGTGACGACCTAGTGCCGTTGGGGGACATGGCTTTGCATCATCACACCGATCCGGGTGCGATTACTCTGCTGCTGCAGGACGATCAGGGCGGCTTGCAGGCGCAATCGAAACGTTATGGGTGGGTAGATGTGGCGCCAAAGCCCGGTACGATTGTTGTCAACATAGGCGATGTATTGCAGGTATGGAGTAATGATCGTTGCATTGCGGGTTGCCATCGTGTGTTGCCCGTCCGCTCCGCAGCGGGTCGCTACAGCGTGCCATTTTTCTTTCAGCCGAAAGTTGATGCGATGATCCAGCCTTGGGTCGCTGATCGTGAGTCACCGCGTTATGAAGCGTTTTCTTGGCAGCAATATATTCGCGGGCGGGTTGCGGATAATTTTGCCGACTATGGCGTCGAAGATATTCAGATCGAACGCTATCGGGTGGCATGATCCCAAGCGCGATGTGCGCGACCTATTACCAAAGTAAAACCGCCATTGTAGCTTTTGTCCAATCAGTGCCGCGCCTGGCCAGATTGGCCATAGGGAATGCAGAATATTCGCGAGATGACGACGGTGCCTAGCGGCAGGCAGGTATTGTTAACTACGGGTTGCCCCGGCCGTTTAATTGCCTAAGAACGGTTAGCTTGGCTCTTTAGCAAAAACCACGCATCCCGCTGCGCCGAACATGCCGCCTACGCCAAGACAC
>PBQQ01000024.1 GCA_002725095.1 Gammaproteobacteria bacterium
ATTCACCGGCCGTTAGATGTTGGCGCGGCGCCGTCGATCGCCAGAAGAACCATGGCAAACGCCAACTGATCGAGAGAGCCACTAGAGATCGTGGGCTCGCCTTTGAATCAAAGATCGAATAAGACAGGACAGAAACAACGAACAATGAACGAAGAAGAGAAATACTTATTTGACCTCCGTGGCTTCATCGTCTTAAAGAACGTGTTGCAGGAGCCTCAGATACAAGATTTGTCGCAAAGACTTGAGTCTTTCCGCGAGCATAACACCAGTCCGATCTTGGGCTCAGATCGAACAACATTTCGTAATGAACACGACCCCGCTTGGTCTTCCGCTTCGCTACTGGAACTGGGCGGTTCATATCTCGACCTCATTGACTTACCTTTAATCACCCCCTACTTAGAAACATTGTTGGGCGAGCACTACCGTCTAGACCACGACTACGCAAAAATTGACAGCAAAATGCCCAAGAATGAAAAAACGCTTTACCTTCATGGAGGTGGGCAAGGTTCGGGGGGGCCGGCGGATTTAGTAGGTCCGAGTGACGGCGGGCAATGCTTCTACAGATACAGCAACGGTAGATTCTTTAACGGCTTGGTTGCTGTTGCTTTTGAGCTGGACGACGTAGATCAGCGCGACGGCGGCTTCGCATGCATCCCCGGCAGCCATAAATCTAATATCGGTCTGCCAGCCGCATGGCGCCACAGCAAAACTCAAGCCGAAGTCCCGCATTTTGTTGAACAAGTCGCCGCGTCCGCAGGCGACGCGATCATATTCACAGAAGCCTGCGCACACGGGACGATACCATGGCAGGGTGCTCCTGACCGAGAAAGACGGACTCTTTTTTATAAATACTGCCCCCACGCTGTTGCCTGGAGCCCGTGTTATTACAATTCAAACAACTACCCAGACATAACGAGCAATCAACAAAAAATGCTAATGCCACCGAGTGCATATGGTCCTCATACCGCCACCGAAAATATTTGGCAAAAGGCTCAAGATGAACAGCTTGAACTTCAGCGATTGCGGGCAGAACTCTCAGAAATAAAAGCAACACGTTAACAATTGATAGTCTAAGTTAGCGCAGCATACGATCTAGGACGCGACCAACCGGTATCAGTAGGCAAATACTATGCATAAAAAGCCATACCTTCCTGCATCGATCTTCAACGGGAGGAATGAAACGGCCCCTCGAGTGATGGTTGCACCGCAGCGCTACATTCAGGGACCGGGAGTGCTCAATCATATAGATCGCTACCTATCTCTTATGAATATTCATCGCGTTGGAATTCTTGCGTCGAAGCGAGGCTTGGCCGCGGAGGGTCAACGTATCGCCGACAAGCTCAAAAGCAGCAACATTGAATCCGTTGAGACAGTCTTTGAGGGCGAGTGTTCTTTAGTCGAAATAGAGAAGCACGTTGCGGTACTTGCAGATGAAAAACTCGATTGCTTGATCGCCGTGGGCGGCGGCAAACCTGTTGACGCCGGAAAAAGCATTGCTTACCGCTTGGACGTTCCCGTGGTGATCGCCCCTACCTTGGCGTCTAATGACGCACCATGCTCGGCTCTGTCCGTGCTTTATACACCCGAAGGCGCAAACGATGGCGTAGAGTTTTATCCAACGAACCCCGCCATGGTTATCGTCGACACAGAAGTTATCGCCGAAGCTAACGAGCGCTACCTCGTTGCCGGCATGGGTGACGCCATGGCAACTTGGTACGAGGCAAGAATCTGCCTAAATAACCCCCAAGCTTTAACCCCAATCGGCGCACGACCGACGCTTGCCTCCTGTGCGATGGGCGAAGTCTGTGCGCACACCCTGCTCGAACACGGCGAAGCTGCCACTCGCGCTGTCGTCGCCAACGTTTGCGACGATTCCCTAGAGCGCGTTGTAGAAGCCAACACCCTCCTTAGCGGCATCGGCTTTGAAAGCGGGGGGCTTGCGCTCGCACATCCCATGGCGTTGGCGTTTACCCAAATCGATCGTATTCATCATAATTATCTGCACGGCGAAATGGTTGCGATGGGCACATTAATCCAATTGGTGATGGAAGCCTCAAAAGACGCGGAAAAAATTGCGCGCTTTTTTGCACGCGTCGGACTTCCAGTACATATGGATCAATTATCGCTATCGCCGAAAGCGACGGATGCATTAGACACTATTATCGAATTCGCGTTAAAAAACAAAAATGCTCATTACATGCCGATGCCTGTAACAGCGGCTTCTCTCCGCGAAGCCATGCTCAACGCGAATGACCTCGGACTGAAGATCAGCGCTGAGTTAGGCGATGACGCCTATCGTCGAGTGCAAGGACTCTGATTCTTTCGAGCAGCTTGAATAAAACCAGTAGAATACGCGCTATCGTGACAGACAGACATAACAGGACTCGGTTACACAACGACGTCTAGAAAAAACGCCCCTATCCCAGATATCGCAGCACGGGCTTCGGGAATGTTCGTGAAAACCTGAAAGTCATGGAAAGCACTGTCAAATATCTCGATTCGGCTTTCGACACCAGCATCGAGCGCCAAAACATGCAACTGGGTAGAATCGTCTCGCATGGGCTCATTGCGTGCTACTTGAATCAACAGCGGTGGCAGCCCTTCGTGATCGCCAAACAGAGGTGATATGCCGAAATCATCCAATGGATATTCACCCGCATAATTCTGCATGGCCTGTTGAAATTCGGCACGCCTATCGCCGTAACTCTCGCCGCTCGCTGTGCCGTCCAACCAAGCAGACAGCAATGCCGCGGCGCCGCTGCCCGGCAGTCCGCGCTTCTTNAGCACCAANAAGCAGGCCAAAGCCAGCCCCCCGCCGGCNGAGTCTCCCACAAGCATAATTCGCTCNGGAGCTATGGTCTGGCTCAGCTCGACAAATGCAGCCACNGCGTCGTCTAGTGCGGCAGGATACATATGTTCTGGCGCGAGGCGGTAATCCAAGCCATAAACCGGTGCTTTGCAGGCAAGCGCAAGATGGGCCATNAACGAATTATAGCCATTTAGGGAGCCAACCCGATAACCGCCACCATGAAAACACAATAACGCTCGGTCTAATTTAGCTTCGGCAGGCACATACTTTCTAGCCGGCCGATCAGCTAACACAAGGTCCTCTATTAGAACCCCCTCAGGAATCTTGACCGGACTCATGAAGGCTTCGAGTTCTGCCCGCTGCTCTTTCACCGTTGTGCTAGTTTTCTTGGATCCTTGCGTCGTATAGCGCTCAAGAAAACCATTCATCTCTTCGCTGATCATGGGCGATCCTAATTTTTATTCCCAATAACGACACTCAAATCACTTAGCAACTGCACGCTCCGGATTTGGGAGCAAATAGGTTCGTTGCAGCTTTCCGTCATGAGGACTTTCGGCAAACGTCTCATCAATCGGCAGTTCATCGCCTCTTGCTGAAACCTCGTAGCCGATCACCGCTTCTAGCAATGTCATAAGCAATTGCAGCCGGTTGTAACTGAGAACACGAAAGTTTTCCGGATTAAAACTTTCGCGAAGCCGCCTATGCAGATCGATAACATCCTGAGTCGAAAGAAACGAATCGACGAGGCCCATCAGAGCCTTCCGCGAGCGCAGATCCGTATGAGTGGTTAGAAAAGGTGTCGCTTGTTCTTCAAGAATGGAACTCTTCGTTTTTAAAACAATAAAGTTCACGGAACGACCTGATAAAGGCATTTTGACCGCGGCACAGCCCGCGTGAATAAAAAGGTCTAGGTCTGTCTGCGAAGCGCCGAAAAAACCGACCGGAACCAGCTTATATAGAATCTTGCCATACCGAGTATCGACTCGGTCTAACATTTCGTTGATCGAAAATTCATCGTTACGAGCGCGCACTTGGAGGTTCTGATCATCCACCATGATCATGTAATCGATTTTCCTGTCGGCCAAAATTAGCTTGCAGGTTTCTGGCGGAATGCTGCGATCATCCACATAAACCACTCCCTTATAAGCTGTCGCAGCTAACACTTTTTGAACGGAGTTATACACTTCCATTGCATCGCTGGTGAAATCCGGCACCGCATCCGACCAAACATGGCTCAATAACGGCACGTATGTCTTGGATCCCGGCTCGCTGGCTATAATCTCGCAGACTTTAAAGCCCGTCGCCGATGACCCCTCGGCCGTCGGTAGAAACTCAATTCTCCGCGCAAACTTCTTCTGCAACTCTGAGGTACGGACAATCAAACGCGTCTGCGATCCAACCCCTTTACTGCCGTTCTTAAGCAAGCGGTCCGCCAGGTTTCTAGTAAGCTCAACGTCATAAAGATTTCGCGAAAGCCGCTTATGGGTGGCATGTAAGCTAATGCTTTCCCCAAGCCCCTTGGCAATCTCGGTCAGATTGACCGAACGCGATNCNCTTATACCTTTCAGCATACTGTNGACAAACTTTACCTCCACCTTACCCAAGGGCTCTCCNAGCGAATCAGCACAGAGTTGTTCCGNAAATTCGCTNAGGCTNAAACTTNNATNATTANGAGTCACAATNTTGTCACTCCCNNTGGTCACTGCAGCGTGCTCGGGGTGTCAGTCGAAAATGNCCAGTCACAATGANCAAATCATTAACGAANAGAGCGNCNTTNAATNAATAAAATTCACCCAAAACTAACTCTGNTTTANNCCACACAAACTGATGAGATCGAGTTTTTGCGCTNCNGTCATTGCCGAAAAATCGGGAACGCCAAGCTCAGTTGTNGGCCAANCCTCAAACTCAGGAGACGGTGNTTGCAAGCTGGCNGCAATGTTGTGCAGCCCACCGCCTGTTTCGGAGCCATGGCTGAGAGCNACGATAATCGGNTTTGGCCAGACTGGCGAAGGCACGCCGCCCATNTCNGGTTTATAGCCNAGANAGGTTTNCATCTCTGCGACCAGTTGAGCCTCGTCATTAGACCGCTGTTTTTGTCCTGCGCTGCCGTACAAAGTGCGGGATTGGTTNCAAAGATATGCCCANCGCAGTTTCGCATGGAACCCNGGAATNAGCAGACACTCTTCTGGAACGCCATCGCCGCCAGACACCTCGCCGTCTCNCACCATAAAGTANTAGCCCGAAACCGGCCTGTNGNCGCTTANAAGTCGNTCGGGNGCATGAGTATAGGTTTCACTAAATGCCCATGATAAATCTTTCGGTAGATCCGCAGATTCAAGAATTTTNATCCCGAAATCAGCGCANGNGCTGCCCCAAGCTTGTGAACCGAATTCACCGACNGGATTAAGCGTGCTTACATCNATATCAAACATATTAATTACCNCCTNNATTGATGATCNTCTGCACAACNCGTTGTTTCAAGCAAAGATNNTCGAATATTCACCCATTTTTNCAGATGNTTTTTATCNGCATCATCGATCGCGCCGTCCTCGATATTCGCCCTTACGGATCCGATACCNCGCTCGTCTGCAGATGGTCAGCGGTTTTTGGGTGAAGTAAATGCGTTCTCGGTTGACCCTCCCTACCGGCGTTTCTAGTCTTACGCTGCGCTTTTCATTTGGCCAACTGAGATCTGTCCTATGCACTCGCTAGAAAAAAAATTAATTAAGACCGAGCTCAGACAACGTCGCGAAGAAGGCTGCGACGTTACAAACATCTCGGAANGAATCACTAAAGCACTTGAAGAAAAAGCGCCGGATCACNCCTTTCAGACACTCTACGACGAACTGCTGGCATTACCTATCGAAGACGCATTCGCCTACGACGAACCATCTACGCTCACGGAGATTCNGGCCGCCCGCCCCNANTATTCACCCAATACCACGATAATTTGGGACGAGGAGGTTATCGCCGATCAGATATACGGCGGCTGGCTCGGAAGAGCGGTAGGATGCTGTCTGGGCAAACCCGTCGAGGGTTGGAAAAAAGAGCGGATCGAACACTATCTAAGTGACATCGANGCCCTACCACTCGACAACTACATCCCGTTCTCTGAAAAAATGATCTCCAAAGTACTTAAATCCAGCACGCTTGGACATATCCAATACATGGATCGTGANGACGACATGGACTATCCGATACTTGGCTTATTGGCTCTGGAGCGCAAAGGCGCAGCANTAACACCACGCACCATCGCCAATACCTGGGTTTCGCAAATGCCCTTTGGTCTGACCTACACAGCAGAAGGGGTTGCTTACCGAAACTTCGCTCTGGGCATTTGGCCACCGCACTCGGCGCTCGTTCGCAATCCCTTTAGAGAATGGATTGGCGCACAAATTCGCGCCGACATATTCGGTTATGTCATGCCCGGATGCTCGGAAAAAGCGGCNGACCTGGCCTTTCGCGACGCCAGCATTTCGCATGATAAAAACGGCATTTACGGCGAGATGTTTGTTGCGGCCATGGTGGCAGCGGCTTTTATCGAAACCGATGCCGAAGGCATCGTCNNTGCTGGACTNAACGAAATACCNGCAAANAGCCGACTCGCGGAAGCCATTCGCNATACCCAAGCTTGGTGCCGAGAAGAACTGGCGGGACGCGCAAAAAACTGGGAAAACGTCTGGGCTAAAATCAACGAGCGCTATGGCCATTACCACGGCGTACATACCATCAACAACGCAGCCCTAGTGGTCTTAGGCATCTACTTNGGTATCAACGACTTCGAACAAGGTATTGTGGTAACAACGCTCGCCGGGTGGGATACCGACTGCAATGCGGCAACAGTTGGTTCGATTCTAGGCGTTAGATTAGGCGCGAGTGCGCTGCCCGAAAAATGGACCGGCGTTCTCAACGACCGCCTACTATCAGCCGTCCGGGACGAGAGCGACAACAAATTATCGGACCTCGCCACACGAACTCTGAGNGTTGCGAAAACCATATTGATTACTTCAGATCAGGACGATAAAGCTACGCTTACTGGCGAGGCTTCTGGAATTTGGGAACTGGAAACCGGATGGGGAGTGCACCTACTGAAACTCAGCGAAGGCACCGTTTATCTAATGGACGACAACCTTGGCCCATTTCCAATCACCGCAAGCTCTCTGGCTGACGGAGAATTGAAATTCAGTTTTGGAATAGACAAGGGCGACTGGGACTTTCTGGTCGATTTTGAAGGCCGGCTCGATGGCGACACACTAGAAGGCTCATATTATCCNGGCGTCGTACCGGTCANTGGNCGGCGGATGTCACACGCATAGTTATGNCGTCGAAAAAACACCGAAACAACGATTTAAAACATAACTAAGAACAACCAGTGAAACGCAGTAAAATNGCAACGTCCATTGGCCCGTTCAGAACACGTCTTAATAAGACTTAGTACAGGAGTTTGGTATGAAGATTACTGATGTCAAAGTGGTGGTTTGGGAATGGAACGACATACCGCCGACCCGTTATACCCTAAATGTAAAAAGCTCCGGCACCCGTTCCACTCACATGGCGCTGGTTAAAATCATCACCGACGAAGGAGTCGAGGGACACGCTTTTTTAGGCAATGCGCTCAGTGCGCTGGGTAACGACGCGCAACTCATTGTCGATCGCTTTAAACCCATGTTGATGGGACTGGATCCCCTCGCCAGAGAAAAAATCTATCAGCGCATGTCGACGTGGGCGATGGGGCCCATTTTACGCGTNATCGGTGCGATCGATGTCGCGTTATGGGATCTCGCCGGCAAAGCCGCCGGCATTCCTGTCCATAAGCTCATGGGCTCTTATCGAGAGACCGTCCCCGCCTACGCCAGTTCAGCTGTCTTCGAACACACCGAAGAATACGCAGAAGAAGCCGTGCGCTACAANGAAGCAGGATGGAGCGCCTATAAGATCCATCCTCCTGCCATCGCCGATTGGGACATAAAAATATGCGAAGCCGTTAGACGCGCGGTTGGCGATGACTACCGAATCATGCTGGATTCGACTTGGTCGTACGACTACCCAGACGCGCTCCGAGTGGGTCTTGCAGCCGAAGCACTCAATTTCTATTGGTATGAAGATCCGCTGGCCTATGATGATTTGTACGGCTACATCAAATTGAAACAAGACCTGCGCATTCCCATCATGGCAACCGAAATGCCAAATACTGGGCCAACTGCCTACGCCCCTTGGATCCTGCAAAAAGCCACTGACTATCTGCGCGGTGATGTCGCGATTAAAGGCGGTCTGACTTCATGCCTTAAGACCGCCCATACCGCAGAGACTTTTCAGATGAACTATGAAGTTCACCATGGCGGCAATTCACTGAATAACGTTGCGAACTTACATCTGATCATGGCGGTAAAAAACTGCGAGTATTTCGAGGTTTTACTCCCCGATGAAGTGCAAAAGCACGGCTTAGTGCAAGACATTGAAGTCGACAAAAACGGCATGGTGCACGCTCATCAAGGGCCCGGGCTCGGCGCCGAGATCGACTTCGATTTAATCGAACACAACAAAGTCGCGGATCTATAACTCAAAAACCAACCATGCAAGATTTTAATTCAAAAACAGCTTTTATAACTGGCGGCGGCAGCGGAGTTGGTCTTGGCATCGCGAAAGCTTTCGCTAAAGAGGGCGCAAATATTGTTATCGGGGATATCCAGACGGATCGACTAGAAAATGCAGAGCAGGAGCTGCGCAAAATTACCGATGCCGTACTGTCGATTGAGATCGACACCACCGACATAGCCGCACTGCAAAACGCATCGGACCGAATTAATGCTCACTTTGGGCCAGTGAGCATACTGTGCAATAACGCGGGCATTGGCGGCGGCGGCAAGGTACTAGAGACCCCTGAAGAAAAATGGCGACGTGTTACAGAGGTTAACCTTTGGGGGCCGCTGAACGGCGTTCGAGTTTTCTTGCCCGGCATGCTGGAGCGCGGCACCCCGGGCCATATAGTCAACACAGCCTCTTTTAGCGGCATTCAAGGCCATCACTCCCAAGGGGCCTATGGAACCAGCAAGTTCGCCGCTGTGGGCTTTTCGGAATTCCTTCGCAACGATCTCGAAGGCACTAATGTCTCTGCTTCCGTGCTATGTCCTCATGTGGTCGATACGCCAATCTTTTACCCAGATCTAAAACCAACGGAAATCACGGAGATACAAGCGCGGCGGGAAAAAATGCCTTGGCTGAAAGAAATCGCAGTCTCACCAGACACCGTCGGCGACCAAGTGGTCGCAGGCGTTCGCAGTAATGAATTATATATCTTCTGCGATGGGGAAGATTCACGAAAAATGCTGGAAACTCGGTGCTCAGACTTGATCGCGGCGATGGATCGACAATTTCCAAAATAACGGAACGTCGTTAAAACTGGTTTATCGGGGGAGAAACCATGAAGGAATTTACTCAGCAATTTGACTGGCAGCAACTGCCGGATATGCCTGTCGCAAAATGGGAGCCAGCGAGCCTGCTGATCGACGGACTTCTCTATGTGCTTGGTGGCTACGAAAACTACATCATGTCGAGTAAACGACTGGATGTCTTTGATCCTGCAAACGGGACGTGGACCAAACTGCAGGATTTACCCAGCGCGCTGTCACACGTAAATCTCGTCGCAGACGAATCTGGATTTTGGTTTGCGGGTGGCATGAAAGACAAAGTGCATCCGGGCAAAGATCATATTATTGCCGAGGTCTGGCACTACAACATCGAACTCGATCGCTACACCGCCGCACCGCTTCTACCAGGGCCACGAGCAGGCGGCGGCTTGGCCCGCCTAGGCGACAATCTGCATTACGTGTCGGGCCTAATGGCGGATAGGGACACCGACTCTTGTGACCACTGGACTCTAGATCTGGATTCATGGCGGCAAGGTAAAAGAACCGATTGGGTTGAGGTAGCACCGCTTCCTTTGGCACGTAATCAACTTTCTGTTGCAGTGCTCAACAACGAGATGTACGTGATCGGTGGGCAGTTTAATCACGACTCGCAACAACTCGACCAGACCAACGTCGACATTTACAACCCAACATCCGATTCATGGCGGCCAGGACCACCCCTTCCGTATGGTCATTCCCATTCGGAAGGCGCCACATTCGTACACAAAAATAAAATTTGGATGGTCGGCGGNCACCACACTCCAGCTGGTGAAAAGAAAAGTTTTTNTGGCGACGTTCTGACCNTAGAACNCGGTGGCGAGTGGCAACACCANAGTGAGCTACCTAAGCCAATTTCTTCGCCTGCTGCATCGATCATTGATAACAGTCTCTATGTCGCNGGAGGATGGGATGGNCGCAGGGAGAGCGGAACAGAAAAGTGGCTATCGTCACCCGAGGTCTGGGTCGCAAAAATCGAGNNNTAACCCCGNTTTANCGTCAGTTCAAAACCGTGCCATAAGCGCGATCTAGAAGACCCCTGGCGCGGNNCTCAACTGAACNTCATCTTCTCGTAAAAGGCTACGCAGATAACTCGGATCTTCACTTGAGGCNATTATTTCCTCGGCTATTTGCCCTTTGAAATCTTGAAACGGGAGCATGTATGGGCGNCAGTGCTGGCCAATCATCGTGACCCGAAGACCGGGAGTTGTCTTGCGGTAAGAGCCGTGCCACAGAGCTCCGTTAAATATTACTAGCGATCCTTTTGCTGCTTCTACAGGTATCGCCAACGGTAACGCCTCCCCCAGTTCCGGCAACCTTTCTTCGCGATGACTAGCGGGGACATAGGCAAGTGCGCCGTCTTCACGAGAATAATCGGTCAACGTCCAGTTCATATTTGCAATGTGCGGTGAACGCCAGTTCCAAGGTGGTGGCACGACACTCTGATCCGCGTGAAACCCAGTGGTCTCGTCACTCGGCCAGGCTTCTGGAGTTTGCCACTTAACCCAGCCATCGCTCACCGCAATACGGTGCCCAGCGCCCAGTAAATGACTCATTAATGCTTTTTTAACCGGGTGCGTCAGCACATCGATAAAGATCGGGGCCTCATAAATAAGGTGCGAAAAAATCATATGACCGATTTCGCTTGGTCGCCCGGCGAAAACCTTTGCAGGGTTCTTATCAAGCTCAAACCTAGCTTCGGCGCGCGTCTCAGCAACCCGTAAAATAGCGTCCCGCAGTCGATCAACCCATTCGTCAGAAAGCCGCAGAATTTCCTGATCAACTACAGTCAAACCAACTTCATCAAGCTCCTTGACATGACATGCCAAACCATATTCCTGGATGATTTCATCGATATCCACATCTTCTTCAATAACCATATCTGACCTAGGCGTTTTGCAACTCAACGAACTTTCGATAGGCGCTCGTAGGCTGTGCCATAAGGGATTCATGGTTACCAACGTCGCGCACCCGCCCCTCGTCAAGAAAAACAATGCGGTCAGCCTCGCGTATAGTCGACAATCGATGCGCGATCACCACGACCAATCGCCCCTGAGCGGCATTGCGCAGAGCTTCAACCAACGCATTTTCGGTTTTGGGATCAAGCGCGGCAGTCGGCTCATCGAGAATCAGAATAGGGGTGTCGCGAATAATGCCGCGCGCAATGGACAGGCGCTGTTTTTGTCCAACTGACAATGTATCGCCGCCTTTGCCGATCATGCTGTCAATACCATCCGGCAACTGATCAATGAAATCCATGGCGCCCGCCACCCGGCAGGCTTCAAGCATCTGTTCTTCAGTAGCCTGTGGATTTGCCAGCAATAAGTTGTTACGAATACTCTCGGACAAAAGCATGTGTTCCTGAAAAACATACGTAACCTGTTTGCGAATTTCGTCCACTCCGGCATCCACCAGATCCACGTTGTCGAAGCGAATCCTACCCGCGGAGGGCCTGATATAACCCGGCAACATATAGGCTAGCGTTGTCTTGCCGGCGCCCGTGGGACCAACTATGGCCACCAGTTCGCCAAGCGGAAGTGACAGACTAATGTCGCTCAATACCTGCCTACCATCAGGGTAAGCAAAGCTTACATTCTCAAGTTCGACAATCCTTTCGATTATCGGCAAAGGTGCAGATTCGCTGTCGAGTTCTGATGTGTAATCAATAAAGAAAAACACTCGACGTACCGCCGCAACATTTCGTTGCAGCTCGATCCAATACTTGCCGGCCAGTCGAGCGTTGGTTCCCAAAACAAAGAAAAAACCTGTGATCACCGCGTAGTCGCCAGCAGACAAACTCTCAGCAATGATTTTGTCCGTAGTAATTATGAACGCCAAACCAAGTGCAATAATGAGCGCAGAGTATGACAAAGCGATTGCCACCAGATCTACAAAAAAGGTAATGCGGTGCCGCTTAAAAGATTCCTCGCTCTTATCTGCAAAATTCTCCGATTCAACCTGAGAGCCGCCCAATGACTGCACCGCGTTGATGTTGTCAACGCTTTGCTCCATTTGATTCGTCGTGGACGCACCGGCGGCTCGGCTGGCTTGATTAACACGGCGAGCAATACCAGAAAATGGCGCGGTGAGAATCAAAGTCATAGGCATTAGTGCCGCAGCGAGCCATACTATCTCTGGCGCAATAGCCCCATAGCTGTATTGCATCATCCACAGCGACAACAAGGCATTGAACAACAGCAAAACCGGCGCCACCGTGATCTTATAGCAAATCTCTGGCAGCATAGGCGCGTCATACATGACGCGATACACTGAATCACCAATACGCTGATCATCCAGAGCGGTCATTTCCAGCCGTGTCAATCTACCCATCAGACTGGTACGCAAATTATTTGCCAATCTTTGGGTCATGCGAATTGTCAGCAGAGTTTCCAACAACCCCCACAGACCGCTGGTTTGNCTGCCNCCAGCAGACAACGCTTGTTCCGATTGTGTTGCCGCATCNTGACCTTCTGGCAGCCCACCNCGCTCACTCTGTATGCTTGGCATGGCACGCATGCCAAACAANNCTAAGAGCACCAAGAANAAAACCGTNAGGGNGATCATGATNTCGTNAGGCGCCATTCCTTGAATCAAATTNACGAACGGATCTAGGAACGGTGGAAAGCGCACAGTCGAATCTATCGGCTGCTGCAAAACCACCTGGTCTACAACGATTTTCAACAACCAAGGCAAAACAATCGCNGGCAGCANAGCAACNATGGCGAAAACAAATTTATAAGCAAAAAGCTTCCTCACCTTNGTCAGCAGACCCAAAGAGCGGCCGATCATGACAAATGTTTCTGTTAGCGTGAGCTCTGTATCGACGTCAATGCGGTCGTCGTAGCGNGTCGAATNACTCACCTTGGCGACCCNGATTTTTTCCGCTCCCAAGCTCCGCCGCTAAGAATTCGGCGTAAGCGCCATTTTGATCGAGTAATTGCTGATTCGAACCCAACTCTTTGATCACGCCGTCTTCAAGAAAGGCGATTTGATCCGCATTACGAATGGTCGAAAGCCGATGAGTAATAATGAATATCACTCTGGATCGCCCCCACTCCGCTAGATTGCTCATAACCTGACGCTCTGTTTCTGCGTCCAGAGAGGCGGTTGGCTCATCAAGAATCAAAATAGGTGTGTCGCGCAACACCGCGCGCGCGATCGAAATACGCTGCCGCTGGCCGGTAGAAAGTTTCCCGCCCCGCTCGCCTAACTCTGTGTCATAGCCATCTGGCATAGCACGAATGAATTCATCCGCGCAGGCCACTTTTGCGGCAGCCACAACTCGCTCCTCGTCAACATCCGCCAAGCCATAGCGAATATTTTCGGCGACCGTTGTCGCAAATAGAACATTTTGCTGGAGCGCGATGGAGATGTTCGATCTGACGTCTTCCGCAGACATCTGACTCATGTCTATGTCGTCAATAAAGACCGCTCCTGCATCCGGGTTATACAAACGCAAAAGCATCGACATGAGTGTTGTTTTACCAGAACCCGTCGCGCCAACGATCGCGGTGACTGTGCTCACCTTTGCCTCAAGTGTTGCGCCTTTCAAAATTAAGCTGTCCGGCTGGTAACCAAAACTAATATTCTCGATGCGTACCCGTTGCGGCGTTTGCGGAAATGCCTGGGGAGTTTCCACATCGACCACCTCGGGCTGCAAATCCAGTAAGAAAAATGCGCGCTTTAACCCGGCGACAAGATCCTGAACGGTGCACCAGTAAAAGGCTAATTCCCAAACCTGTGCCGAAATTTCTTCCCCTCTAGCCGTTGCAGCCTTGAAGGCTCCAAGGTTCCATACCGCGAAGCCTACCAGCGCAATGCTGCCACCAAAAAAGGTCGACTCTCCACGTATTGCCCAAGTAGCCATAAAATAGTCGGCAATAAAAACAAAACTGAGTCCGACCACTGCCACACCAACCGTCAAAAACGTAATGTATTTGCGCATCTCGAAAGCGGCATCCAACGCTTTCTGTGAATCGCTCTGGAACCGTTCCATTAATCGAGTTTCTGCGCCACTTGCTTTTACTACTCTTATGGCGGCCAGCGTCTCCTGAATCCTTGAAGTCAGGTCGCTGTTGTACTCTCGCGACAATGTCGCAGCCACCCGAACCTTAGGAATATAGAACCGCATCAACATGATGGTGGGAACCGCCGCGGCCACCAACAAAAATCCCAATACCGGCGAAAACAGGAGTAAAACCACAATACCAAAGGTCGCCCAAGCGAGCACCCGAAGTGGTGAGAGCACCATATAAAGTAATACGTTGACGATCGTGGCGCTGTCTTGATAGATACGGTAAATCGCATCTCCGGTCTTCGAATCACTGTGATATCGAAGCGACAGGCGTTCAACGCGCGACAGCATCTCCACGCGTAAATCTTGGTTAACACGCTGAAAAATCCAAATCATGTAGTACCAGACGCAGACGCTGATCCCTAACAACATCGCAGCCATAACGCCAGCGAGGATAATGACTCGTTCACGCACCTGCTTGCGCTGCTCCATACTCAGTTGCGTGTTCTCAACGCCCACGGCGGTAACGAATTCTCCATCAAGCATCAACATAGAGGCCTGCAGCGGCTCTAATTTTTCACCGAGGATGATTTTATTTTCGACCAGGTCGCTGCCAATAATCCCAGCGACCAATACCAGCGCACCGAGAATCGAGTTGATAGCTACGAAAGTACCGAGGTGCTTAACCTGCGGCCGATAATATGGCCAACAGCGCCAGGCCAGTTTGAACGCTTCCTTCAGGCCCCCGGACTCTCCAGACGATTCTAACCGGCCTTTTTGTATGGAATGCGCACCAGCCTCGGTCATGCTACCTCTCTGATCGGTCTATTTTATGCATAACCCTGACGGGCGTACCGCGTCCAGGGTTCTCGCTTACCGATCCCATAACCACTTAACAAACCCTCGACTAACCAAGACTTAAAGTCGGGAAACTCATTCAACACATGAATTCGATCCAATGCGGCCAACCATGGTGCTGGATCGTAACGCACCAGTCGAGCTTCATAGACGCCATCCTCAAAAACTCCATAGCAGGCATGCAATACCCCGCAGCGCGGCTGCCCTACACTGCCTGGATTGATAAACGTCCGGCTACCAATCTTGTGTGTGAATTGCACATGGGTGTGACCGAAGAGCACCAATTCCGCATCTGTACCACCGGCTAAAAGGTTAAAAACTTCTTCATCTGCATCCGGCACCGCGGCCAAATCTCTACGGCCTAAATCGCCGTGGTGGAGATAGGCCGATATCCCCCCAAACTCGTACCAGCCGGCATCTGTAAATCTCTCGATTTTTGCGACCGCAGAAGCATCCAGATCAGCCAAAATCCAGTCATTGAGAGCGATCCATTCTGCAGGCCAACTGCGAAATCCGCTCGGATCCAGCACGTCGTCATCATGATTACCGCGAATCGCAATACTGGGTTTGAGCTCATCTAGAAGCTCGAGCGTCTCATTAGCTTGCGGCCCCGACAACAGAGCGTCGCCAAGAAATACAGTCGCATCCGCATCCGTCTCGGCCCGCATGACTGCACGCAAAGCCTCAGCATTTCCGTGTATGTCGCTTATGAGCAGGATTTTCATCGACTTAGCTTATTGCTCGTTGAAATCGATTGGAACCGAAAGAGCAAAAAGCTCCCCCATTTTTAGAAATGGCTTTATCGATCCTTATTTGAGACAAAAGCCTAACTGATTTCTTGCCGGCGTAGCCTGTTGGACACCAGCCTCAAACAGCACTATTACCCGAGCAACAAACCGGCTATCGAAATATCGATTTCAACTCAAACAATTCAAAGTTTTCCATTAGCTGATCGTCCCCAGCACCGAAAAAAACCAACGAATTTTTATAACCATCAGGCAAGTAGCAAAAAGACGCCGAAACCTTACCGTCATTGATAAAAATCTCCACCGAAGTTAGGTCGACGATTAAGCGAAAAGTCAGCGGCACGTCAGGCGCNGANGAGAGCGGCAAGCACACAGATTCTTCCACCAGCCCTACTCTGTGNGGTCTNCCGTTTACAACCTTCAGACGAGCTAAGGCCCAATCGATTGTAANCTGTTGTCCTCGCACCACTATATACAAGGCTTTGCTNGAGCCTCGNGCNACTGCGAANGANACATCAAACAATTTCGCTTCGGTTTCGACAACGAATGGCGCGCCGGGGNNNACGGTTTTANTNGGAACGCTNATGGACNTATCNCGCAGCGNGTCGAGTTCCGCAACCGGTTGCCGCGTCAACATCGCATCAANGCCCGACCCNTTCAGTTTTAACTCAACAGGAATAGACATCTGCTGGTTAAACGGCATCTCNGGATACAGGCCTCCAGCCATCCAAGATATCTGCACGCAGCGCCCGTTNGGCGCATTACTCCACGTCTGTGCCGCATAGCCGTTGTAACCTCGCTCACAGACCAGCATCCCAGTCTCTGGAGTAAAGATTTTGCCGTCGAAACGTCCAATGANGTAGCGACCACTTGCGCTCCAAAATACCCAGCGTTCCGCGCCGGACTCATCCGACAGAGGGAAAAAGTCCGGGCACTCAGTGTCGGCTTCCAGCGTCAATTCCTGCGTTCTCTCCCATTGTCGGGCATTCTTAGACACGAGCAAGGCATATCGATCATCAGCGAGATATAACGCCATCACCCACTGCTGACTGGCGGCGTGCCAAATAACTGCGGGGTCCCGATTGTCGCCTTCTATCCAATCAACCACTGGATTGTCGGAAAATTTGCTCCATTGTTCGCCGTTATCGACACTAAAAGCGAGGCACTGAGTGAACGGCCTTGCTGGAGTCGCCGCCGATCCAGCCGCCGTATAGAACGCAAGTAAAGTGCCCGGGCCAAAGCCAGCACTGTCGCTGTGATCGACCACCGCCGAACCAGAAAATATTGTACCGAGCGAGTCGGGATGTAATGCATGCTCAAGCTGCTCCCAGTGCATCAGATCTCGACTGATCGCATGCCCCCAGGTCATATTATTGCTCCACACCGGAGCGCTTGGATTGTGCTGAAAAAATAAATGCCAAACGCCGTCGCAATAGACAAGTCCGTTCGGGTCATTCAGCCAATTCTCCTTCGCAGTAAAATGGAATTGCGGACGATGTAATTCAGAATATAGCTGGCTCATTGGCGCTCCTTTACTCCCACGAATTCATGATACTTCGGCTTTGTTGTAAGCCACACTGATTATTTCTATATATGCGCTGATTGGACCCAGCGACGACGCCAATCATGCACTCTTAAATGGGTGATCTTCTTACCGACCACAGTTTCTAGCGCGGCCTGCAACAGCGATAATCCAGAACGACTCCACAACACATTTGGACCTACGTTCATGTTTACCACATCGCTCGCGACAGACCAGGATGCTCTTGAACGGGTAGGTGGCAAAGGTCGGTCTCTTTCCAAAATGGTTCGCGAGGGCTTCAANGTTCCAGCGGGCTTTATCGTTACAGCCGACGCCTATCGCGGGTTTGTTGCAGACAACCAGTTGCAGACCGAAGTCGTTAAGAGTGCGCTGCCGCGACTCAAAGATGGATATCCAGCCTTTGAGCAATCTTCCGAGATAATCCGCGATTTAATCCTACAATCGCCGATGAATGACGCTCTCATCGCAGCAGTTAAGCTGGCGTATCGCGATTTAGCGACCGGCAATGGTGATGACGCCCCGGTTGCTGTTCGATCATCGGCTAATGCTGAAGACCTCCCGGGACTGTCGTTTGCNGGCCAACAAGAAACNTATCTAAATATGCGGGGCGAAGACGCGGTCGTCGAAGCGGTTAAAAACTGTTGGGCCTCACTATGGACCGCCCAAGCGATTAGCTATCGACATCAAAACGGGATTGATCAAAACAGCGTTGCAATGGCTGTGGTCGTACAGCTGATGGTGCCGTCCGAGGTATCTGGCATTTTATTTACCGCTAATCCAGCCTCCGGGGAGCGATCGGAGTTCATCATAAACGGTAGCTTTGGGCTCGGCGAAGCCGTAGTCAGCGGCCAGGTCACCCCGGATACTTACATCATCAATCGTGGCGACCTGAGCGTTAAACAAGAACTTTTGGGGCCTAAAGAGCATCAAATCATCTCTGATGGCAAAAGCGGAGTGCGCATGGAGCCGGTTGCCGAAGAAGACCGTTCCAAGTCCTCGATCAACATCGATCAGTTACGTGAGCTCTGCGAGACAGCGCTCAGGATCGAGCAGTTATACGAGGGGCTACCTCAGGACATCGAGTGGGCCTTCTGCAATGGCACGCTGCACTTGCTGCAATCTAGGCCCATTACCAACTTACCCGCTCAACCTATCGATCTCGTATGGGAGCCAACACCACCGGCTCGTTTTGTAAGCCGGAGGCAGATCGTTGAGAACATGCCGNAACCCATTTCACCTCTGTTCGAAGAACTATACCTGACGCGCGGACTTGAATCGCCGCGACCCAAGAGCCTTATGGTTGGTGGTGGCGCTATGTTCGTGACCGTTAACGGCTATGCCTATCAGCGNTTTGACTGGCCGCAAATCATTAAAGAAGCGGACGAACGCTCGCAAAAGAAACAGCAAGTACGAGCGATATCCGAAGAAGAAATTGAAGCAGCGGAATACAGCGCCTTTGCAGAGCAAATCCAGAAAAGCAAAGCAGCTGCACGAGAAGCCGCCATCTCCGACCTCGAACCGTTCCGCGAACAATTAAGCGACCAGGAGCGTCTGGCCTACGACGCCTGGCACGCAGACCAAACTCAAGCTGACCTAGACGACCTGATTGTTTTGCCAGAAAGCAACAACCCNACTTACATCGCTTTCAACAATACGACCGTCAACGATAATCAACTTAAATCATGGCACGAAGAAACGTTGCCTCGTCTCGAAGGCGTAGCCGAAAAATGGCGACNGCTCGATATCAAAGAAGCCAGCGACGAAAAACTGCTGGCTGCCATCGTTGAAATGGGTATAGAGGAGGGCCGTTACTGGTCTGCTGACTCCAGCCATACGTTCGGCGTAGCGAAGTCAACAGATGATCAACTGCAGTGTTTTTTGCGGGAAACCCTACCGGACCATAACTTCATCAGTGGCCAGTTCCTAACCGGCATCGAATCCAAGGCGATGCAGGCGAATGCCGACCTTTTCGAAATTGCCAAACTCGTTCGCGTGAACGAACACCTGAGCTATATTGTTCTTACCGTTCCTTCTAAGTTTTTGATGCAAGCTCTGCGCGCTGATGCACAGGCAAGCGAAGTGGTCGCTGCCATCGCTAAGTATCTTGAGGCATATGGCCATCAAGGCTATAGCATGGACTTTATCGANCCCACGCAAATAGAGGACCCNTCTGCACTCTTTGCCACGCTTAAGGGGATGGTCAGAGATCACAGCTATGATCCAAAGAATCAGGCCCGAAAAACNTCGGACATTCGCGAGAAAAAACTCGCCGAAATATCAGAGCTTCTATCCGGACTAAGCTACTGGCAGTTTCGCTTTAGGCTGTGGCTCGCACTTAAATACAACTTCATACGCGAGGAGGTGGCCTTCCGTTTTGGCTATACCTGGTCGATTTTACGACCCATGGTCAACGAACTCGGCCAACGATTGGTAAAAACCGGCACACTGAAAGAACCAGAGCATGCTTACTTTTTGTTAAGTGAAGAACTAGAACAGGCCATAGCAGCTCGCAAAGATGGCAAGTCGCTACCAGAACTTGGCCAACGCGCGAACGAGAGATGCGTATTACGAGAAGCGCGCAAACTGCACCACCCGCCAGGCACGCTCCCGGCAGAAGCCAGCGAAATGCAGTCTATTTCCTTTAAAGAAACTCAAATCAAGAACGACCAAGACAGCAATGTCATGAGAGGCTTCCCGGTAAGCTCGGGAAGCATAACCGCCAAAGCCAGCGTCATTCTGGGACCTGCAGAATTCGACAACATGATCGCCGGAAGCATTCTCGTCAGTCCACTGACAACACCGGCCTGGACCCAACTTTTTGCAAATGCCGTAGGTTTAGTGACCGACGTGGGGAGCATTCTCGCACACGGCTCCATCGTCGCTAGAGAATACGGAATACCGGCGGTTCTTGGGGTTGGCGATGGCACCAAACGCATCAAGCACGGTCAAACCATCACCGTAGAGGGCGACACTGGCATGGTGACTATTCACGAAAACGAGTAGTCCGGATCTGGTGAACAGGATTGTGCTGAAGTAACCGCAGAATCGCTCTGCTCATTTAAAATCTTGGTTAGGCTGCTAGCTCTGGTCTTCGATTGCGATAGCGCGAACCCAGGTTCCTTCCATAGATTCAACATGCAAAGGCAAGCTCAAGAAAAACACGCGGTCTTGTGTTAATGCTTGTAGATTATCCAGCGGATAGACAATCGGAATATTATTTCCCGTCATAGCTCGATGAGTAGGGCTATTGTTCGGCTCAGGCGCGTCGGTATTGGTTTCCCAACTAATCCCCGGCACACCGACCCCCAACATTTTGATCTTTTTCTCCTCGGCGAGCCAAAAAGCAGTGTCGCCTTCGATCCACGGCTGATCTTCACCGCTCCACTTACTGCCAAGCAAAACGATATCGCCCTCTCTAACATTTTCAAGATGCTCCGGAAGAATCGGTTGCCCCTTCAAGTGATCGAGCATGCAGACCACTGCCTCGCCAAAGTAGGTCTGCAAAGGCACGTCCCAAATCCCGAGCATGCCCTCTGGAAGCTCGCTCCAGTTATCGTTATGCCCAACACCGAGTTGGATATGGCTGCCCATATGTCCGCTCAAACCGCCGATTGGCCATTCCGCGACGGTCCCAGCATTGGTGCCTACAAGGTGCTCAATGGTACCGTCCCGTTCATTGACTGTTTCTTCAGCAATCCAGGGCATGTTGTATACGTCTCGGGTTCCTTCTTCGACCGAGCCATTAAGCCGCGTCAAACGGGACACCAATTCCACGGTCAAATCGACGATCTTTGCATTCTCTAAACTTTCCAACATCGTTTCCATCATGCGCTGTCTCTTGTCTCTCTAAAGCTGTGTTAGCTCGGTCTCTTTATCTTTCTGAACTGAGTAATTGGTATTGGCTTAGCGCCCTGCCTACGCAGACTTATCCGGCGCTTCAAATGCAATTGCCCGAATAAAACTGGCTTCAAGCTTGGGCGTATTTAGTGGCAAGCCAAAATAAAAAACCCGATCTTGGCTTAGTGTGTCTATGTTCACGAGGGGATGCGCTATCGGAATGTTTGCACCAAGCAACATTCGCCTTATCGGTGAGTTTGCCGGCGCTGAAACTTTTAGAGCGTATTGCCACTGAACCCCGGATGCTTGCAGTCCAAGCATGCGGATTTGACGATCTTCGATCAGCCACTGCACGGTTTGCTCGGAAAGCCACGGCTGCTCAAGCCCTGCATAGCGGCTAGTCATCAGGACAATATCGCCTTTTTGAATTTTCGACAGATGTTCAGGCCGTATTTCCTGACCGCGCATATCGCCCTTCTGGCTTTTCATTTTGAAGCCTTCACCGAGCGGGTATCGTTCGGAATCGTCGTTAGCCATAGGTTCAAGATGATCAAGATTCACTACCGACGATGGCCCGACGAACGTTTGCAGCGGCATCTCCCAAAGACCTTGCATATCCTCTGGCATGCCCGGCCAATGATCGATATGACCTTTACCACCCT
Source organism: Gammaproteobacteria bacterium (assembly GCA_002725095.1). Lineage (GTDB taxonomy): Bacteria > Pseudomonadota > Gammaproteobacteria > Pseudomonadales > Azotimanducaceae > UBA4421. Next base: position 21,874 of record PBQQ01000024.1, read on the forward strand.
GCACATGAGCACCGTGGTGCGATGTCATGCGCTCCTGATGCCAAACCGCGTCGTCAATCGGCGCCGAGTACAAAGTGAAGAGCGAATTATCCCCCGGAAAACGCCCTTCCTGCATTACCCATGGCTTGCCGTAGGGATCATTAGTGCCTTCTTCGATGGTGCCATCAACGCGATGCACCCGCGCCTTGATCCTAGGACTCAGGTCAACAACTCGATAATCGTCAAATGAAATCATGGTAGNGCTCCCTAAATGACAGTAACCACAGTACGCGTTCGAATTTAACNGGCAACTTGAGGNCTAATGTATTCACCCATTTAAAAAAATGGCTCAACAGACAAATTTAGCCAAGGCGGTTCAGGNTGNCGAACAAGNGNTNAAATAAACGACCCATANCTGACTTTTTTNACNCGATCGAAAAACTCTTTCCACTCATCTTTGGTGAGCAAATAAGGTTCGCCTAATTGACAGGTCAGCACATACTGACGGCACATGATTTCTAAGCGATGCGCGAGAGCAACAGCGCTCGGCAGATCACGGCCNCGACAGATCATGCCATGNGAACCCAATAAGCAAGCCGACCGCTTATGCANTGCNGCNGCGGCGTCTTCTGCCAGCNTTTCCGTGCCAAANGTCGANTACGGTACCCAGGGCACATCGGAGCCACCAAACGTACCAACCAGATAGTGAAACCCCGGGAGGCCGCGTCCTTGGCATGCGATGGCGACGCAATGGTCAGAGTGCGTGTGCACCACAGCTTGCGCTTTGGTCTCTTTATAGATTGCGGCATGCATGCGCCATTCGCTGGACGGCTTACGATCGCCACTCCATTCACCATCCAAGGTCACCTCAACAACGTGCTCAGCACAAATATTAGAGCCCGTTGCACCAGAGGGGGAGATCAGCATGTTATCGCCGAACCGGCAGCTAACGTTACCCGAGGACAGTTCGTTCAGGCCTATCGACTCTAGATGTTTATACTGCTCCGTCAGCTGCGCGCGGAGCTCCGCTTCATCGTATTGCTGCGTCATCATTTCCCCCAAAATTAGTTACGTTCTGCCAGCCGCATCCGCTCTAACGCCCGAAAAAAGAAATCGTCTTTTCCTAACGCACCCGCCTTTAAAACAAAAGATACCGGTTCCGGCGATGATTGATGGCAATATCCACCGCCCAATTCATCAAACGCCGATACCTCTACTTTAGCGATGCCAAGGGAGTTAATCACCTGACCCGATGTCTCACCNCCCGCCACAACGAATTTTCTAAATCCCAGTGAAAACAAACCCTGCGCAACCTGACCGATGAGNTTGTCAGCAAGAGCCGCTGCGCCATCTCTTCCCAACGCGCCCTGATTTTGTTCCACACCGGCAACATCGGCAGAAGTCGCTATCGCAATGGGTTGNTCCACCGGCTGAGCCTTAACCCAATCGAGTATTTGTTCGACAAAAGCACCCAGATCNTCCACCTTCAATAGATCCACATAAAAGACTGGGTGCTGGGCTTCAAAACGTTCGAGCTGGCGCAGCGTCGGTCCGGCACAGCTGCCAGCAATTACCGCTTCGCGCCCCGGCGATGGCGATAACAAAGTTTTTTTCGAAATTTCTGACTCTACCCCGAGGCGCTGTCGCCACGCCCGCGAAAGAAAAACGGGTAAAGCATCCGCACCGGTGGTTAACGGCCAATCCAGCGCAAACTCACAGATACGCTCAAGATCCTCATCGTCGACAGAATCCACAATAAATAACCGCGGCGCATCTTCCTTTGNNAATAATTCGCCTACATTAGAAGATCCANCANCAATAATATTGTGTGGAATTNGGCCGACCTTCTCTNGCGNTTGCGGTTCGAGCACTTCCACCAAGTTCGAATTGAGCATGGGGGTAACTGGATCGTGTTTTTTAAAGGAATCGCCTAATGGTGTCGCGCCAATAAACATCCTGCCCTGAAAAACGGTCACCGTATGGCGGGGAAACGCCGGACAAAAAAGCGTTTGCGAACCGCCGGTAGCTTCCAACATGGCAATCGATACCGGGCCAATATTGCCCCGATTGGTAGAATCAAAGGTCGCGCAGTACTTATAGTAAAAGCGCTGAATGCCCAGTTGCTTCATGCCAGCGACCACCCTCTCTGCTTCAGCAACAGCCAGTTCGGGATCGACCAAGCGAATTTTTCTGGCGACCACGACAGCTTCTGCAGCAGTGGTATCGATATCTGCCAAGGCTTCGACAGAACTTACTAGCGGACAACGAATACCTTCAGCCTCCAGCAGGCTGGCTGCCATCATTCCGCCAGTCAAATCGTCGGCAAGTATTCCCAGTTCCAGCACGCCCCCTCCTTTTCACCGTTCACCCAATCCATCCTACGGCATTCTCCTCTACCAGACCTTGGGTTTACTGCTTAAAGTCACCCAAATTTAGTCTGAGCGATGAAACCTTTCCTCGAATACATTCACAGGCCGACGTATTGTTCGGACAAAGCGATCCAGCCTCCCCTGCAGAGCTCTTTGCACGCTGAAATAACCTAAGCTTCGGAAATTTGGGGGGAAATGCACCCTGACACGTGTGTAAAAATCCGGGACACGCCTATAGAGTGGNCCNCCTGTAAAGCGCATAAGAATACAAGCGCGAAAATCGGCANGGCGGGCTTATGCTGGATGCAGAAATCCAATCTCTTAAGGAATCGTTNCAGAAAGATGGCTTTGCGATCGCACGCGGCTTTTTCGCACCCGAAGTCATCGAAGAAATTTGCTGGCGGGCGGAAAAAGTACTCCGCGATCGAACAGAATTCTCATCGACATACACCAACATTACCAAGGGGCTTGAAAAAGCAGACGAATTCTTCGAAACCCTCCTCAATAAAGGCCCGCAAATTGCGCTGCTACAAAAACTGCTTGGCACACCTCCGGTTCCAGCAACCGCCAGTTTTTTTACGAAAAATAAAACCAGCGAAGAGGTTTATCCACACATTGACGCAGTGCATGGCGGCGTTATTTGGGTTGCCATCGACAACACGAATCGCGACAACGGCTGTATACATTTCTTGAAAGGCTCCCACCATCGCGAGGAAGAGTTTTCCTATCTTCGCCCAAATCAACGAAATGATTTTTCAAAGCATCCCGATCTAGTTGAGGCAGTAATGAATGCCGGTGACATGTTGCTATTTCAATCCANAACNGTGCATTGGTCAGGACCGAACCATAATGGATCNCCGCGCCGCGGCTTCAACTGTTTCTATACGGGCAAATCGAGNTAAGCCATGNTGAGNTTGCTANGAANGCTTTAGAANTCGCAAAAAGTACTCGCCACTAAAGCTGCGGCGTCAGCTGNCGTGCGCCGATCCTTAGGGTAATCGCTAAGTGTCATAGATATGAAACTGTTCACAAAAACGACGACCGCAGAAGAAGTCACAGAAAATCTGGATTTATCGGGACAAATAATCCTCGTTACCGGCGCTACCGCAGGCATCGGGCGCGAGACCATGCGCGTGCTCGCGATGCGCGGTGCGCATGTATTGGCCACCGGGCGAACCGTGGAAAAAGTGATCGCAGCCAGCAGCAAAATGCCGGGGAAAATTACACCGTTGGCGCTCGAACTCACGAATCTGGCTTCGGTCAATCGCTGCACGAGCAGCGTTCTGGAAGCCGGACTCCTGCCGGACACCGTTATCTGTAACGCCGGCGTTTATCCGTTTGGCCCGCTCGAGTTAGTGAGCGGCATCGAGAGAGTATTCTTCGCCAATTTCCTCGGTCACTTCGCGCTAATCAATGACCTTATACCTGCGATGCTGGAACGCGGAAGCGGCAAGTTTGTGCATGTAAGCAGTGACTCGGCCTATAAACAGGCCCCAGCAAGCGGCATCGACTTTGACAACCTGTGCGGTGAAGGCAAGTTCGACAAGGGCGAAGCTTATGGTAGATCGAAACTGGCCAACGCGCTTTTTTCTTTAGAACTGACCGAGCGCCTGAAGGGCACCAATCTCACGTCAAACGCGCTGCATCCAGGCAGTATTATGACCAATATCAGTCATTCAGCACCACTTTGGGTTAAAGCCAGTTTGTTGCTTGGCCGATTTTTTCTAAGGTCCGTCGCAGCAGGTGCGGCCACCCAAGTTTATGTGGCGACACATCNNGCTGCAGGGGGCGAGTCTGGGCAGTTCTTCGAAACCTGCCAACCCGTCGACTTTGAGGATACCCACCTGATAAGAAACCGAAAATTGGCGAAAGAACTGTGGCATGTCGCCGAGGCTATGTCGGAACGCCTGCAAGCGGAAACCACTGCCTGAAACATCGCACCGCCTTTTAACCGCCCACTTGCTCACCGTCTCATTTATAGGTTCTAAGACAGAGCGCTTCGGTTGCGCCAGCATCTTTAAAATGGCCGTAATTTGGTCAGGCAAAACTTCAAACACCCGAGTCCAAAGTGCTTGAAGAATCATTTAGGCGGTGAGCAAAACCCAACTGAATCCTCAGACAGACAATTTTGGGGTAACTTAAAGCAACAACCCCGAAGGATTTTTGCTCGTAGTAAACCCCCGTGGGATAGTGATCTGTCAGTGAGCCGGGCGATTCATGTCAAAACCAAACATAGTTTTTATCCTCAGCGATCAACAGCGAGCAGACACCATGGGNTACGCGGGCGATCCCGTAGCCATTACGCCGCATCTGGACCAGCTGGCCGCCCAAGGCACCGTGTTTAGCCAGTGCTGCACCAGCTCGCCAGTATGCATGCCCGCCCGTGCCAGCTTGATGACCGGGTATCAGGTTCATCAGCACGGCGTCTGGGCTTTCGCTAATCCGGAACTCAGANATGGGCAAAGCCACGTCCGCAATATCAAGGACGCGGGCTACCGCACCGGTATCGTCGGCAAAACGCATCTTTGGCGGCANGGCGAAGGACACGCCGACGCGCATATTGAGGAAATGCGCGATTGGGGCTTTGTTGACGCCAGAGAGACGACCGGTCCATCTGAGTCGCTGACGACCGATTCACTTTACACCGATCACCTAAGAGCCAAGGGTTCACTGGAAACGCACCGACAGTACTTTGAAATGTATCTACGCGGTGAACGACCGTTTCCGTGGGAACTTCCGCCAACAAAACTACCCACTGAGGATCACCTCGACGTCTTTATCGGTGGCCTTGCAGAACAATGGATTGAAGATTGCCCGCCTAACGAGCCGTTTTACTTGCAGGTCAACTTCGGTGGCCCGCACGACCCCTGGGATGCGCCGCCCGAGTACCGCAGCTTATACAATCCTGACGATATGCCGCTTTCTGTCCGAGAGCCGCGCTCCGGTCCGGTTTCACCTCATGTGGACTTACTGCTGAAANACGCACCAAATAATTTGCTGCAGATGAGTACTGCACAAAACCAGATCATGAAAGCTAACTACTACAGCAAAGTGACCCTGATTGACGATTGCATTGGCCGCATCACGCAAAAACTGAAAGACCGCGATTTACTGAATAACACATGGATCGTATTTTCTTCCGACCATGGCGAAATGCTGGGCGACCATGGTTTGCTGGCCAAGAAAGTATTTTACGAGGGCGCGGTGAACGTACCGTGTCTGTTTCGACCGCCAAATGGCCAAAGCCAAACCAGCACAACGGCGCTAACCTGCCATTTAGACATTGTCGCAACTCTCCTTGATATCTCAAAAGCGAACCCACTACAGGACAGCGATGGTCGATCACTGATGCCGATTCTTAGCGGTGAATCCAAAACAGCGCAGCGCACTGCAGTGGTGAGCGAGCTCGGCTTGCCACCGTCCGCATTCGTTATGCTACGTACTGAAGATCACAAAATCTCTGTTGATGCAAAGAGTCGCGAACCCATCGAACTTTACGACCTAAGTGAGGACCCTAACGAGCTAAATAATCTGGTTGCTGCGGAAGACTATATTCATGTGCGCGAACGGCTGGTCTCTGAGATGCTAAATCCGATGTTAAGCAGTCTGGACACGAGCGCCTGGTGACGTTGACGGAAAAAAATACAAAAAGCAGCGTAAATAAGAGCGAACAAAATTTCATAAAATCAGATACAGCAAGCAAAAGAGCGGTCGGTTACAGGCCGCCAACTAGAGGAAAAAACATGTCTAATTTCTCGCTGGAAGGTAAAACCGTTATCGTTACTGGTGGCGCAGGCGGCCTCGGTAGAGCAATGTGCAGCAACTTTGCAGACGCCGGCGCCAACGTTGTAGTCGCCAGCCGAAGCCAGGAAAAAATAGAGGCACACGCCGCAGGGATTAGAGAAAAAGGCCAAAGCGCCGTTGCAATACCTGTGGACGTTACTGTTGCGGAACAGGTCGATTCACTGATCGAACAGACGGTTGCCACTTTTGGCACCGTCGACGTAATTGTCAACAACGCTGGTCGCTGGGGGCGCAACTATGAGGCGGAAGATACCCCGCTAGATGAATGGCGCACGGTTGTGGACCAAAACCTCACCGGAGTTTTTTTACCGTGCATGGCCGCTGGCAAACAAATGATCAAACAACAACACGGCAAGATCATTAACATTTCGTCCACTGCAGGCAGTAAAGGCAATCCGTACCAACTGCATTATTCCGCGGCGAAAGCCGGCGTTGTGAGCTTGACCAACAACCTTGCCTTTATGTGGGCCAAACACAATATCAACGTCAACTGCATTCTCCCCGGACTGATCGCTACGGACGAGCTCAAGGGTTACGGAATCATCCCGTCCGACACCGACGAACAAGGCAATCCAGTACCCCGACTTGAACTAACGCCTAACCCGGAAAATGTCGCAGATCTGACGCTCTTCTTAGCCTCCCCTGCCGCAGATGCCTTGACCGGGGAGCTTTACCCAATTCGCGCCTGGCTGAAATCAGAAAGGTTTTGGCAATAGAAGAAACCGACAATGCGGAGATCGCTGCTCCGGGATACAAGGCGTGTCGGATCTTTGATCTGGCAGCGCGCACCCGGCAAGATCGCCAACGCCGGTTGGTAAAACAAACGCCATTATCCGCAGGGATGCAGTAGCGGCTAAGCACGTCTATTTGCGGTCAATACTCCGCTCCACCCTGTGCTAAAATTAACGACGCAGCCGATGACCGCCATCTAAATTCAACACCTCCCCTGTAAAGTAAGCACCAGCGCGGCTGCATAACATAACGGCAACACCCGCTATATCTTGCATATCCCCATAACGATGGGCGGGGATACGCTGCAATTCTGCTTTGAAAGACTCCGCCTCCGGATCCTCCCATGCTCCCCTTGTCATCTCCGAGTAGAAGCGCCCTGGAGCGATTGCGTTAACCCTGACATGGTCATCAGCGAGAGACAGCGCAAGCTGAGGGGTGAGATGCTCAACAGCCTTTTTACTGGTCGAATACGCCATTACGTGAGCATAGATCTCGCTGGCGGCGACTGAGCTAATGAAAATAACACTGGATGGCGCCTCTACTGTCGCCCGACTCTTCAACATATCGAGCAAAGCCTGGGTCAAAAACAGCGGAGCACGAAGATTGATGTCCATTGTTCTGTCCCAATCGTGAGCGCTCATCAGAGAAAAAGGTCCACCCGTTCCCAGACCCGCATTGTTGACCAGCACATCGATATAGCTCTCTTTTTCTCGAAGCGCAGCTGACAATGCTTCAACACCTTCCAGCGCCGACAGATCTCCAACGATAGGAATACATTCGCCGCCAGTAACTTCTGATAGCTCCTTTGCTTTGGCTTCCAACCTATCAGCAGAACGAGCGGTGATGTATACGCGCGCCGCGCCTGCTTCCAAGAAACCCTGAGCCATGTAGCTTCCAAGGCCCGTAGAACCGCCGGTCACTAAGCAGACCTTTCCGCTCATGGAAAACAAGTCTTCTATCATCAAACTACTGCTCCTGATGCCTAAGCCGCCAACGCGTCCCGACGCCGATACATGTCTAACGTTTACTATAGAGTCATATCGTCGGCGATTTTTTAGTCGGAACTAGAGACTCGAACTTTATGTGTAGCGCTACGACCGTCCACAACGATCAACCCAGCCGCGCCGGCATCAAGGGCAGAGTCACGCGCCGTTACTACGGTTTTGCCATTGATCTGACCGACCAACTGATCTTCAACCACACTCAGCGTCATCTCTAACGTGTCTCCAAATGACCACTTGAAATCCGCCTCCGCTATAACGCTTTCTTCGTGTACGCACTTGAGCATTTGCACTTTCTGTTCTCGCGTCACCACCAATGCATAGAATCGGGTCAATCCCTGTACCCGCGCAGCCACGCCGGCACGAGAAACCAGATGCGGAGTCACGTCGGCACTGACCGTGTAGTCAGTCCATTCGCGCGCTCCCTGCGAGATCATGCCAAGCCCCTCGTTCTGTACAAGACGAAACATCTCCGACCAGCCAAGCAATTGGTCTACGGCATCGACCCACGCTCGTCGCCACATCAAACCTTTGTGTTTTGGCCGCTCAAAAGTCACATTCGGATTGCCTTTCCAGCCCACATGATCCAAATCGAGCGAGACATCCTCGTTCAAGCGCACCCCAACTTCGAAAATCGGGCCGGGTACTTCGGGCACTCGCAGCGCAAAATTGGTTGCATCGCTCGTGTCAGCGTCGACGTAAAAGACCTCGTCGTCGTCTCCATAGTAAGCAATATATAAGTTCGATCCAGGCGCGCTCACGGCGGCAAAGACGTCCTGACCAGGAAATATTCGGGGTGAGGCCATTAGCTTGTAATGGGCTTTTTCAAAGTAATCCGCCACGTCCTTGGAAGGCGCAAAAACTGGCGCGCCAATGCGCGCACCCGCTTTGCCGGAAATATGTAAGGTACCGCCCTTCAAATTACTTAGTTTGGCCTCGCCGGACTGCACCTGAAAACCTTGCACCGACCCTGGGAAGCAGAAACTGAATTGCGCGCCTTGTTTCGGCTGAAAAACGGGCTCACCCGCTAGGGAATGACCCATATTAATAATATGCAAGGCCTCGCGAACACAGTCGCTTATGCAGCGATCGCCATCCGAGGTTGGACAATACAGCCGGTCGGCGATAGGGCCGCGCCAGTCAAGACCGCGCTCGACGCTCGAATCAATGCCATCCAAGCCCACTAAGATACCCATCAAGCAACCAACATTGCCGGAATTACAATCCGTATCCCAGCCGCAGGTGTTAACGATTTTAAGGGTTTCGGAGAAATCACCTTCGCCGTGCAATAGCGAGTGGATAATAAGTCCATGATTTGGAACCATGTGGCAGTTGCCACCGTATTTATCGTAGCCGTAGTTAGCCTCTAACAGATCTCTTGTTACGCGCCAATCCTTCTCCACCGAATGCCACGCACGCAGATCAGCAATCATCTTAGCGATAACCGAATCTTCCGGTATGTAGCTTATACCGATATCAATAAGCTTCTGAATATCGGTTTCGACAAACGCCATAGCTTCCATGGCTGCTAGAACCTTCGCCCCGTTCACCGCTTCACCATCGTGACTGACGCGGGCCGCGGCCTCAGCAAATTTTACCGCCTGATCTGGATCACCGGGGGCCACCATAGCCCAGCCATCGATAAAGATTTGCGCTCCAATTTGCTCAGCAACGACCTGGCCGTTCAATTCCATCGAGCCACTCATGGGCGCGTCTATGCCACTGGCAAGCCGCAGNTACGCCGTATGTTCTGTGGACTGACCAAGCCCACCCCACCACAAAACNCTGCGCCCCTTAATCAGATAATTAAGCCAGCTTTCGCCAATCTCTTTNGGNGTNATTNCCGGGTTGTTTGCGTGATCTTCAAGNGCGCGAATGAACGTGAAGGTNCCNGCAATNTCGTCGTCGGTAACAATAAGNGGCACATCAAGTTTGTCGTGCACATAGTATTCAATGTCGCCAAGTTGCCGCTGAATATGTTGNTAGGACCATCCTTCNAAAGGCCGACCCAAATAGACACCNATGACCTTNCCTAATACACCNGCATAAACCCGCTCAGCATAATCGGNCGTTAACTTAACCATNTCCTACCTCCTTGGAAACAAGCCANCACAGCGTATGGATTTTACGGAACCGAACGCAATGCCGNNGCATTAGATTTCCCCCATTTTTGNCTAGATTTTAACAGTTAGGGAGACTTCGCTCCGATCGCTCCTGACTGATTAGGCACCAGCAGAACACAATTCTCTCCTGTCAAAGCCACAAGCATGCGACCATTTGCTTAGACGTTTATGGGTGAACTAATAAATGCGAGCGTTGACCCGCTACGGGAGCGCTTTATACGCTGATCTGACCTGCCTTGGGGGGCGTTCATGAGTAATTCGAATCGGGCCAAAGCGCTACCCTTCCTGGGAAACGGGCCCGCACAGGCAGATCAAAAAGAAAGCCAAGCCGCAGCGCAGGGATTTGTNGCAATCGCAATGATTTTTGCCCGCACTTGGCCATTTCTGAAACCCTATATCCTAGGCTATTGGCGCGAGCTCTCTTTCACGCGCGCTGGCGCTGAAGCCGCGGTAATGTCGGGCGCCGGCCACACGACCAATACACCCAACAGCGCACCGAGCGACCACACTACGGATCAAACAGAGCCGCAAACAGCCGAACAGTGGAGCTTTAAGCATATTCCACCTCTAGCCACGATCACCGCTGTGCTAGGACCGCTCACCGAGATTCTTCCATTAAACGAAAATTGGCTCTATGACGTTCTGATTTTCGCCACGTTTAGCATGGCATTACTCTGCTGGGGCCTGCTTTTTGCATCGCGGAAGATTTATGCGGGCCTATCCATAAGCCTTTTCGTCATTGGCGCTATCGCCTTCCTATTCGCAGTTTTCGCGGTTGACGGCATACTTGATAATGTTTTCGTAGCGATAATGTGCGGCGTCAGCGCAGGCATTTGGTTGTTTCAATATCGCTTCCATAAAGGCGAGCTTCGCTTCAGAGTCCGTCTCGGTAGCCACTTGGTCTATTATTTCATAGGCGTTTGGGCGTCGACGCTACTGCTTATTCTCATTTCATTGTTTTCTGTCGACGTAGTGAGTCAATCGATACTTCAGGCCAAACCGCTGACGCCATTTATTGCGGATCTAATCGCCGACCCGGAACTCGCTGGCGCGCCTATAGAAAACGCGGAGGCCTCGACTACGGCCACCCCAGAGACTGCGAATGTAGAACTCGCGCCCCTTACAGCAGACCAGCGGCACAGCCTAAAATGGCTGTACGCCGTGTTTTTGGTACTCGGCTGGCTCGCGCAGCTACCGCTCGGTTTCGCGCTACCGTATTACTACATCTACATCATGCAACGGGTGAATCAGGATTTACGCGTTGCTCTCGTCGGTCGCTGGCATCAATTATCGATGCGCTATCACAGCAACCATCGGGTTGGCGATTCGGTTTACCGGATTTATCAAGACAGTTCTCAAGTCACCGCGGTTATCGGTGAAATTACCCAGGCACTACAGGTCTTGATCACATACTTTACCGGCATCATCTTTCTATTTGCGCTGGATCCAATTTTGGGACTTATGGCGCTGTCGATTATCGTCGGCACCTTGATCTGGGCGCGTTGGTTTTCACCTCGCATGCGCGTCAATTCCTTAGGTAGCCGNCAAGCTAATTCANATTTCACATCGCGGGTACAGGAGACGTTCGCCAGCACTCGGCTTATCAAGGCCTTCAGCACCGAGGCAAAAGAACAAGAGCGGTTCGAGGCAGATTCGATTAACGCCTTTAATGCGTCCTACCGCGTTCGCTCGTTAATGGCGGTAATTGGCATTGTCACCTTCACGATCGCAGCGGGGGCTCTATTGTATGGGCAATACCTTACCGCCATCTGGGCATTCGGCGAGCGCGAAACCTACGCCAGTGTGCTGGTAGGGCTGGTGGGGCTGAGCTTTTTACGCTGGAATCTTTCCGCCTATCAGTCCGCTCAGGAATATTTGGGCGCCTCGAGCGTTTCAATTCGAGATTTAGTCGACCGCTGGACGCGCGCGCAAGACATCGCCATGGGCCTGAACAGAGTATTCGATATTCTCGACATCGAACCAGACGTTAAATCTAAGCCTGATGCGCCGGTGCTGAAAGAATTTCGCCGCGAGCTTCGATTTAACAACGTCAACTTTGCTTACGAACCCGAACGACCAGTTTTGCAGAACATTAGTTTCAGCGTTACGCCAGGCACCATAACTGCAATTGTCGGGCCCACCGGTTCTGGCAAAACCAGCTTGATGAGTTTGATTTCCCGGCTCTTTGATCCCGACTCTGGCTCGGTATCAATTGATGGTGTGGACTTAAGAGACCTAGATCTGGACAGTCTGCGCGCAAGCGTCTCAGTCGCTCTGCAGGAAAATGTCCTATTCGGCATATCATTACGCGACAACATCCGCTACGCGCTGCCCGATGCAACCGACGAACAACTCATGGAGGCCGTAAGAGTGGCTTGCGTCGAGGACTACATTACCAGCTTGCCCANCGGNNTNGACACNGTATTAAGNGACCGCGGCGGCAAGCTATCCACCGGCCAACGCCAACGTCTTTCTATTGCCCGAGCACTGGTGAAAGGCGCTCCTATCCTCATTCTCGACGAGCCCACTGCAGCCCTCGATGCGGCTACCGAGCACCGCGTTCTCCAGCGACTGGCGCAATGGTCGCAGCAGCGCGCAGTATTTTTAATCACGCATCGCATATCCACCATTCAACAAGCCGATACAATTTTGTATATCGATCAAGGCAAACTGCTCGAGCAAGGTTCTCATGCAGAATTAATGTCTATCGACGGCGGCTTCTACCGAGCCTTTGTGGAAACCGAAGCAAGGCTTTCGCAGCGAACATTAAACGAGCAGCACCAATGAGCAGCACGCCACCCACAAGGCTACAAGACGATCCGGAGATCTCGTTTCGGCAAACCATGCACGTCTTTGCCAAGCTGATTTCCTATCTGAGCCTATTTAAAGCCCGCATCTTCACAAAGCTGGGTTTTATTACCTTTGAGCACGTGCTGCGGATTCTGCTGTTGCCTTGGCCATTAAAAATTATTGTCGACCACGTCATTCTCGGCGAGCCCATTGCCGCAGATGGCAGCGGATTTCCAGAGTATATGCAACCTATATTACTTTTCCTCTCAGACAAGACATCTCAAGAAATCATGTCTTGGATCTTGGTGGCCGGCATCATGATGGTGATTTTAATGGGTATGACGCCGAATCGGGGCACAGGGAGAAATGCAACCGGGCGATATACCGGCGCTGCAGCCGGGTCATTGGGTGCAGCATCTGCTGAACTCGCCCAAGGTCACGATACCGCTACACAGACAGAAAACGCGTCCAATGCAGCGTACAGCGAAATGGGCGGCCTATTAGGCATTCTTGATTTTAATATTCACATGCGGCTCTCCCAATCCTTGAACCACTTACTTCGTTCTGAACTGGCAGATCATATTAAATCATTACCCATGACCACCCTCGACGAGCGGCGCATTGGCGACAGCGTCTATCGAGTAATCTACGACACGACCAGCGCATCAGGCATTTATGGGGAATTAACTCTGGGACTTTACGGCGGACTGCTCATGGTCGCATTAACGCTTTACGTCATGTTCACGAGTTTCGGTAGCGCGCCAGAAGTGATTATCGTCGGCGTTTTGGTGGGGCCTTTGACCTTTATGTTTGTCGTTCCCTTTGCTCGACTAGCGCGAAATAAAAGTCAAGCCAGCCGTGTCGCTGGATCCGAAACNACCAGCAACATCGAAGAGGGCATGGCCAACGTACTCGCGGTTCAAAGTCTGGGCGGCAACAAACGCGAAAGCGAGCGGTTCGCCGAGGCCAGCAACGATTCGTTCCGTAAGTTCCGGGCCGAGGCGCTGGTGAAGTTACTCTTTGGTCACGCNGGTTCTTTGGCATTTCTTACCGGACAAATACTTTTCTTTTTAGTCATCGCTGGCTACGTCATCGACGGCACGTTTACCGCCGGTGACTACTTCGTCCTGTTCTACTACTTCTTTGTGCTCAGTGCCGTTTTTTACTCCTTCGGCTTTCTCTACACCAGCCTTCAAGTATTAATCGCCGGGTTAGCCAGAGTGTTTAATCTGTTCGACCTACCAAGCGAACGATTTCAAGATGGGATGACTATTCCTGAAATTCAACGCGGCATAAAGATGCACAGCGTTTCACTAACCTACCCTGATGGCCGCGTCGCTCTAAAGAACATTAATCTTGACGCACAACTGGGAGAAATCGTAGCTCTGGTCGGGCCAACCGGCGCAGGCAAAACCAGCCTCGCGTATCTGATACCGAATTTTCTAACGGCCTCTACCGGCACAGTATCCGTCGATGATGTAGACGTGAAAGATATCTCCGTCCCAAGCCTGAGACAACAAGTAGCCTATGTCTTTCAGGAAACCCAACTGTTTTCTGACTCTATCGCAGACAACATACGTTACGGCAATCCTAATGCGTCTGTCCAAGAGATACATGCCGTGGCCCGAACTGCAGGGGCGCACGATTTTATTATGGCGCTACCGGACGGCTACGACACGAATCTTGGCACCATAACCAGTAAACTTTCTGTTGGTCAGAAGCAACGCGTATCGATTGCCCGCGGCCTATTAAAAAAATCGAAAATACTGATTCTCGACGAACCCACATCAGCTCTCGACCCAGAAACCGAGTCCTACCTTATCGATGCCTTACATGAGGCAGCAAAAGAAAAGTTGGTCGTCATCATTGCACACAGACTCTCGACCATCACCCACGCAGACAAAATCTATTTTTTAGATGAAGGTCAGATCTTGGAGTCAGGCTCGCACGAGGAACTCTTGGCAATCGAAAGCGGGCGCTACCGCCACTACGTTGAATTGCAGGCAGGACGGAATTAATGATCAGCGAAAATATGCGATTCGGCTTTTGGCCTAATCCACGCAGCGACTACGAATCCACCAAGATTCTGGCGCAACACGCAGAGGCGACTGGCTGGGACGGCATCTGGCTCGCCGACCATTTCTTACCGGAAGAGGATGCCTTGATACCTGTGCACGAGAGTTGGATCACCATGGCTGCCCTCGCTCGAGACGTTCCCCGAGTGCGTCTTGGCACCCTCGTTGCCGGCAATACCTATCGCCACCCAGCGGTTCTCGCCAACATGGTTTCTACCTTGGACAACCTCGCAGACGGTCGTGTGGTGCTTGGGCTAGGCGCGGGCTGGCAACA
>PBQQ01000004.1 GCA_002725095.1 Gammaproteobacteria bacterium
AACGCCACTTCAAGACCGATCGTCATCGAACGATCCGCAATTCGCAGATGGTCGCCAGATCACCGAATCTATCCCAAATCTGCCGATCCATATCGCTTACCCTTTCCGTTAGCTACTTCGGAAGTACAGGACGTCGCACCGGAAACGTCTGATTAGCTTGAGACATATCCAGTAGCGCCTGTTTATGCGCGTACTGCGCCAGCCATTCCAGTTGGATACGGGTCACATTCATTAAGTCGAATTCACCTGCGGCATGGCGCTCTAGCGCCTGCTGGGGAGTGACCCATATGCTGTCCACGGTTTCCTGGGCGTCGTGACTGCCGCGCTGGCTTTCCGGTGCGCTGGCGATAAAAAAACGGGTGTCGAAACGGCGGGGACGACCCAGCGGGGTAATGAAACGATTATAAAAGTGCACATGATCTACCGCCAACCGCAGGGACTCGCGCTGACAAATGTCTAATAACGACACCTCTCCGTCGTGCAGCGGGTCGCGATAGGCTGCAAACCGCTCATGAGTTTGTTCATCATCAAACGAGATCAACGTGCCACTTTCATCATACGCCAGCAGCAAACCCGCTTCTTCGAAGGTCTCCCGAATTGCCGCAATCCAGAACCCGCGCCATTCGTCTCCAAGCGCTTTGACTTGGGCGGCCTGAGCATCGGTTGGCCCGTGACGAAATGCATCGTATTTATGGAGGTGATCATCTGCGTCTACACGGCCACCCGGGAACACATACATGTCCGAGGCAAAGCTGGCTTTACTGGTGCGCTTAAGCATAAATATTTCATAACTTGACGGCGCTTCGCGCACGACAATTACTGTCGCTGCGGGCCGAATCGGCTGGACCGGTGTAGGCATGATTCCCCCTAAAGTGGTTAAGGCTAGCGACAATTTCGTATGAGGTCGATCCCCTCTGACTCGCGCCGCCATATCTGAAACCAAGAGTGTTCCACGCCACCGAGGTTTCGGGTACTTTGTACCCCCACTGATCTTGGGCAACGCCTTTGGAGGGGCAGTATGGACAATCAAGCTTACTGGAAAGCCAACATTCGACTGATGCTGGTGTTGCTCGCTATTTGGTTCACGGTGTCTTTCGGCTTCGGCATTCTGCTCGTTGAGCAACTTAATGAAATTCCGTTTTTCGGCTTCAAACTTGGTTTCTGGTGGGCTCAGCAGGGGTCGATCTATGTGTTTATCGGCTTGATCTTTTTTTATACCTACAAGATGAAAAAGATTGACCGCCAATTCGGCGTTTCTGACGACGATGAGGATGACGCCTAATATGGACGCTCAACAGCTTACTTATCTCTTCGTTTTTCTGTCGTTTTCGCTGTACATCGGCATTGCGATTTGGTCCCGCGCCGGGTCAACAAAAGAGTTTTATGTCGCTGGGGGTGGCGTCCACCCCATCGCTAACGGCATGGCTACGGCCGCCGACTGGATGAGCGCGGCGTCGTTCATTTCAATGGCCGGCATCATTGCGTTTATGGGTTACGACGGTGCGGTGTACCTGATGGGCTGGACCGGCGGCTATGTCATTCTGGCGCTACTGCTCGCGCCCTACTTGCGCAAATTTGGCGAGTTTACCGTGCCGGACTTTATCGGTTCTCGCTATTACTCCACTGCCGCCCGGGTGGTTGCGGTGATTTGCCTGATTCTAATCTCCTTTACCTATGTCGCCGGGCAAATGCGCGGGGTTGGCATTGTGTTCTCGCAATTTCTCAACATTCCTATTTTCTGGGGCGTGATCGTGGGCATGGCAGTCGTGTTCATGTACGCGGTGCTCGGCGGCATGAAGGGCATTACCTATACCCAAGTGGCTCAATACTGTGTGCTGATTTTTGCTTATCTTGTGCCCGCGATATTCATTTCGATGCTGATCACTGGCATTCCCATNCCACAGATCGGCCTGGGCGCTGAAGTCGCCGATGGCTCTGGTTTGTCGGTNCTGCAGAAACTCGACAACACGCTGGTCGAGTTGGGTTTCGCNCCCTACACCGAGGGCATGAAAAGTAAGATTGATGTCTTTGCCATCACTATGGCGTTGATGATTGGCACCGCCGGTCTGCCGCACGTCATTGTCCGATTCTTTACCGTACCGAAAGTGTCCGACGCGCGTAAATCTGCAGGTTATGCCCTGCTGTTTATCGCGCTTTTGTACACCACCGCTCCTGCTGTGGGTGCATTCGCGCGCCTAAACTTTGTCGATACCGTGCATAACACNCAATACACCGAGGTTGCTGGCTGGTTTAAGAGTTGGGAGGACATCGGCCTTATTGGCTGGCAGGACAAGAACAATGACGGGCGTATTCAATACCATCCCGGTGCAGCCTTCGACGGCAAGCCTACTTTTGATGACANGCGCCGCGCCGANGGCTCGCGCACGGTGACTAATACGCCCACCGAGTCGAGCAATGAGGTTTATGTGGATCGCGACATTATGGTTTTAGCGAATCCTGAAATCGCCCAATTGCCCGGCTGGGTGATCGCACTGGTGGCCGCTGGCAGTCTGGCGGCGGCATTGTCTACTGCTGCGGGACTGCTGCTGGTGATTTCTACGTCGATCTCTCATGACCTGTTAAAACAAACCATGGCCAAGGGTCTTTCTGATCGTCAGGAACTTTTTTATGCCCGCGTGGCTGCGGTGACGGCGATTTTGATTGCCGGCTATCTCGGGATCGATCCGCCNGGTTTTGTCGCGCAGGTGGTGGCGTTCGCTTTTGGCCTCGCCGCCGCGTCACTGTTCCCAGCAATTTTACTGGGCATATTCGATCGGCGCATGAATAAGGANGGTGCCATCAGCGGCATGCTGGTGGGGTTAATTTTCTGCTTCAGCTACATCGCATTTTTTAAGTTTGTCGCGCCAGAATTGAACTCTGCCGAACACTGGTGGTTGGGCATTTCACCCGAAGGTATCGGCACATTAGGGGCCGTGCTGAATTTTTCGGTGGCGCTCACGGTCTCGCGCCTTACCCCGGATGTGCCGGAACATGTGCTGCAATTGGTCGANAANATTCGAATTCCGAAAGGGGTCAGCGACCCTAGATCGCATTGATTCGGGACTTTTAGGACAGCACCTGAGCGCCTGCTTTACGCGCCGCCCGCGCAAGCGCTTTTTCTGTAGGTGCCCGCGGTAGCGCCGTACGCAAAGGCGCGAGAGGGCTAACTTCGAACACCACCGCTGGCGAGCAATACCTCACCCGTAATCCAATTGGATTCGGGTATGCACATGAGGTAGATGGCGTTAGCCGCGTCCTCGACACGGCCGATACGCCCTAAAGGCGAAGCGGCCTCGGCCTGTTTAATCTGCTCGATACTCAAGCCCACTTTACGGGGCTGGCCCTTTACCATCGAAATATTGGGTTCGTTTTCGTAGGGACTGGTCAAGCGCGTATCAATCGCGCCGAAGGCCACAGCATTGACTGTGACGTTAAAACGCCCCCACTCTTTTGCTAGAGTTTTTGTTAAACCCACAACCGCTGCCTTGCCTGCTGAATAGGCCAGTTGGGTCGCGCCCCCATGCAGGCCCATGGTGGAGGAAATGTTCACGACCTTGCGCACGGGTGAGGTCTGATCCGCCACACCACGCAACCAGCGCCCGTATGCTCGCAGTACACGAAATTGCGCGCTGGCATGAATGTCTAACATTGCGTCCCACTGTTCGTCTGTCATGTTATGAATCGCACTGTGCCAAATGTAGCCGGCGTTGTTGACGACAATATCGAGCCCACCAAACGCCGACAGCGCAAACTCTATAAGTGCGTCTGCCGCTGCTGGTTCGGTGAGGTCAGCCGGAAACGCTANAGCGCCATCNAGGCGAGCAGCAACTTCTGCGGCCACGTCTGCGTCTAAGTCATTGACCAACACGCGCGCTCCCGCTGCCGTTAATTTCTCTGCGGTCGCGGCACCGATCCCACGACCGGCACCGGTGACCAACGCAAACTGACCGCTAAGACTGCCCATAATATTCCTCGACGCTTAAGAACCTGCGTATTTGGCTTTCGCTTCGCGTCGGCGCGCATGCAACACCGGCTCGGTGTAACCGCTTGGCTGCTCCAACCCTTCGAATATAAGGTCGCAGGCCGCCTGAAACGCTACGCTGTCATTAAAATTCGGCGCCATCGCCCGGTAGTCGTCGTCACCCGCATTCTGCTCGTCCACCACCGCCGCCATGCGCNGNAAGGTTTCCATTACTTGGGCTTCGGAACAAATNCCATGATGNANCCAGTTANTGATGTGCTGGCTGGATATGCGCAACGTCGCCCGGTCCTCCATAAGCCCCACATCATTGATGTCTGGCACTTTTGAACAGCCGACACCTTGATCGACCCAACGCACTACGTACCCCAAAATGCCCTGAGCATTGTTGTCCAACTCACTTTGCACTTCGTCCGCTGCTAGGTTCTTACCGCCAAGCAAGGGGATTTGCAAAATATCATCGACACTGGCTGGTGCCCGCGCTTGCAGTTCTTGTTGCACCGACGCGACGCTGACTTCGTGATANTGCAGCGCATGCAGTGACGCTGCGGTTGGCGANGGCACCCATGCCGTGCTCGCNCCNGCTTTAGGNTGCNCNGCTTTTACCGCCAACATCTCTGCCATTTCGTCAGGCTTGGGCCACATGCCTTTACCAATCTGACCCTTACCACGGAATCCNGTGGCCANCCCAACATCCACATTCGAGTCTTCGTAGGCTTTGATCCAGGTCTGGGCCTTAAGCTCTTCCTTTGCCAACACAGGGCCCGCTTGCATACTCGTGTGGATCTCATCGCCTGTGCGGTCTAGAAATCCGGTATTAATAAATACGATGCGGTCTTTCGCCTCGGCGACGCAGGCCTTTAGGTTAATACTGGTGCGGCGCTCTTCATCCATAACGCCAATTTTTAACGTGTTGCGTGTTAGCCCCAACGTTTCTTCAATTTGGTCAAAGAGCGCTACGGCCAACGCAACTTCGTCTGGCCCATGCATCTTTGGCTTAACGATGTACACACTGCCGGCGCGGGAGTTGCGCAGCGGTCCGGCACCTTGNATGTCGTGCATTGCCGACAGGGAGGTGACAAACCCATCAAGAAAACCTTCTGGGACTTCGTTGCCCTGAGCATCGAGTACGGCATCAGTGGTCATGAGATGCCCGACGTTGCGCACCAGCATCAGGCTGCGTCCGTGCATGGTCAGCGGCTGGCCTTGAAGGTCTGTATATTGACGGTCCGGATTGAGTTTACGCACCAGACGCTGGCCGCCTTTCTCCATCACTTCTTCAAGGTCGCCTTTCATAAGGCCAAGCCAATTGCCGTATACAACACACTTGTCTTCGGCATCTACTGCGGCCACTGAGTCTTCGCAGTCTTGAATGGTCGTTATCGCAGACTCAATTTCCACGTCCTTCACGCCGGCGGGATGAACTGCCCCCACGGGATGGTTGGGGTCGATCAAAATATCCAGATGTAAGCCATTNTGGGCGAGCAAGATGCTGCTGGGTTCAGACTCACCAACAAANCCAACGAATTGCTCGGGGTCGGCTAACGGAGTATTGCCGCCGTCTTGCAAAATCGCTCGCAGCTGACGCTGCCCTTCCTNGCTGGTGCCAATACCATAGGCGACAACATCGCTATGGCTGCCTTGCGCAAGCGGCACCATGGCATCCAATACCTCTGCTACTCGAGCGACCACGAGTTCGCCACGCGCGGGGTTGTAACTACTGCCTTTTTCTTTACCCGGCGACTCGGGAATGATGTCGGTGCCATAAAAGGCGTCGTACAAACTGCCCCAGCGCGCATTTGCTGCATTGAGCGCGTAGCGTGCGTTCATCACCGGCACCACCAACTGCGGACCGGCAATCGTCGCGATCTCTGCNTCAACTTTGGTGGTGGTTATGGTTACGGAATCCGGTTCTGGCAGCAGGTAGCCAATGTCCTGCAAAAACGCTTTGTACTCCAACGGATCTATNACGTGACCTTTGCGTTCGAGATGCCACTGATCGATCTGTTGCTGAAATTCATCACGNAACGCCAGCAACTTTTTGTTTACCGGCCCCAATTCGGTAAGNCAACGCTCAAACCCCGCCCAAAAATCGTCTATCGACACACCGGTNCCCGGAATCGCTTGATCAAGGATCAATGCGTCGAGCTCTGAAGCCACCTGCAAACCGCCACGTTGCACTCTGGATACAGCCTGTTCTGTCATTATTTTTTTCCTCTTGTCGGGGTTCGAAACGGCGCAGCAGTATACACCGGTATGGTTTCATTCCTCACGCTTTCATCAGCAGCATCATGACCAACCGCGTGCTAGCCTTAATTCTTTTTCTGGAGCACAACCATGACCCAGCGCCTGCTGAACAAACGGGTACTGATTACNCAAGCCGATGACTACATGGGCCCCGCGACGGCAGAACTTTTCACTGCCGAAGGCGCGATAGTCACCACCGACACTTCTGACTTGCGTGCCTTGGGCCGCTGTGAGGAATTGGTTCAAGAGGTTGGGGACGTTGATGTGTTGATCGCTAATCTGGCCTCCGAAAACTTCAGCGGGATTGCGACTGCTGAACTCAATGACGAGGACTGGCATACCGCTTTCGACATCATGGTGCATCCGCTGCATCGCCTGTGCCGAGCNGTGCTGCCNCAAATGATGCANCGCGGTGCAGGAAAAATTGTNGTNTATGGCAGCGCTGCTGCNTTGCGCGGNATGCGTACNCTCGCCGCTTANAGTGCNGCGCGNGCCGCTCANGTCGGCTATGTGCANGCACTTGGCGTTGAAGCGGCACCGCACAATGTTCAGGTCAATCTGATCGCGCAAAATTATGTAGAAAATCCGGTTTATTACCCTGAGTCTCTGCGCGAACAGGAATCGTTTAAAAAATCCCTGCGACGGCAAGTGCCCTTAGGTCGCTTGGCAACCGCCAAGGAAGACGCAGAGTTCGCGCTGTTTCTGGCATCAGACAACAGCGACTTTTTTGTGGGTCAAGCCATACCGTTCAGCGGCGGCTGGGTGCAGCGGTAAAGGCTCACCGCGGCGGTTTAAGCACATGCAACATCAGGTGTGACCGCCACAGGTCGATCGACTTTAGACGGGTAGCGAGGCAGACACGCTTACCGCTAAACTGTTGTCTTTCTGTCAGCAAANATGTCATGCAATACCTACACACTATGGTTCGAGTGTCCGATCTCGACGCGTCGCTAAAGTTTTATTGCGACGCGCTNGGTCTCGAGGAATTGCGNCGCTTTGACAACGATCAAGGNCGNTTCACGCTGGTTTTTCTNAGCGCACCGGGCAACGAGAGCGCNCAGGTCGANCTNACCTANAACTGGGATCCTGAATCGTATTCTGGCGGNCGCAACTTCGGNCATCTCGCTTATCGTGTCGATGACATCTATGCTNCCTGCGAGCGCCTAGCCAGCAACGATGTTGTCATTAATCGNCCGCCCAGAGACGGACGTATGGCNTTTGTCCGATCGCCTGACGGGATCTCTGTNGAACTATTNCAAACAGGCGAGGCGCTGGCACCCACCGAACCATGGCTGAGCATGGAAAACATCGGCGAGTGGTAATCTATGGCCGTTGAATTCAACTTAACTTAATCTAACTGGGGGAAATTTTATGAAACTTTACAACTCTGTGGGGCCGAACCCACACGTGGTGCGCATGTACGCGGCTGAATGTGGTGTGGAGCTGGAGCTTGAGGCGGTCGACCTTATGGCCGGTGCTAATCGGCAAGCACCTTATTTAGACTTGAATCCTTCTGGTCAGATGCCCTGCCTAGAGATGAGTAATGGCGAAATTTTGGCCGAGATTACCGCAATCTGCGAATACCTTGACGAGCAGGCTGAGGGGGTCACTTTATTGGGCGACTCTGCCGAAGCGCGAGCCAATACGCGCATGTGGACGCGACGGGTCGATCTGAATATTTGCGAACCGTTAACCAGTGGGTTCCGCTACAGCGAGGGCATGCCGTTGTTCAAAGATAGGATGATCACGATTCCTGAGGCGGCCGATGGTCTAAAGCAAATCGCGCGCGAGAAAACCGCTTGGTTAAACGATCTCATGAGTGATGGGCGGTCATTTATTGGGGGCGAAACAATCAGTATGGCAGACGTTTTGCTTTACTGTTTTCTCGCATTCGGCGGTACTGTGGGCCAACCTTACGATCAGGGACTGACCCACATTCACGCATGGTACGAGCGCATGGCTGCGCGCCCAAGTGCGGCGGCATAGTCGATTGTCAGATTTGCACGCTGACGCCGTTAAGCGAGCCTAAAGAAGCTGAACGCAAGAGCGGCTGATGCCGCTCTTGCCGCAGCTGAACCCCTCTGCCACCGCACTCGCTGGCCCGACCACAACTCCAGTCGAACAGACGAACCCGCGAACCAAAAGAACATTCAACTTTCACGCTCCGTTGAACCACGGACCCCTATCGTGCGACCTGTTGCAGCATTTTGTCGCTTGCCAGTAGAACTTTGGTGAACTTTTGGCTATGTTACGCATCCTTTTGTTACTTTAAGTAACGTGAATTCTAACCAACGCGGATTGATACATGCGTTCAACCTATATTTGGGCCGCCACGATTGCCGTTTCGCTAACCGTTTGGCTGGTGTCAGGCCAGATAAACTCNGCGCCTACGGTGATTGATCCCTCTATAGCGGAGCAGAATCGGATCAACGAGGAAATCGGTANCGATTCGATTCCAACCCGTGTGCGCGCGGAGCAAATACGTGCGGTTGAGAAAATTCGTTACACTAACATTCGAGGCAAGACCCAGAACAAACGCACGGTNAANGCACGGGCAGAAATCATTGGTCGAATCGTCGATCGCCGCGTCGAGCGCGGTGATGTTGTGACGACCGATACTGTGCTGTGCGAGCTATCCATCGAGGATCGACAAACGGCCCTCATTGAAGCGCAAGAGTTGGTCAGTCAGGCGCGCATCGATTATCAGGGCGCNCTGAANCTGGAAGCCAAGGGNTTTAACTCNGACAGCGCCATCGCAGCGACGAAGGCGCGCTTAGCCAGCGCCGCAGCACAACTAAAACGACGCCAACTAGATGTCGAAAAAATCTTGATACGCGCACCGTTTGCCGGTGTGGTTGAAGATGTGCACGTAGAGATCGGTGATTACGTTAATCCCGGCCAGGGTTGCGCNACTATTGTCGACCTGAATCCGATGCTTATGGTNGGCCGTGTCTCAGAGAAAGACGTGCTGGACCTAAATCTTGGTGAGTTGGCGATCGGCGTTTTGGCCGACGGCCGAACGGTTACCGGCCCTGTGACCTTTGTTGGCCAGCAGAGTGACCCGCAAACTCGAACCTACGCGGTGGAAATTCAACTGGACAATTCAGACGGCGCTCTGCGATCCGGGATTACCGCAGAAATTAAAATCCCGGCGGACCGCGTGTTGGCGCAAAAAGTCAGCCCTGCCCTGTTTGCCCTCGACGACAGTGGNGCCATTGGCGTTCGAGTATTGGACGACAACAACATCGTGCATTTCCACACAATAGAAATCATCAGTGAAGGGGCCGACGGCGTGTGGGTAACTGGTCTGCCGAACCAAACCACCGTGATTACCGTGGGTCAAGAAATGGTCGTTGCCGGTGAGCGGGTTGATCCAGATTTGCGCGGCAGATTAACCGGCGCTGTCGCGCAGTCTGCAAACACAGGCACGTAAATCTTCTATGTTTAGATTACTCGAAGCCGCGATCAGCCGGTCAAGAACGACCCTACTGCTGCTGTTCATGATTTTATTGAGCGGTATTCTTGCGCGATGCTCCATTCCGGTCGAGGGTGATCCGGATATCAGCGTACCGTTTTTCGTCATTACCGTGGTGCACGAAGGCATATCACCAGAAGACGCAGAACGGCTGTTGGTGATGCCGCTAGAGATCGAATTACGGCAGGNCGAAGGNATAGAAGAAATCAACGCCTATGCCTCCGAAAATGCCGGCACAGTGATGGTGGAGTTCGACCCTGACTTTGACCTCGATCAAGCGCTTACGGACACGCGCGAGGCGGTGGATCGGGCCAAGGTGGAGTTTCCCAGCACGGCTGAAGAACCCATCATACAAGAACAATCAACGAGTGAATTCCCCATCATTCAGGTGAATTTGGTCGGTGATGTACCCGAACGCATGTTGTACACCCTCGCGCTGGATCTGCGTGATCTGATAGAGNCGCAACCGGACATTCTTTCTGCAGACTTACTGGGTTCGCGCGAAGAGCTTCTCGAAGCGGTCATTAATCCAAAAGAGCTCGAAACCTACGGGCTGTCATCCGAGCAAATCATCAACAGCATTGCGCGGAATAACCGGCTGATTCCCGCGGGCAGTTTAGATAACGGAGAAGGCCGTTTCGCCGTTAAAGTGCCCAGCGTCATCGAGAGCTACAGCGACATTTACGATATTCCGGTGAAATCAGATGGTGATACCGTAATAGCGCTAAGCGACGTGGCCGAAGTGCGTCGGACGTTTAAGGACCGCAGCCAGTATTCACGAGTGGACGGTAAAACGACTATCGCCCTAGAAATTGTGAAACGCGCTAATAGCAACGTCATTCAGGCCATTGCCAATACTAAAAGCGTCACCGAAGCGTTCCGACAAAAACTGCCGGCCAAGGTGGATATCTTCTACTCCACCGATCAAGCCCCTTATGCCGAGAGCCAAGTTGTAGAACTTGAGGGCAATATTCTCACCGCGCTTTGCTTGGTGATGGTCATCGTNGTCGCTGCAATGGGCCTTCGCAGCGGGCTGATCGTCGGCTTTGGTATCCCAGCGTCGTTCCTGTTTTCGCTCATATTTATCTACCTATTGGGCTACTCGTTCAATTTCATGGTGATGTTCGGCATGCTACTGGGCTTAGGTATGTTGATTGACGGCGCGATTGTTGTGACCGAGTACGCCGATCGCAAAATGACCGAGGGTTTAGCCAGCCAAGACGCCTATTTAGCCGCCGCCAAANGGATGTTTTGGCCGGTAACTGCCTCNATCGCCACAACCTTNGCCGCGTTCCTGCCGCTGATGTTTTGGCCCGGNGTATCTGGCAAGTTCATGCGTTTTTTACCCGTTACNGTGTTCACCGTCCTCAGTGGCTCGCTGCTTTATGCGTTGGTGTTCGGACCAGCAATNGGCGCCCTGATTGGGCGCGCTGGCAGNAAAGGNAAANAAGCNCAANGGACATTGGANNTATTNGAGCAAGGCGACCCGCGCGAA
This sequence comes from Gammaproteobacteria bacterium, assembly GCA_002725095.1. Classification (GTDB taxonomy): domain Bacteria; phylum Pseudomonadota; class Gammaproteobacteria; order Pseudomonadales; family Azotimanducaceae; genus UBA4421. The sequence goes on from PBQQ01000004.1 coordinate 11,197, forward strand.
CTGCGTTCGCTAACCGGTGTNTACGCACGAATACTTGGCTTTGCCGCNCGCTACGGNCTGATTACGATGGCCGTCACTCTTGCCATTTTATTTACTACCTTCTGGGCCTACGGCCAGTATGGCAGCGGGCTTATTTACTTTTCTCAAGCAGAATCAAAATTTGCCAGCGTGAGCATTCGCGCGCGTGGCAATCTGAGCGTTGATGAGACCAACGCNNTNGTNAAAGAGGTTGAGGATCAGGTTTTAGAAATAGAGGGCATTGAGCACCTGAGTGTGCGGACNCAGTTGTCCGGGCAACCTAGCCGCAACGGCGGCAGTGACCGTATCGGGAGCATGTTCGTAGAGCTTTACGACCAGCCGCAGCGCCGCAACACAGCGACAGAGATCCTTGANGAAATACGCGCGCGTTCTGCAAACATTTCCGGTATTCAGGTCGAAGCCCGTGCGGAAGATATGGGTCCGCCGGTTGGCAAAGACATCAACATTGAATTGTCCTCGTACAATCGCAGTCTGCTTGAACCGGCTGTGGCGAAGATCGTCAAACATATGCAATCGCAGGTGAAGGGCCTGCGTGATATTGACGACAGCCGAGCCCTGCCCGGCGTCGAGTTTAAGCTCAACGTCGATCGCGCTCAGGCTGCCATCTACGGCGCCGATGTGAGCCAAGTGGGTGTTGCAGTGCAGCTGGTCACCAACGGTGTCAAGGTGGGTGAATATCGACCAGACCGNGCCGATGACGGCGTGGATATCAGGGTGCGCTATCCAAGCGAGTCGCGAGGCCTGCTGGCTTTGGACCAGCTGCGCATCAATACGGCAAGTGGCTTAGTGCCGCTGTCGAATTTTGTAAGTTTGGAGCCCATTCCGAATGTCGACACCATTGAGCGACACAATGGCATTCCCATCAAAAAAGTATTGGCCGACGTCGCACCGGGTATTCTTGCTGACGATAAGGTCAAGGAACTGCAAGCCTGGATTGATACCCAAGACTGGCCTGCAGAACTCAATATCACGTTTCGGGGGGCCAATGAAGAACAGGCCGAGTCTCTCGCTTTTGTCGGGGTGGCTTTTTCACTCTCCCTGCTGCTGATGTTTGTGCTGTTGGTCACGCAGTTTAATAGCTTCTATCAGAGCACATTAATTCTGTTTGCGGTAATCCTCTCNACGGCCGGGGTACTGCTCGGATTATTGATTACCGGCAACCCATTTAGCGCAATTTTAACCGGTGTGGGCGTGGTCGCTCTGGCNGGAATTGTTGTAAACAACAACATTGTGCTGATCGATACATACAATAAGCTGCGCACAGAAAACCCAGAACAAGACTACATAGAACTAATTGTGCGCACTGGCGCGCAGCGCTTACGACCCGTGATGCTAACCACCGTGACCACGGTTTTTGGGCTGTTGCCGCTAGCCAGCAATCTCAGTATCGACGTAATCAACCGCACCATCGTACAAGGTGGTCAGCTTTCCACACTTTGGGTGCCGTTGTCNCAGGCCATTGTCTCTGGTCTGACCTTTGCAACGCTGCTGACCTTGGTCACGACTCCGGCCATGCTCGCNATACCTCACCAGCTTAAATCGGNGTGGGCGCGTGTGCCGCTGCCAACAATGTTACAGCGCGCCAAAGCTTAGTCGNCTTGACGCTGCGCTTCAGCATAGGCGATAACGCGCTGCGCCTCCGCCGCATGTAAATTTTCAATAAGCTGGCCGTCAAGTTCGGCCACCCCGCTGCCTTGCGCCTCTGCCTCCTGCCAAGCGGCAATTACTGCTCGCGCCTGGGCTTCCTCGGCAGGGCTATAGCCAAACACGGTATTCGCCGNCTCAATCTGATCCGGGTGGATTAACGTCTTGCCATCAAAGCCCATTGCTTTAGCGTCTTCGCAGACTCTGTAGAGACTCTCGGTATTACGAAAATCCAAGTGCACCCCGTCGAGAATGTCNTTACCAAAGTGGCGCGCCACGGCAACGCTGCGTTGCAGCGCGTAGGCTAGATTGTGGCGATCGACGGTATGAGTTGCGCGTAATTCCTGCACGAGGTCGCTGGTACCCATTACCAAAACCCGCACACGTGGATGCCCAGNAAACTGCTGCATATCTAACAGCGCTGTGGGCGTTTCAATCATGATCCAGATCGGCATGTCGGGATTAATTTGCCGCAACAGAGCATCGATTTCTTCGACGTAATCTGCGCTAGACACTTTGGGAAACAACAGCGCATGAACCGGCAACCGGGCACACGCACCTACGTCATCGCTACCCCATGGAGTATCCAGCCCGTTAACGCGAACGATAAGCTCGCGCCGAGCATAGCCGCCCGCCGAAATCTGCTGNACGACATTGCCACGTGCCTCAACTTTGCTCGACACCGCCACCGCGTCTTCGAGGTCAAATATCACTGTGTCGCAGGCCAAATCGCGCGCCTTGTCCATAGCGCGCGTATTTGCCGCCGGCATATAGAGCGCCGATCGTCTTGGCNGCATAACCGCCCCCTGTTCGTTGTAAAACAGACATTCTAATCTGGATCAGGCTTGGAATGAGCTGTGTTAGCATCAACGCTNGTCGTGATCTTCCTNGGTCGCTTTGGTATTTTTTTNCAAACGCCACAACGAACTATGGGTCGCTTAATTTTTGGGAGAGAATTTTGAGCACGCAAACAACCGCGCAAACCACATTTGACCTCACCGACCGCGTCATCGCGATCACTGGCGCATCNTCCGGATTCGGCTACCATTTTGCTGGGGTGCTGGCCGCTCAAGGTGCAAAAGTTGTCTTAGGTGCGCGGCGCTTAGACAAGCTGCAAGACTGTGTCGACGAGATTAAGCAAAACGGCGGTGAAGCACTGGCGGTACCGCTCGATGTTCGCGACAAAAGCAGCATTGCAGGATTTCTGGNCAGCGCCTTCGACCAATATGGCCGCTGTGATGTGGTTATAAACAACGCCGGGGTTGAAGCGGGTGCCAAGACCTATCACACCATTGACGAAGACGATTGGGACTTCGTCCTCGACACTAACTTGAAGTCCGCATGGCTCGTTTCAAAGCTCTACACCGATCGCGTGGTGGCGCACAANCAGAATGGCGGCAATATTATTATGGTGTCGTCCATTACAGATTCGCGCACCATTAAAGGCCANTTCCCTTACGCAGTGTCCAAGGGCGGTATGACCCGCATGACTGAGGTGATGTCTTTGGAGGCCGCAAAATACGACATTCGGGTCAACGCTCTGGCACCNGGATATTTTCTAACCGACGTCAGCCGTATNCTGTTGGAATCNCCNATGGCCGAAGAATTCGTAAAAGGCATTCCNATGCGGCGCACTGGCAATTTTCCTGATCTTGACGGCCCGCTACTGTTGCTGGCCAGCGACGCTTCACGCTACATGACCGGCTCGGTGCTCGTCGTAGACGGCGGCCACATCTGCGCCTCGCTGTAGTTACTCCACCCGCTCTTAATGTTAAGGACAAACCATGAGTGATATTCGACCTTTGACCATCGNCATAAGTGACGAGGTCGTCAAAGANCTCAAGACACGTCTAGACGCCACCCGTTGGCCNGACCAAGAAACAGTCGACGACTGGACTCAGGGCGTGCCGCTCGACTACCAAAAAAGCCTCATGGCCTATTGGGCCAGCGACTACGACCATCAACGACTGGCGAACCGGCTGAATGCTTACGACAACTTCGTCACCGAAGTGAATGGACTGGATATTCACTTTCTACACGTGCGTTCCAGCCACGAGAATGCGCGTCCATTGCTGCTAAGCCATGGCTGGCCGGGTTCCATCGTCGAGTTCCTTAAGGTGATCGGACCGCTGACCGAGCCTCAGGATCATGGGCTNGNCACAGACCAAGCGTTTCATCTGGTGATCCCGTCGCTGCCCGGTTACGGGTTTTCTGGCAAACCGACCAAAACCGGTTGGAGCGTCGAGAAAATGGCGGAAACCTTCGCGATGCTCATGGCGCGCCTTGGGTATGACCACTACCTCGCCCAAGGCGGCGACTGGGGCTCCGCGATCACCTCCGNTATTGGCCGACAAGACACCGAGCATTGCCTCGGCATTCATATCAACATGGTTTTGGCGCCGCCAGACCCAAGCGCCAAGGATCTAACAGAACACGAGATGTCCGCTCTTGCAGGCCTCGCCCACTATCAGGAGTGGGACTCTGGCTATTCAAAACAACAGGCCACTNGACCACAAACGCTCAGCTATGGACTGGCCGACTCACCCAGTGGTCAAGCTGCGTGGATCTTAGAAAAATACTGGTCTTGGACAGATTGTGACGGCGACCCGGCTAACGTGCTNAACCGGGACGAGATGCTNGATAACATCATGGTGTATTGGTTAAACAACACCTCTGCGTCATCTGGACGCCTGTACTGGCACAGCTTTGGTAAAGGCGCGCAGCCAACTCCGGTAAACGTGCCCATGGGNGGCACAATTTTCCCCAAAGAAATTTTTCGCACCAGTCAGCGCTTTGCAGAACGCCAATACACNAAGATCGTTTATTGGAACGAGCGCCCGAAAGGTGGTCACTTTGCGGCCTTCGAACAGCCCGAGATTTACGTGGAAGAAATCCGCGCCTGTTTCGCTAAAATTTAGGCATTGGCCGCGGTAAGCGGCTCACCTTCTACTGTGATGCGGTGCATTAAGCGCCGCTCGCCGTGGTAATCGTTGACCGCCAAATGCCAAGTCGCTCGATTATCCCAAAATGCCAGCGATCCGGGCTGCCAGTGAAATCGGCAGGTGTGTTCCGGACGCGCNATGTGTTGGTATAGATAGGCTAATAAGGCTTCTGACTCTGGCACCGTCCAACCAACAAAATGGGTGGTGAAACCGGGATTTACATACAGTACTTCGCGACCCGACAACGGATGCCGAATGACCACCGGATGTTCCGCGTCTTGCGTAGCCTGATCTGCATTGGCAAAAAGACCGGCCATGTCATCCGGTAACGCCGCGACTTTGCCGAATACATGACGAGACGAATGCANCGCACGCAACGATCGCAGCATGTCTTTTATACCTTCGGACAAGGTGTCGAATGCTGCNGCACAACTGGCGAACAGGGTATCGCCGCCCATTAACGGCACTTCTTTCGCATAGAGTAACGACCCAAGCGCCGGGATCTGATCATAGGAATGATCGGTATGCCAGCCACCACCAATATTGAACGTTTGCTCAGGCTCTTTACGCACTTCAGCAATTTGCGGGTGCTTTTCTACCGGCGTAAAAAATCTGTTGACGTTGATNGCACCCCAACGCTCGGCAAACTTAATGTGCGCTGCAGGCGTTAACTTTTGGCCATGAAAAAACAGCACGCTGTGCTGCGCATAAGCNCTGCGCAGTTCNNTCAAGGTTNCGTCATCGAGATCNTTCAAATCGACGTTACTGACTTCGGCNCCTACCGCCCCCTGAGGCGTTACCGTTATGTTCATTGCTTCCCTCCGTGTCCAGATATGCATGATCTAACACCTTCTGCACGTGTCAAGTTACACATCAGNTCCTAAACGCCATTTCCGAGCCCNCATTCTTGGGCGCAGGCGGCGGTACAAAAAAGATCATCAAACCAGAGACGACATTTAAGCCGGCCACCACCATAAGCGCGCCCGCATACTCTCCGGTCACGTCTCGATAATAGGAAACGAGCCACGGCGCTGCCGCGCCCAGCGCCAGCGCATAGGGCATCGCGGCGCCACGAATACCTCCCAAATAACGCCGACCAAAAAACGACGCCCAGATCACCTCTTGCATTGGGATCATACCACCCCACCCCAANCCCAATAAAAAGAACGCAGCATAGATCCAAAATATGTGCTGCTGAGCTACCGCAAAAACGATGCAATAAAGCGCAACGCCACACATGGAGGCGGAAATCGCGGCAAGGGGTTTNGCNGGGCTNCGATCAATCAGATAGCCCCATAACGGTTTCGACAGCATCGCCGGGACCGATGCCACGGCGATGGCCCAAGCCGCGACATCGCGGCTCAGACCGTTGTCTGTGAGATACGGGAGCGCCAAGAGCAATACGACAATGATATTGATCGAAAAACAGCCGAAAGCGACGACGAGCGCGTAGAAGGAAAATGTCCGCAATGCTTCGCCACGCGTATATGAATTGGCAAATTCCGATTCCGCGAGGCGGCCCGCGCCCGCCTCTACTTGCTGCTCTGTTAGACCATCNGGGTGTAACCCAAAGTCCTCTGGGGCGCGNCGCATCGTTAAAGCCACCGGNTACATTAAAACTGCGGCACCTANTCCAAGCACCACCCAAGCCTGTCGCCAACCAATTGTGTCAACNAGNTNAGTGGCTAACGGCGTCAAAATAATGCCACCAAACGACACGCCCATTGCCGCGATCGCCACCACAATGCCGCGATTAACTACAAACCATTTAGACAGGGTCACATTGACAACTAAGTTACCGATCATGGCGCAGCCGGCGGTGACCACAACACCATTTAGTATCCACCAGGCCCACAGCGAACTGATCCAAGTGTGCAAGCACAGCCCCGTCACCAGAAAGGTCGCACCTGTAAGCATAATCGGTCGGCCGCCCAGCCGATCGACCTTGGCCCCAATAAACAGACCTACCGCTGCCATGACCAACTGTCCGATGGTGCGGGTCAAGGTGAACTCAGCGCGCGTCCAGCCCATCTCGGCGATCATGGGTTCCATAAACGCACCGAGCACGTAGCTGTATATGCCAATCGCTACAAATTGCGCGACGAACGCCGCACCGACGAGGTAATAGCCGTAGTAAATCGGTTTCTGCAAAGCAGTTCCTTGGGCCCCGCTCAAGTCGACGACGCCAATGTCTTGAGCAGACTAAGCGCTCAGCGCTGCGATCACCTCATCCACAATCGCGTCCGCCTTGGAGGTCATTTGCTGATCATCNGCGTCCTGAATTGGATGTGCAACGAACACCCGCTTGGCATCCTGCATACCCAACGCTTCGGCTTGGGTTTGCGCAGCATCCGTAAATTCGGACGACGCAATGGAAACCGCCGGGGTNCCCTGAATCTCAAACCATACCGTGTCATGCAAACTGCACGTGGTACAAGAGCCTCAGTCAGCCAGCGCCTCGACAACAAAGTCGTTGGCGGCATTGATTTCCGCACGCAACGCATCGGGCGCAGGCTTGGAAAACGTAGGTTTCATGTANCGAGTAATTTCCACCTGTGGCAAGCGCTGCTCGAAGGCCTCTTGCAGGCGATCAAGAAGTACACTGCCGCGCGGCTTAGAAATATCTAAAAACGCAACCTTGCCCTTGATCACCTTCGGTCGCGGCGTAATTTTCCGCTCCAGAGGCACCGCCTCNTTGGTCGGATCGAGAATCGTTAAAGACATATCTGCCCTCCTGTTTTTCTTGAGTTTACAAAAACCTTAGTNATTAGGTGCCAATTTTTTGCGATACCGGAATGGAGCCGCGACTGCCGGTTAACCATCCATGGAAGCTGCCCGTGAATTTCCCGGCTTCGCTGCCCGCAACGACGATGTGAATATCCTCATCGTCTTTGAACTTTTCAACGACCCGATCCAACTGTTCGTCGCTCATTTGCGCCGCTTGGGCTGGTTTTAGACCAACTCCAGAAACGTCGTCCGCTATTAATTGCCGATAGGTTTTGGCACTGGCTGCCTGCATATGCCTGCGCAGTTCGGCTTTACTGAAATCACCGCCCTTGGAGAACGTATCGACATGCTCCGGCGACACCACCATAAGTGTGTTGGTGAAACTGTAGGCTCGGTCATTCAATATCGTTCGACTCGCCTGACCGAGCGTGCCTGCCAAAGCCCGACCGTCCAGCGACCCTTCATCAATCGTGAGTACCGGACCACTGGTCATAGCAAAAATGGTCACCACCGATTCGTCCGGTTGAAAGCCGCGCTCCACATGCAAGGGCTCCCAACAAGAGCGCTCTTCCCATTCTGCAAAACACATGGTGAACTTCATCGGATTAGACAANGTAGAGCGCTCAGTACCGCCGGGTATAGCGCCACCGATATTGCGCACGGTCAGCCGTAACGCACGACCAATTGTGGCATTGGCTCGATTACCCTGACCCAGAGCGCCAATACCCATATTCATGCCAATACGATGCCGAATCGGCCCATTTACCACCATCACAGGACTTGCGCCCATAGTGGTTGCCATTACCCCGTGGATATTAAAATCGTCGGTACACACAGCTTGTANGGCCGCGATGACCACAGGCAGNTACTCCGGTTTACAGCCTGCCATNACACAATTGATCGCGATCTTTTCTACCGTTACCTCGCCCATATTCGGTGGCATAACGGCAATCACCTCCTGCGCGTCTCGATGGGTACCGCTGAGCATACGCACTACCCGTTNAGGCGTAGGNGGAATCACTGGCAAACCGTCAGAGAATCCCTGATCAAACANAAATTCAAATTCGTCATCGAGGCTNCCGACATCAATGCGGCGCGCACGGATCGGGCTATTTTCGGCTTCCGCCAACAAACGCTCTGCGTGCGCTGGGTCNACCGACANAGAACCGCACCCCGGTCGCCATTCNGGCAAGCTCGCCCAGTCTATGGATGACACGTCGCTTTGATGTTGATCCTCAAGTTCATTGACCACGCGCTGCCAATCGTCGCGCACAAAACCAACTTGCTCGGTCACCGTTGACCCATCGCTGTCTGTGACCAGTAAGGTAGGCACGGTTTCAATGTCCGTCGCAAACGACACCTTTAGGNCGCTGTCGTCGAGCAACGAAAATGGCAGCGCGAATTGCTCCTGCAACTGTCGATTGCCGTCGACAGTTTGCCCAACCACTAAAAACTCCAGATGTTGAGCCAACGCCTCGTGCATGGCCACAAGCACGGGCATAACCTCCCGNCAGGTCGGACAATCTTCTTTGATAAANCACACTATGGTCTGGGCCTTGCCCGAGAAACTGCGCGTTTCACCGGTCATGTCGGCTAACTGAAATGGCGACAATGCAAGCATACTCCCCCCTAAAGGTGCAAAACGGGTATTGACGACGCCTTAGTCTATACCGACTATTAATGAACTTTGGAACTATTTAAGGGGAGTGCCATGGCCGAGAGTGTGGCTGAGTTGCGTGAATTTCGTCAGGACGTCAGTGCTTGGCTTTCTGAGAACTGCCCTGACGGTGCAAAAGGCCCAGGNCAACAGTCTATTGGCAGNACTAAGATCACCTTAGAGCGAGATGTCGCATTATGGGTAGAGCGCTGTGCAGAAAAAGGCTTTACCGCACCTACATGGCCGACGGAATACGGCGGTGGCGGTCTCAGTAATGCTCAAGCTAAGGTTTTGTACGAAGAAATGGCCGCCATGAATGCGCGCACGCCACTGGTGGGCATGGGCATGTCTATGATCGGGCCAACGCTGCTCGAATACGGCAACGATGCGCAAAAAGCTGAACACTTACCGAAAATAATCCGCGGAGAACTGCAATGGTGTCAGGGCTATTCCGAGCCTAATGCAGGCTCCGACCTCGCCGCACTGAATTCTCGCGCCGACGACAACGGCGATCACTTCGTGATCAACGGACAAAAGATTTGGACCTCCGNGGCTGCGACCGCTGANTGGATGTTTGCCTTGGTGCGTACGGATTTTGATGCGCCCAAACATGAGGGCATCAGTTTTGTACTGCTGACCATGGATCAACCCGGCGTAACGGTTAAACCGATTCGACTGATCTCAGGATCCTCGCCCTTCTGCGAAACGTTCTTNGACAACGCCATCGCGAGCAAAGACAACTTAGTGGGTGAACTGAATAAAGGTTGGACGGTNGGTAAACGCCTACTGCAATTCGAACGCTCGGGTATCGGCGGACTGAGCGGTGGCGCTCGACCGAGTCAAACCGGCGCAAGCTTGGCAGACATCGCCAAACAGTACATTGGCGAAGCAGACGGACGCATCAGCGACCCAGCAATACGTGAACAAGTNACNACGTTGAACATGAACCGCGCGGCATTTCGCCTTACCGCCTTGCGTGCCAATGCCGAAAATAAATCGGGTGGCACCCCTGGAGCNACAACGTCTATTTTCAAACTNTTTGGTGCNGCCCTGCAGCAGGATGGAGCCGAACTAAAACGCGAACTCATGGGCTTTCGGGGGTTGGGCGCGGACACCGATAACGGCTTCAGCGCTGCCGAACTGACCGCTACCGAAGAGTGGCTGCACACAAAGGCAACGACGATTTACGGCGGCAGTAATGAGATTCAAGCGAATATCATTGCCAAGCGGGTACTTGGATTACCCGAATAAGCACCTGGGGAGGGGAGCAATGTCAGCAGTTGAGGGTTATACATCTATAGAGGTTTCGAGCTTAACGCCACACATAGGCGCNGAAATCGCTGGCGTGGATCTGCGCCAGCCNNTGAGCAANGAGCAGTTCAGCGAAATTTACCGAGCCTGGCTGGATTGGCANGTATTGGTGTTTCGGGATCAAGACATCGATCGCGAGCAGCACAAACTGTTTGCGCGCAAATTCGGCACGTTNCATGTGCACCCGATGCAGCACAGCTACGGCGGCGACCCGGAAATACTCAAAGTAAAAACCACTAAAGATTCAGCGTATACCGCCGGCAATGCCTGGCACACAGACGTCACCTGCGATCCGATTCCGCCTATGGCATCGATGCTGCTGGTCAAAGAGCCGCCTGTTAACGGTGGTGGCGATACGATGTTCGCTGACATGTATCTGGCCTATGACCTACTCAGCGATATCATGAAACAGATGCTCGACGGTCTGGTCGCGGTACACGACGGGGCCATTCCCTACTTGGGGAACTACCGGGTCGCACCCCCAACCGATACCGAGTACCCAAAAAACGAACATCCAGTGGTGGTNACGCATCCAGAAACCGGCAAAAAAGTCCTGTTCGTGAACAGCGGTTTNACATCGCACATTAAGGGTATGCGTAACTGGGAAAGCCGTGCTTTATTGGACGCACTGTTGACCCACATCGCCACTACCGCTCGACTGACCTGCCGTGTGGAATGGCAGCCGAATACGCTGACGTTGTGGGATAACCGCTGCACCCAGCACCACGCGGTCTGGGATTACTGGCCTGAAAGCCGCTACGGCGAACGCGTCAGCATTTTGGGGAATCAACGCCCTCAGGCGTGAGTTTGATCGATCTTTTGTTCACGCTCTTTGGCATCTGCGGGCGCTGCGATACTGTCAGCTTCCGATGNCGTTTCAATTGCGTCCTGATTGTGGTCGTTTACGCCAGCTGTTGTTAAGTCCGNGGTCGCTTCAACATGCTGCGCTGAAACATCGACTGAAGCACGGCCCGAGTCTGTCGCATGCGCCGGTTGCTCTGGCAAAGATGAGGCGCCCGAATAATCTATCAATGTTGGCGCACCGGCTTCGCCACAAAGCGCATTGGCACTCTTTGNCAATTGTCTGTGCAGATCCTCATAGCTGCGATTAAGCGCGCGAAATTTTTCGGCCGTATCTGTGAACTCAGCAGTNACCTGCTGCTTATACTCGGCGCGTTCCGCCTCGCTGGCCGCCAACGCCTGCTCGAGCTCGACGANGCGCGCATGGCCTAGGATCCCCGAGCGCAACAAAAAGTAGCCGAGCAATCCGCCCGCAACGAAAGCCAGCAAGGATATAACCACCACGCTCATTGTTTCCAACTCAGTTACTCCCGCTCACGCTGTTTACTTATAAAACCAACTAGCAGCCAACTTCACCGTGTAAGTTTACCATCGACCGCAGAAATTCGATGCAAAGACCCGACGAAACTGCAAAAATCGCGCTCTTTTTTTGTCGCTTAAGCAAATCTGCCATGGCCCAAAGTCAGAAAACATCAATTGTCGCGTTATTAAAACCGGTGGCCGTGATGGGTTGGCCCATGGTGCTGACCCAGCTTTTCATCATGGGCACTGGATTCATAGACACCGCAATGGCGGGGCGCTACAGCGCGGTTGATCTGGCCGGCGTGTCTCTAGGCGGGAACTTCATGTGGCCACTGTTCTTTCTAGCTACTGGTATCAGCATGGCTTTGANGCCGATCACCTCGCAATTACACGGGGCCGACCGCGTCAATGAGGTAGGCCACCAGCTGCGACAAAATTTATGGCTGTGCCTAATCAACAGCACCGGNCTGATCGTCGCTTTGCAATACGCGACCGAGATCTTCCTTTACGCAGGTATTGATTTGCGCACCGCGCAAATTGCGGGCGATTACCTGNACGGCCTATCTTTTGGCGTGCCGCCGGTCATCTTCTATATCTCGTTTCGCTATGTGCTTGAAGGGCTGGGCCATACCCGCCCACCCATGATCATTGCGGCCAGCATATTGCCGCTGAATGCCTTGCTCAATTACGTGCTGATTTACGGCAAATTCGGCTTCCCAGAGCTTGGCGGTGTCGGCTGTGGCTACGCGACAGCGATTGTATTCTGGGTCGAGCTGAGCTTTATGTTGCTGTTTTTGCGCAAGCCCTACTTCCGCGCGACGCGATTTTTCGCCGTCTTTGAGTGGCCACACCTACAGACTATGGCGAAAATCTTTAAGCTGGGCCTGCCCATCGCCCTCACTGTGTTTCTGGAAATGGCCCTTTTCGGGGTAATCGCTTTGTTCATAGCNAAGATCGGCGTCACAGAAATGGCCGCTCATTCCATCGCCGGCAACTTGAACTGGATGACTTACGTTATACCCATGGCGATCGGCAACGCCGCGAGCATTCGAATTGGGTTCCTTATCGGCCGCGACGAATTGGACGCGGCGCGCGATACTGGATGGGCGATGCTGAAGTTTGCGATTGGCTATGCGCTCACGATCAGTGTCCTGCTGGTCGCACTACGCTACCCACTGGTCAGTGTGTATACGACAGACGCTGCCGTTACCGCCGTTGCCGTTGTACTGCTGCTGTTTATTGCCGTTTATCAAATCGTCGACGATACCCAAGCTGTACTAGTAAGCGCATTGCGCGGCTACAAAGATACAACGGTGCCAATGGTAATCAGCCTGGTCAGTTACTGGGGGCTGGCACTGCCCTTGGGTTATGTACTGGCCGAAGGAGTTGCGGGCAATGCGCCGTTGGGGGTTTATGGCTACTGGACGGGATTGACTCTTGCATTGGCGGTGGTCGCGGTAGGTGCGGGCCTGCGACTTCGTTACATCAGCAGCAACTACCAAAGAATTCGCCAGTTAAGTGCGGCCACAACCGAACAGGCCGCCATAGACTGAGCAACTCGTTGCCACGACATAGACAACACAAACACCCAACACTATGCTGCAGGCAGCAAGATTTTTGTGGAGACAGAGCATGGGTTCGCACCAAGTTATCAGCGCAGCGACGGCATTAATCGTCATCCTTTTGGGCACCAGCGTCCAAGCTGACACTAAACGCACCGCAGGCGGCCAACCCGACCTGACCGGCACCTACAACGTCGCCACACTGACGCCGCTGCAGCGTCCTAAGCGTTACGGTGACAAACTGACCATAACCCCCACAGAAGCCCAGCAAATTTCAGAATACTGGGCCGCTAATCTCGCCAAAGACGCCACACCCTCTAACCCGGATCGAGACGCACCACCAGAAGGCGGCGCGGAAATTTATGCCCCCGAATTTAGCGGCGCTGCTGGCAAAGTGGGCGGCTACAATGCTTTTTATGTCGACATCGGCGAAAGTAATTTCAAACTCGATGGTGAATATCGCACCTCGATCATTACGCAGCCTGCCAATGGCCGGATGCCCAGTCTGTCGCTTCGCGGAATGCAGGCCGCGAAGGCACTGCAAGCGTTCTATCACGAGAATACTGGCACGGCGTGGTGGATCGATTTACCCCAAGGACCCTATGATGACCCTGAATTAAGACCCCTCGCTGAACGCTGCATTCTTGGCTTTGGCTCCACGTCTGGGCCGCCAGCGCTGCCGGTTATGTACAACAACTTCAAACGCGTCGTACAAACGGATGACCACGTCGTCATCATCAACGAAATGAATCACGACGCGCGCGTTATTCCCTTAAAAAGCCAGGCAACTTCGACGCCCAGTTGGCTTGGTGCTTCTGTGGGACATTGGGAAGGCGATACGTTAGTCATTGAAACCCAGAACTTTCGTGAAGAGCCTGGGCTGACGCTTGCGAGTCAAGAACTGAAGGTAACCGAACGCATTTCTCGCATCGACAACAACACACTGCGCTATGCGTTTACTGTTGAAGACCCGAATTGGAGCGAGCCATGGAGCGGCGAATACCCATGGCCAGCCACCAATGAGAAGATGTACGAGTACGCCTGTCATGAGGGCAACTATGCTCTGGGCGGTATTTTGCGCGGCGCACGATTACTGGAACGCGAAGCCGTCGCTCAAAGTGAGGCCGACAATGACCCTGCCCCAGCAGAGTAGGTTACTGAAATATCTTTAGGATGCTGGAGAAGTCTTTACCTTCAGCGTCCTCTGCAGAATCTTTGAGTTGCTGAAACAGTGCATGGGCTTGATCCCCCATAGGAGTTTTGGAGCTCGACGTCTTGCCCGCATTGGCTGCTAACCCCAAATCTTTAAGCATGAGCTTTACCAAAAACCCACCGGCATAGTCGTTGCTGGCTGGCACCTCAGGCATAACGCCAGGGTACGGGTTATATTTTTCAAGCGACCAATTGCCGCCAGAGCTTTTACGCATAATCTCTGACAGTACCGCCGGATCGAGGCCGTTGTTAACCCCCATCTGCAGCGCCTCTGCAGTTCCAGCCATGTGCACCGCTAATAACATGTTGTTGCATATTTTTGCGGTTTGCCCGGCACCCGCATCACCAGCACGAAAGATATTCGCGCCCATCGCGCCCAGCACGGCTTGGGCCGCGGCAAATGCGTGCTGCGTGCCACCGCACATAAAGGCCAGAGTGCCTGCCTTGGCTGCCCCCACACCACCGGACACCGGCGCATCCAAACACTGCACACCCAGACTGTCCGCGTGTTGATGAACCCGCAAACTCGTGGTCGCTGACACAGTGGAGCAATCGATTAACAACGCACCCGAGGGAATCACTTCGAGTAAACGCTGCTCATCAATCAGCAGACTTTCAACGATCTCACCATTGGGCAACATGGTCAGCACCACGTCCGCTCCAGCCACGGCATCTGTTGCACTCACCGCCGCCTCGCAACCCACGGCTACCGCGTTTTGCAACGCCTGAGCGGATACATCAAACGCTCGAACACCGAACCCCTTGGCGCACAAATTGGCGACCATGGGCGCGCCCATATTACCCAAGCCAATGAAAGCGATGGTTTGTTCACTGCTACTCATTGCTCTAACCCCTTTGCTTTAGCGTGCCACTGCGCCGGCCGTTTTTCGAGAAACGCGCTCACACCTTCAAATTGATTGTCGTTTTGCCATAGCTCTATAAACCGCTGTCGCTCAAGCGCGTAGCCCGCGCTCATGGACTGTTCACGCGCAGCCATGATCAATTCCTTGCAGTAATCTACTGCGGTAGGGCTCTGTTTTTGTATCGGTTCAACAAGCTCTAAACAATGCTGCAGTGCCTCGCCAGAAGCCACCACCTCGGACACCAATCCAATGGTCAGAGCTTGCTCGGCAGACAAACGCTCACCCAGCAGCACCATCCGTTTAGCCCACTGCTCGCCCACCAGCCAGGCCAATTGTTGGGTGCCAAGCCCACAAGGCAATAAGCCCACTGCACACTCGGGCAGTGCCATCTGTGCGTGTTGTTCGGCAATGCGCACATCACAGGCCAACGCAACCTCCAAGCCACCGCCCATGGCGTAGCCATTAATAGCGGCAATGCTCACGCCTTGGTAGGCACTTAACACCTGAAATGCGTCACCAAACGCCGTTGAAAAATTCGTCGCCTGAGCCACATCGCGATGCTGAAAACGCTGTAGATCCGCTCCGGCAGAAAAAAACTTGTCGCCAGCACCGGTCAAAACAAGAGCACGATTGCTGTTACTCGAATTCAGCCCGACGACGATTTCCTGCAACTGCTGCAGACTTTTCGGCGTCCACGTGTGAGCAGGTGGATTATTAAATGTCAGCACACTGACGTATTCACGGTGCTCGAGGATTAACGCGTCGTTCATTTTAAGTTCTCCGTACCATTAGGCTGCAGCAATCGGCGCGCAATAATGACGCGCATGACTTCGTTGGTGCCTTCCAAAATTTGATGTACCCGAGCGTCACGAAAAAAACGCTCAATTGGAAAGTCGCGCAGGTACCCGTAGCCACCGTGCAGTTGCATGGCCTCGTTACACACCTTAAATCCGGTATCCGTGGCAAAGCGCTTTGCCATCGCACAGTAAGCGGTTTTTTCAGGGTGATCTGAATCCAAGGCCCAAGCTGCTTTGTAGACCATTTGCCGAGCGGCGACGAGTTCGGTGGCCATGTCGGCCAAACGAAACTGCAGCGCTTGGAAGTCTGCTAGCGCCTGACCGAATTGCTTACGCTCGGACAGATAACGCTGGGTCATATCCAGGGTCACCTGAGCCGCGCCCAAGGAACACGCCGCAATGTTAATGCGACCGCCCTCTAGGCCTTGCATAGCGATCGAGAACCCTTCGCCTTGCGCACCCAACAAACAATGCAAGGGAACCCGAACATTCTCAAAACTGATGGCGCGGGTCGGCTGACTGTTCCAACCCATTTTTGTTTCGTTCTTACCGAAACTCAGACCCACCGTATCACTGGGCACAACAAAGGCGCTAATGCCCCCAGAACCTTCCGCCCCGGTACGCGCCATGACCACCAAAACATCGGTATCACCAGCGCCGCTGATAAACGCTTTCGCGCCGTTTAACACATAGTCCTCACCGTCCCGCCGAGCACTAGTCACTAAAGAGGCTGCATCCGACCCTGCATTGGCTTCGGTCAAACAATAGGATGCCAATTTAGTACCCGCGGCTAATGCTCCCGCCCAGTCATGGCGAACTTGCTCGGTTCCCCACGTCGCCACCATCCACGCAGCCATGTTATGAATCGAAAGATAGGCAGCGGTGGACGTGCAGCCTTGAGCAAGTTCCTCGAGAATCAGTGCCGCATCCATGCGCGTCAGACCGGTCCCGCCGACNTCAGCAGGACAGTACATTCCGCAAAAACCTAGTTCCCCGGCGGCGCGCAATGTTTCTACCGGGAAGATTTTTTGCTCGTCCCAGGTCGCCGCATTCGGCGTCAATTGCTCACGGGCGAATNCCCCGGCAACATCAACAAAGGCACTCTGCTGTTCGCTTAACGNAAAATTCATGTCNCTCCTTAACCGCTTAGACACAGCCCCAGAATCGCCAAACCACTAAACAGGGGTCGCTCAGCCTTAGCTTAACCGCTGTGAGACCATGAACTCAGCTTGAAATTTCATCGAATTCATCGTTCAAACTCATAAAACTGCCGGCGTTTTCGGGCAGACGAGAACAGCGTGAAGACACAGCCCTCTAGTTCAGAGAAATACCGGCACTATCGAGCCTGTCACAGCAATCGCCAAAAGCTGCGTCATCTTGGTCCTCACTTTATGCACACTAAGGGTTACCAAGAGATTTTTTGAAAACAAACCCGCCTAGATGCTACCNATTGANTGGAGCGGGAAACACGCGGCAGCGAANCTGTCGCGGTGATTGCGCCGANGGTTAAGCAATCAAACNCGGTTCCCGTTACTAGAGCGTGAAAAATTTGGAGCGGGAAACGAGACTCGAACTCGCGACTTCCACCTTGGCAAGGTGGTGCTCTACCAACTGAGCTATTCCCGCTTTGAACCTTTAAGGCATTGCGCCTTGGGACGCGAAATTCTATAGAAGTGCAGGTGGGTGTCAAACGCTATCCTTTTTTCACACCCTGCTCTGCTGTGTGGCCGAAATTTCGCCATAAAGTCGGTCGGTTTTGTTCTTGATTTATCTAAAGGCTCGCACATAATCGAACTCCCATTAGTAATTATCAAAAGGAGGTGATCAGTGTTATCTATTGCAAGTTTTAGGGGTCATCTCGCGTAGTTGATCCTTAACTACGAGCTGCTCTTAATTGAGCAAAAGGGCNGGTTCTCCGGCCCTTTTTCGTTTTGCGTATCTTGTTACTTAACTTTTTTACGCNGCCAATTGNNGGGTCTNAGAGCCCCATGGCTTGCCAACTGTTCGCCATCACCCGNCCTANTATTCGACTCTGCTGAGCAAACGGCTGCTCAAAGACCCTTGGNTGAGCGTCGATCGCCACCGTACTCTGGCGCTTGTTGTTGTATTGAGGCCACTCTAAACCTGCAACGCTCGGGTCTCCGTTGCGNGCAAAGTTGCTCCATGCNCTNCGCATAAAGGCGCCCACTTCATCGGCTTCGGCGGTCTCNACATCGGTTTTAAATGGCATCCCGTTGCCGAACATGATGAGGTCCAAACCATGAGCAGCACCTATCTGCGGAGGCGACCAAGCGAAGTAATAACAGTAGGTCTTACCCGATCCCCGCAGCGAATGCCCTTGCGCCACACGCAAGGTTGGCACACGAAAACGAACATCACCAAGCATGGCCAGTTCGGCTTCCTNAGGACTTAGATCCGGCCGCTGCTGAAGATACACNGATAAAAGCCGCTGACGATCAACCTCTCCAGCTGCCAAAACCTGTTCCGAGCGTTGGAGAAAATGACTGCCGGTCTTAGCACCTTCTGCCATGGCAAAGAATCTGGCCTCATCGGCACAAGANCCGGTCAGATAGTCTAANTCGAGTCCNAAACCAGCATGAGCGGCATCCGCCGGATGCACTGGCATAGATTCACTGATTACCGGCAAGTATGGCTGGGGCTGCCCTAATCCAAGCTCACGAATGGCCGGATACATCGCTGCCAACCGCGCACTTGGCACGGTTCGGAGAGTGTCCAGATCACCCGGCTCTATTGCCAGCTGTTTGAGCNCAAATTCGGTTATGCGTTCTGCAGATTCTGGACGCTGCGCCGCATAAGAGCCGCTTTGTGGAATCACTCGACGCACTAAACCGCGCGCGGCGGGCGTCGCCACCAGCGCTTGCACGACAGCAGCACCGCCGGATTGGCCGAACAGCGTGACGTTTCCGGCATCCCCACCAAAAGCAGCNATGTTCTCCTGTAGCCAACGCAACATTTGAATTTGGTCAAGTACGCCAAGATTACCAGGGCCNANCCCAGCCCCCATNGCTGGCTCAAGATACAGATAACCCTCNGCGCCCAGACGACGATTACAGGTCACCAAAACCACGCCTTCATTGGCGAATTGGGTGCCATCATAAAGCGGCATGGATCCTGACCCAGACACTTGCCCACCACCGTGAACCCAAACCATCACGGGCAAATCTGTTGCGCTCGGATCCGGGGTCCAGATATTAAGATTAAGACAATCTTCGCCCGCGACCGGCACCCCCGGCTGCAGCGGCCCCGTTTGCGGACACGCGGACCCATATTGATTAGCGATATAAACACCATCCCACGCTTTACGTGGTACAGGGGCTTTGAAACGTAGCTTACCGAAAGGCGGCTCGGCATACGGAACGCCCAAGAATCGATGTATGCCACCCGCAATCTCGCCTTGGATTTGGCCGGATTGGGTCCGCACTACCGCACTAGGACGCACACCGCCGCAGCCCGTCAAAGCGCCAGCCGTGATCAGAGATCCGGCCGCTATCATGAAATCTCGCCGTCGCACCCAGCCTCCTGTTATCGTTGTTCGGCGTAAGCTTCAGTCTGCTGCAATTTACTGCCCCAAAGCGGGCTGGCAAGACTAATGATTACAAGCACTGAGAGCATGCAGACCCCACTGATAACAATGGCCTGTTGGGGACCGAATAAATTCGCCAAATAGCCACAAAATAGCGTGCCGATGGGCCCCGCACCCATAAAAGAAAACGCATAGAAACTCATCACCCGAGCGCGCTGGGCAGGCGGGGCCAATTGCTGCATTAACGTCCGCGACATTGGCATAGCAATGCCACCACAGATACCCCAAACAAATACAAGGAACATGAAAAACAGTTGGTTATTGACAAGGCCGGTGCTCAGCAGCACCACCGAACCCAACGCCTGAGCAACAACCAAAGCACGACCCGCCCGAGCCACAAAACCGAGCCGTAACAAAGCCGAAATACTGACCACAAGGCCTAAAGAATTCAGCGCATTCAAAACGGCGAGGTCGCCGGAACTACCGGCGAACACATCGCGCATAACCAACGGAAAACCAACGATAAATGCGCCCATAAAAAAACAGCCCATCGCGATATTCTGCAACATTACCGTGCGCATAAGTGGGTTGGAGAACACCGTGCGCGCCCCATCGCGTAAGCTGGTGAGCACGTCCTCTTGGCGATGCTCTGTAGCGGTTGCGCTTTGGGCTACTTCGCGTAGCTGCAAATATGCCCAAACCCCGAGCAGTAGCACCACACTTTGAACCAATAAAATGGTCTCGGCGCCAACCTCATCGGCCAGTCCGGCAAACGAATAACCCAAAATCTGGAAGCCGAATTGGCACAAACTCGCCTGCATAACGGTGCGTTGGACGTTTTCCCCGGCAACGTGGTTAAGCAAACCATCGCGCGCCGGCGTTAGAAAGGCCGAAGCACAGCCCATCAGTAACGCATAGACGACCATTACGGTAAAACTCAGCGCTTGCACATAGACGGCCAGTGCCAACAACAGCGGCATAAAACCGGCGAACAACTGCGACCAAGCGGCTTGGCGACGCTGTCCAATCCGATCTGCCAAAACTCCGGCGATAAGGATGAGCAACATACCCGGCAGCAGCAACGACATCTGCGCTAGCCCCACACGTTCTGCAGGCTCTCGCAACACCATGGTAACAAGCCACGCGAACACCACGGACTGCATGCCAAAGGCACCGTACCAAGCAGAGATCGCCGTTAAATAGGCGGTTTTGGGTTGCAACATCAAGCGCGCCAGAATAACCAAACGCGACAGTCTAAGAGAACAACTGATGCCACGCGAGGTCTATTTGTTATCACAGAGGTCAGACCGCTTTTTATCCGCAGCGGCGAGGCTCACCCCACGAGCCCTGCTGGATGTCAATTATGCCGAAAGCACAAATCCTTCGTAATCATTGGCCACCACTTCATCACATTTTTTGCGGTATTCACCAACGCCGCCCACATAGGGCATAAATATTCGCGGCTTACCAGGGATGTTGGCGCCAAGGTACCATGAGTTGCATGAGGGCGCAGTAAACATAGTGCCCTCAGCGACTTCGTTGACATGCACCACCCACTCGTCTTCAGCAGCCAACGTCGGCTCAATGAGCCGTAGCTGGCGGTCACGCATATGTTCGATGCATTCGGTAATCCAATCCACGTGCTGCTCAATAGACACCAACATGTTACTCAGCACCGAAGGTGAGCCCGGCCCTGTAACTGTGAACAAATTAGGAAAACCATTGATCTGCAGCCCAAGGTAGGTTCGTGGACCCGCCTCCCAATGATCGTTCAATCGTTCGTTATTGCGGCCACGAATGTCTATTTTTTGCAATGCCCCAGTCATGGCATCAAAGCCGGTGGCGTAGACGAGGGTGTCAAACTCGTAATTCCCTTGAGCCGTTTGAACGCCATTTGCAGTAATCGTTTCGATTCCGCCTTTGCGCAAATCCACCAAACTGACATTGCTTCGGTTAAAGGTCTCGTAATAGTCGGTATCAATAACCGGTCGCTTGCAACCCATGGGATAATCGCGCGGCATTAATGCTTCGGCAGTTTCGGGGTTATGAATCACGCGGCCGATCTGTTGCCGATACATATCACACGCCAATTCGTTCGCTTCCGGATCTATCGCCACATCAGCAAACCGACGAATCGCGACAAAACCTTCTTCTTCCACTAATGCTGCACGCTCGGCTTCGGTGGTTTCCAAAATAGCCTCGGTTGGTTCTACATTGTCCGCACCACCAAAGCCAAACCCATAGCCTACGATTCCGACTTGCGACTCGCGTTGCTGCTGTCTAATTTCATCGTAATTCTCTATGGCCTGCTTGCGGAAATCATCACTCAGCGGCCGATTGTGCGCCGGCATGGTGTAGTTTGGGGTGCGCTGAAATATCGTTAGATGCTCCACCTGCTCCGCAATCACAGGAATGGCCTGAATCGCTGAGGATCCGGTACCGATAATTCCGACCCGGCGCTTGGAAAAATCTACGCCGTCAGCCGGCCAATTGCCGGTGTGAAAAACGTCACCTGCAAAGTTGTCAGCTCCAGTTATTTGTGGCGTATTGGGCACCGAAAGACAGCCGGTCGCCATAACACAAAAGCGTGCAGCGTATTCGACACCCGAATCAGTAGTGACGCGCCAACGCTGCTCGTCCTCTTGAAAGTGCGCCGAGGCGACGCGCGTCGAGAACTCTATATCACTGCGAAGATCAAACCGTTGCGCGATGTGGTTGGCGTAATCAAGGATTTCCGGTTGCGCAGCCATAACTTCGGTCCACTGCCATTCTTGCTGCAACTCCGGGGAAAAACTAAACGAGTATTCGATACTCGGCACGTCGCATCGTGCACCTGGGTAACGGTTCCAGTACCAAGTACCCCCCACGTCTGTTCCGGCCTCGAGCACCCGCGCAGACAATCCGGCCTGACGCAACTTATGCAGCAAATACATACCGGAGAAACCAGCACCGACCACCACGACGTCGAACTCATTTTGAGATGGTTTCATGCTTTCCCCTATTCATCTGTTTAGCGTTTACATCATCTAACGGCGTCTGGGTCGTTTTGACCACACCACCGATCCTCTAGCCACTGATTCTGCCAAAAGCACTTGGCTTTGCCCAGTTCACTAAACGACGCAGGCCAAATTAAGTTGCCGAGGCGTTACCACTGCAACTACTCTAGATCGACGTAAACGATTGACGAAAAATGACAGATTCCGCCACACCTACGCCGCCCGCTAAACCGCGTTCCGCATTATCCGCTTTGCTGCGTTTCTTGCGGCTGCGGACGCACTCAGAATCTTTCTTTAACACTACAGGCTTGGGCCGCTCCTTCCGCGAAAACCGCCCCGTCGACAAAGATGGTGAGCCGTTGCCTTGGCTGAACTACGGTCTGATACATCTCCTCGACGAGCGTTTAGACCAAAACCTGCGGGTTTTTGAATACGGTAGCGGTTTTTCAACACTGTATTTCGCCGCGCGCGCAGAGTCCGTGACCAGTGTTGAGCATGTGCCGGAATGGGTGCAAGAACTGCAGCCCTATTTACCGGACAACGCTGCTCTTTCGAGCGTGTCTCCCGGGCCCGAGTACATTCAGGCGCCTATCGGCCACTCTCCTTTCGACCTGATTTTGGTCGATGGACTCGACCGCGTTGAGTGCGTAGACGCTTCTATCGAAGCCCTGTCGCCTGGCGGCGTGATCATATTGGATGATACCCATCGCTCTGAATATCAGATTCTGCTCGGCAATCTGCACGAGCAGGGCTTTAAAACACTGACGTTTTTTGGCCCGAAACCCACATCCATCATCGAGGCACAGTCCACAATTATTTATCGAACGGATAATGTTCTAGGCATCTAATTGCTGGACTGCCATCACACGCCAATTTGCGCCTAAGAAGTTGGAACACCTCGGATTGCAGCTATGCGATCTGCGGTAATCGGGTGGGAAGCTAGATACTCTAACAATCTGCGGTGCATGCCGATGGTTTCATCACTGTGCTCCATGCCGCTGGGCTCTGCATCCGACATCCCCTTATGGCTGCGTTCTAATTGCTCAAGCGCCTGCGCGAACACTTCTGAATTAATGCCTAGGCGCTGTAACTCAGCCACCGCAAAAGCATCTGCTTGGCGCTCGAATTCTCGCGAGTACGCTGACTGGCCGATGGCAAAAGGCAATGTCAGCGCCAATTCACCAACACCACCTATATCACCAGTAATAAACGTCAGCAGGACGGCCCAGCTCACACTCTGCAAAAGCGTTTGTTCGACGTGGCGCATGCGCGCGTGGCCTAGCTCATGCAGAAAGACTGCCAACAACTGCTGATCGTCCTGCAGTAATTCTACAATGGCATCCGTGAATACCACCGTGGTGCCACTAAGGGTCAACGCATTTGGTCCAACAAAAGATCTAGCCCGCCGAAAGTGCACATCAACCGCGGGCGCATCCGCACGCTCATGATCAGAAAAATACGCTCGCAACTGCTGCTTACGCGCCTCGGTTAGTTCGGACGCCTGCAGCAAGGGGGCTAAATTTATCAGAGTCGACTGCGCCATTTGCGCACTCACGGCCAACGGCAGTTGGTGGGCAATAGAGGCCGTTATACGCGGAATACCGTAGACCGCGAACAACACCAGCGTTGCCAGCGTGATCATTACCGCCGCAGCCACCCCTCTGAAATTCGCTTCTAAACGCGCAACCAAAAATGACAAGCCCTGACTACCGCTAAGTTTCGCCAACGTATTCAGGTTCGCCTGATCTTCACTCACGAAGTAGTCGTCCGCTCCCCAGAGCACTTTGCGCGGTACCGAGCCAAGGGCAGATTCGACCTGAACGTCGCTGAACGCCACTAGCCGCTCGCCATCGCCCCAAGACACGCGAATAGAGCGCGTATCTACCGTCAATTGGGCGGGTTGTCCGACACTGGTCGCGCCGTCGAAGTACGTTCCTTTTAGCTGCATTGCGGTCTATATGCCAATGCCGAAATCAAAGGCTTCACCGATCTCGTCCCCCAGGGCGTTCTGTTGATCACGCTGCGCGGCAACGAAGTCGTCCAGATCTGCGGCTTCGATCCACAGGTGTGACTGCATATAGCGCGCCAGCCTAACCGCGGCCCAGGGATAATAGAGTCCGAGCGTCAATGCGGTAAAAATGGTGTTGGGTAGAACCACCGCAAACAATCCTGTGATCGTTATGTCTGTTTGTAGGCGACTGCCCTTAATTTGAACATTGTTGTAGACGGCTGCGAAGTAGCTGCTTTGGTAACCCGCATAGATCAATACATACAAGGCCACATAACCAGCCCCGGCAAACATCAACGCTACAACAGATTCACCCAGCATAAAGGCAACAGCAGACAAAAGTAATCCGCCAATAACGCTGATGCCAATTACGTTAAATAAAACCCGATAAAAGTCATTGGGGACTGCCGACGTCGCCGCCGCAGTCTGACCATACGAGTAATGACTGTAGAGATACTGATTTTGCTTGTACCAGGCATAAGGCATGCCCAGCCCTAGGGTGACGAGCCCAAATAACGGCCAAAGCAAGACGACCTTATAAGCGCCGAGTAAGTCACCACCGAAGCCAAAGCGCACACCGCGCCAACTGCTCATTACCGCGTTAAAGCGGATGGCCCGCATTACGAAAAACGGCATGACCAGCATCAATAAAATAAACAGAAAGAAGGACATTGGTGCGAAGAAATAACTGACGAAAGTATAAACCCCCAGCAGCACAACGGCGATTATCCGCCCTTTGAGTATTGCAACTGGACTGGCCAGATAGTCAAAACGATCGCCAGCAAGTTCCGTGTTGCCATAAAAATAGCGTTTAGTTCGAACTTTTGCCCACGCCGAATAAATCCCCAAGGTCAATAAGCTCAATACTAAATTAACGATCCATATTCGGAAAAACTCGCCCCCATCGCCTTGAAATTGAAATCGGACGGTTTGCGGCGCGGCGTCTCCAACCACTGGTTCACTGCTCTGCGACATGCTCTCCTCACTGCTTTCGCCACCTGACGCGACCCACTCTATCGCAGATGAATCAGGCTAGGAAATTAGGGCACAGTAGTGGCTAACCGTTTGGGCAAAACAGCCCTGCTGGAATTACGACCTCGCGGGCTGAGTGCGATTTCACGATTCGTGTCAATAAACTATTCATGACGACCAAGTTTGTAAGGGTGTTCTAGATACATGATGCTGGTTCGTTTTTAGTTCAGGATTGCTGGTCGCATACCGCATTGTGATCCTACTCCGCTAAGCACTTAACCATTGCAAAAGAGCGGAGCTTTTTCCGAGCAATTTAAATCCAAACATCTTAAGCTCGCCTTAATGTCTTCACGCACTGCTAAGTTCAAGTGAGCGATACCAAATCTATCGACTATGCCCCGCATGGAAACTCAGCGAACCCGAGCGTAAAAAAGTTGAGCTGGGTGACTACAGTGGGTTACGGCTCAGGCGATTTTGGCTTCAATCTGTATTTCGCGGGCCTGAACTTATACCTACTTTATTACTACACCGATGTTCTGAATATCGATCCAGCGATCGCAGGGCTAATCATCATGCTGCCGGTCATATGGGACGGCGTTTCTGACCCGTTGATGGGGTGGATCGTCACACGAACGCGTTCGCGCTTCGGCAAATTCCGTCCGTACATCTTGTTTAGCGCTCCGTTTATGGGGCTCAGTTTTGTCGGCATGTTTGCTGCACCTGTGTGGTTCCCAGATCACGTGATAGTCGCTTGCCTCATTACGCACATGATTTTCAGAACAGCCTATACCGTGGCCTCAGTACCCTACTCGTCTCTAGCTGCGGCGTTAACCCACAACAGTCAGGAACGCGGCACCATGGCAGGTTTCAGGATGATGGCGGCCATGACCGGCGGCATAGTCACTGCAGCGAGCATGCTCGAGCTGGCGAGCTATTTTGGCGACGGGGACATGCGGCAGGGCTTTGTGCAGGTGGCTATCGTCTATGGCCTGCTGTCTTCGGTGATGATGGTGATCATCTTCCTGACCACGTCGGAAGAAGTCAGTTTAGCCAGCGCCAAAACCGTAACAAATCGACAAACGCTGTCCTTTCTGCGCCACAACCGCGCGTTCTGGATTTTGTGTTGCGCCTCGTTTGTCGGGGTGATCGGCTCCGCTATGGGGAGCAAGTCAATCGTCTACTACATAAACTACTACGCGGGGCATCCAGAGGGCCTTTCCAACGTTCTGTCTATCGGGATTTTAGGCGCAGGGATCGGAATTCCAATATGGACGCTGGTGGCAAGACATCTTTCTAAACGGTGGGTATGGGTCATCGGGGCGAGCAGCGCCTCACTGTTAAATCTAGTTCTATTCTTCTTCGACGTGAAAGCTGTCGCCACACTATCTGCGCTGGCTTTTTGTAATGGGGTCATGGGAGGCGCTGTGGCTGTGATGTTCTGGTCCATGTTGCCCGATACTGTTGAATTTGGTCAGTGGCGGAGCGGCGTGCGCGACGATGGCATCGTGTTTGGGCTGAGCCAATTAATCAGCAAGGCGGGCTCAGGCCTCGGCGTTGGCTTGATCGGCCTGCTGCTGAGCGCGATTGGTTATACCGCCGGCGCCGATCAATCCGCCGAAACATTGCAAGGTATTCGCGCGTCTGCATTTTTAATTCCCGCCGCAGCCAGCGCATTTTCAGCTTTGATTATTGTGTTCTATCCACTCGACGCGCTGCGTCATTCGCGAATTGTGCGTGTATTACAGCGCCGAAGCCTATCGACCAGACAGCGCAACAGCTCCAGCAATTAACCTAATCTTATTGGTGATCGTCTGGACACGGTTTTGGGGGTCTGAGCGAATTACCAGCCGCGACAGGATGACGCGGCAGATCTTGAGAAAATCACTGAAAAATTGGCTATAGATTGGGTATTTACACATAAATCGGACGAAAAATTAGCCTCTAATCCAAACAAAAAAGCCCTCTAAGATATTGATCCTAAAGAGCTTTTTAGTGTGGCGTCCCCTAGGGGTTTCGAACCCCTGTTGCCGGGATGAAAACCCGGAGTCCTAGGCCTCTAGACGAAGGGGACGCAGGCTCCCTGAACGATCAACACAACTTATATTTTGCGCTAGATGTCCGAGAAGGCGCGCATTCTAAGAACGGCTATGCGTGCAGTCAAGCCCAGCAACCCACCTTATTCGTTTCTTTCGGATGCGGCCCCGCAGTCAAATCAAAACTTCAACCCAACACCCAGCGTGTAGGTGGTGTCGGTTTTTTCACTGCCCTGAGGAGGATTGGTTTCGTAATTTAAATCCGTACGCAGGGCTGTATCTACGCGCTCGCTGAGCGCAAAACGAAGACCCGTGCTCGATGTCAGCACCTGGCCCCGACCCTCAGAGGCGATCGCCAATACCGTTTGTCGATGAAATACTTCGACCCGCCGATCAAAGAAGTAGCGTTGAAAATCAATCGCCCAGCGGGCCGCCGGGTTAGTTCGATCGACGCCGTTAAGCCGCTCCTGCACCGCGCTTACCCCCACCTCGGTGGACAATGCGCCTCGACGACTATTGGTTAACTGAAATCCCAGGCCTGCACCAATGGACAATCGCTGATCTATGTCTTTTAACTCGTCACGGAAATAGTTGCCGTTCGCTGAGCCATACCATCGCGGCGAGATAAAACGCTTTAATCCATAAGAAAGATCCACCTGATCCTTACTGGTGGCGCCTTCTGCTTTTTCGGTATTACGCAACAATGTCAGCAAATGTTCTGCATTGGGGCGTTTGAGTCGCGACTCTGCGAGCGTGTTAAAGCTCTCGGTCGATGAGTTTCCTGAAGAAAACACCGCCGATAAGTCAACGCGAGACACCCAGTCCAACGGCAGCATTGCCATCACGCGCTGCCGATCGGCCGACTCAATAGATGCAATATCGATAGACGCAAAGTCGTCTGGCTGCCCAACTCCTTGTCGACCATCGAGCATGAGCAACCGACCTTGCCGCTCAAAGGCAGCGCCGCGAAAATTATAGACACGGCTGGTTTCAAGTTGTGCCACCACACGCTGCTCTATGGTTAACAACCCTGCGTAGACAGTCTCAAACGCGACCTTTTGATCAGCAATTGAAACTAAGGTACCGCTCAGACGATCACCGTTGTGCAACAACAGCGTATCTGCCTGAACGCTGCCCAGCTGCGACATCGCCAGCAATGCCGCTAACTGAAGAGACCGACGCCAATGCGTTGTCAAAGGAATTCTCATGACCATGAACAAACTGCCCAGTTTAATTGTTTGGATTCTCGGACCGCTGTAACAGTTGTTGGCCCACCCAGTGCCGAGCAAAGTGCTGCGCGGTACGTCCACTGCGCACTCCCCTCGCCAACGCCCAGCGCAATGCTGGCCCCCGATATTCTTCGAGTTCAATCGCCCAAGGCTGACCCTGAGCATCGAATTCGNCTGCAAGGGCAACAANCCAATGGGCAACCATGTCTAAATAGGCCTCTTGTTTGAACGGATAAAATGACAGCCA
Organism: Gammaproteobacteria bacterium; assembly: GCA_002725095.1. Lineage (GTDB taxonomy): Bacteria > Pseudomonadota > Gammaproteobacteria > Pseudomonadales > Azotimanducaceae > UBA4421. The sequence continues at coordinate 40,303 of PBQQ01000004.1, forward strand.
CAGACCGAACCGATCGGATAAGGAGACTTTCTCTTCAGTGGCCTCAGACTGATGGAGTTCATCATCGATCATTCGCGCGTGCTGATTGTCGCTCATCTGTTCTGGTAGCAAATGACGACGGTTCGAGGTGGCGTAAATCACCACATTAGTCGCCGCTGCAAACACCGAACCTTCTAACGCACTTTTAAGCACTTTGTATGACGGGTCGGTGGCTTCGAATGAAAGGTCATCGCAAAACAAGATGAACTTATAGGGTTGATCCGCGAGTTGCTGCACTACTTTATTTAGATCAGCCAGCGCGTCTTTGCCGATTTCCACCACGCGCAGCCCACGCGCAAAAAATTCCTGCACCAAAGCTGCNACAAGAGAAGACTTACCCGTGCCACGCGCGCCCCATANCAGCGCGTTATTGGCTGGATAACCGGCAACGAACTGGTGTGTATTATCTAATAANCGCCGTTTNTGCTGGTCAATATGCAGCAAGTCCTCCAGCCGAGTGCTCGCGACACGCTCNACTCTGTGCAATTGGCCANGCCAGCGATCGGACAACCAAACCGCTGCGGAAGACTCGGCCCAATCCACCTGCCGGGTAACNGGCAATAACGCTAACCCACGCTGGGCTAATTCAANAAAAACCGACTCGTTAGATTCCGGGTTGCGTTTGCTCACACCATTACCTTGTTAATCTCTGGGAGGTCGCTGCATGCTAACGACATTGTCGGCCTGTTTTTGAAACAGCCGAGCATCACCCTCGGCTCCCTGCAANCTGATCTGTCCAGGTTTAAACAGGCGCAGACTAAATACTTCAACCTCACCCTGTTCTGCGGTTAGAAGCAATTGATCGCCCTGAAAGCGCCACTGGCCACGCTGCTCGCGCTCGCCTTCAAGCAACCGATAGTCACCGGATGCGATACTGCCCAATAATCGCAATTCGCGGGGTGTCCGTGCGGAACCAGAGTCTTGTTCGTGCCACAGACCGGGCAAATCGACCTGACGTAGCCACCGCAGCCGCGCCTGACGGTTTATCCGTAAAAAGACGAACACCAGAACAATGACAAGGGTTGTTACTAGTAGTGGCATAACAATTAAAACGACGGGGTTTCAGCGAGTACTCTTAGCGGCGCAGTTTGCCATAGGCGGGTACATAAGCGAACATCAACCGCTTACTCGAATATCTAAGCATGCTCGCGAGGGGAAATGGGAGAACGTATGCGATTCAGCTTTTGGCCTAGCCCAAGCCAGCCTTACGCCGATGTCAGGCTGCTGGCAAAGCATGTGGAGCAGACCGGCTGGGACGGCTTTTGGTACGCCGATCATTTTATGCCCAACGCGCCAGATACTCATGTGCCTTGGCCGGAAGCCTGGATCACGTTAGCGGCAATCGGAACCGAGGTGCCACGCCTGCGTATCGGTACGCTGGTCACCGGCAATACCTACCGACACCCCGCNGTGCTGGCAAAAATGGCCGTGACTTTGGATCACATTACCCAAGGGCGGGTGGTCCTAGGCCTTGGAAGCGGCTGGCAGGANAACGAACACCAACACTACGGCATAGAATTTGGCACCGTNGGCGAGCGTTTAGAAAAACTTGANGAGGCCTGTCGAGTCATCAAAACACTGTTCACAAATCGCCAGAGCAATTACCAGGGTAAGTACTATCAGCTCGACAACGCCACTTTAGAACCCAAACCGCTGCATCAAACACTGCCGCTCATGATCGGTGGCGGCGGCGAAAAGGTGACCCTGCGCATTACCGCAGAACATGCGGATGAATGGAATGTTTGGGGTACCGTCGAGACCNTGCAGCATAAGATNCGCATTCTCGATCAACACTGCGCNGAGCTNGGGCGCGACCCTAAGTCCATCCAACGCTCGGCAGTGGCCCTGCTGTTTATGAGCGAGGACACTAAAATACTTGAACAGGCCCGCGCAAATGCGGCTCAGCGACCCTCCATAATCGGCACACCCGATGAAGTCCGAGACATTGTACAAGCCTACGCGGAGGCTGGTGTGGATGAATTGATTGTGCCTGACTTCACGCTAGGGCCTAATCCAGCAAAGCTGAAAACTCTAGACACATTTATTCAACACGTGGCGGGCCGCTAAGCGGCTCGTCGACACAATAGGCATCCGAGAGAACACCCACTATGAGCGAAAAAACCACCCCTCCGGACCCCAAACCGGCAGCAACGATTTTGCTGTTACGCGACGGCAGCGCTGGTATGGAGGTATTTATGGTCGTGCGTCACCATCAGATCGACTTTGCTTCTGGTGCGCTGGTATTCCCCGGCGGCAAGGCCGATCCTCAAGACTTTGACAGCGCGTTAATTCCGTTCCTGAGCGGTCAGCATGACGATGTGGATATGCGCGCCGCTGAGGTCAGCGCGATCCGCGAAGCATTTGAAGAGTGCGGTATTTTATTGGCCCGAGAACAGGGCTCGGCCGACATGATCAGCGGCAAACGCTTAGCCAAGCTGCAAGAATTCAGAGAGCCCATGAACAAGGGTGAGGTCAGCTTGCTCGATTTCCTGCAACAGCAACAACTGCAACTCGCCTGCGATCAACTCGTCCATTTTGCTCATTGGATCACGCCACCGATGATGCCCAAGCGGTTCGATACACATTTTTATCTCGCTATCGCGCCCGCTGATCATGTTGCGTTGCATGACGGCTATGAGTCAGTCGACTCGATTTGGATCGCGCCAGATGCGGCGGTAGAAGAGGCCAAATCAGGACAACGGACTGTAATATTCCCGACTCTGCGGAATCTAGAAAAGCTCGCCGCAGCAACTAGCGTAGAGCAGGCTTTGGACAACGCTAAAGCTTCTAACGTCGTTCCGGTGCTGCCTTGGACAGAGCAACGCGAAGATGGACACTACCTGTGTATTCCGGTGGAAGCCGGTTACGCCGTAAGTGAAGAAAAAATGCCGGAACGCGGCGCTTAGCGCTGAACCAACTATAACCAGGCACAAAGATATACTCTTGCGCAGCCATAGGACTGAAAAAAATTAAAACAGCGCATCAGAGTCTAAGATGCATATCGACTCAACTGAAACCGGGGGAACCATGACCGACAACCAAATGCTTTATTCTGTGGAAGACCACGTGGCAACCATTACTTTTAACCGGCCAGAACAACAGAATACGATCTCCGGCAGCATGCTAAACCGATTTAGTAAACTCCTATTGCAAGCGGACTCTGATGCCGATGTGCGCGCTATCGTCATTACCGGCAGTGGCAAGTTTTTTTGTGCCGGGCTTGATCTGCGCGGCAGTGACATTACCGACAACCTCTCATCCGAACGTTCCACACCAACAACCTTGGATCTGAAGAACACACCCCCGACCGTGCTGCATAATCTGGACACACCGACAATCGCCGCCCTTAACGGTTCGGCCGCCGGCTACGGCATGGATCTGGCTCTAGGCTGCGATATTCGTATTATGGCGGACAACGCCAAACTGGCCGCAGCGTTCACCGCCAGAGGCGTTGTTCCAGAATCCGGCGGCACCTGGATTTTGCCGCGCCTTATTGGTTGGTCACGTGCCAGCGAAATTATTTTTACCGGCAAAACTCTAAGCGCTAAAGAGTGCGAGGAAATGGGACTGGTGTCGCATGTGGTCAACAATAACGAGGTTGGCGAACGCGCCTCGACCATGGCTAAACAGATTGCCGGTCGCGCACCGTTAGCCGTCCAGGCCTCAAAGCGCATGATGCGCATGGGCATGAACGAAACCTTTAATGACCATGTGCACCACGTATTCTTGCAGCTGTTACCGCTGTTTCAATCGAAAGATTTCGCTGAAGGTATGGCATCGTTTATGGAGAAACGTGACGCCGAATTCGAAGGCCGGTAACGGCTACCACTGACTGATCATTAAAAGGAGTTGTTATGACAGATGCATACATTATTGACGCCGCACGGACACCCAGAGGCGTCGGCAAACTTGGCAAAGGTTCGCTGTCCGAGTTCCACCCAAGCCGTTTGCTGGCGAAAGTATTTGAGGGGATCGAGCAACGCAATGGTCTCAACACTGCTGAGATCGACGACGTTGTTGTAGGCTGCAGCTCTCAAGTGGGCAAGCAAGGCTCTTGCATTGGCCGCATGGCGGCCTTGGACGCCGGCTGGGACACCTCGGCTTCTGCGGTGACATTGGACCGTTTTTGTGGCTCGGGTATCACCTCAGTGAATCTGGCGGCCGCGAATATCATGAGCGGCATGGATGACCTATGCGTCGCCGGCGGCGTCGAAATGATGTCTTACACCGCCACGTTAATGCCTGAAAACAACAACCGCACAGTGGACGGTGGCAACCTGCACTTACGTGATTTACACCCGCAACCTCATCAAGGCGTATGCGCTGACATTATTGCCACTCTGGAAGGTTTCAGCCGCGAAGAACTAGACGCGCTGGCGGTAGAAAGTCAAAACCGTGCTCAGCACGCCATGGCCAACGGCCATTTCGACCGCAGTTTGATTGCCGTAACCAACGACGACGGCACAACAGCGCTCGATCGCGAAGAGTTCCCGCGCCCAGGTACTACACTTGAAACTCTGGCTAGCCTGCCTACTGTGTTTTCACAGTTCATGCAGGCCCCCGTTGATGACGGCGGGGAAACCTTTGCGCAGCTTGTGGCACGGCGTTACCCGGACTTAGCAATTGATCACGTGCATCACGCGGGCAACAGCTCAGGTGTCGTGGACGGCGCTGCGGCGTTGATTTTAAGCAACAAGGCCTACGCCGATAAAGCCGGCTGGAAACCCCGCGCCCGCATTGTGGCCATGGCAACGGTGGGCGGCGACCCAACCTTGATGCTCAACGAGCCGGTGCCGGCAGCGCAAAAAGCACTAGCACGAGCCGGCATGACCATAGACGATATAGACCTGTTCGAAATCAACGAGGCATTTTCCGTAGTTGCTGCTAAGTTCATACGCGACCTCGCCTTGGACCCCGCAAAGGTCAATGTTAACGGCGGCGCAATGGCATTGGGCCATCCAATCGCGGCAACCGGTTCGATTTTAATCGGCACTGTGTTGGATGAGTTGGAACGTCGAGACCTAAATACGGGTCTGGTCACCATGTGTACGGGCGGTGGCATGGCGCCCGCCATCATCATTGAGCGCGTCTAATACGCTAGCCCGTAGGCTGATCTTAGCCGTCTGCCTGTTGGCAGGCGGCTGCGGTGACAAGCAACAGCAAACACTGGCTGACGGAGAGCGTTTTGTTAGCACGTGGCTAAACAACAGTAACGATAAGCAATCGGCAAATTGCCACGCCTATGGCCTACTGATGTTTCCAGCGGCCTCATGTGAGGACATTCAACTACATGCGGCTAAAGTCGCGCCCCAGAGTCGCAAAATCGAACGCATACAGGCGCTTGAGTGTTTCGGCGACGGTGCGCAACGCGTCTGCGGCGAGTTCGTAGAAATCTGGTACCAAAGCCAAGACCGGCTTGGACGCACGATAAAAGAGGGTGCTGTGGTTAAACGAGATGACGGCACATTTCGTTTGTATTGGTACCGTTCCGATCTGTTATTCACCACATTGGCAACCCGCACAGAAGCTGCAGAACAAGCCACTGATGAGGCTGACCGTGAGCATGATCGTTTGACCTCTGTATACAACGAAATGGTTAACAAACACTCAGAATTGTACGCCTACCCGCCCTGCCTAGCTGATGTAAGGGCATCAAGCACGACAATGATCGGCTCGGCGTTTAACCACACAACAGCGGACCCGGGCGAAATAAACCGCCGTGCAAACAACTGTGCGACCCAAATGTGCTTTGTTTTAATAGGTCAAAAAATAGCCACCTTGTGCCCAAAACGCTGACACTGACTCATCGCTACCAGCAACTCTGGATGACTTGATATGTCTGAATCAAAACAAGCTGCGGAATTTCGTACCGACTTGCGCAGTTGGTTAGCGCAGAACTGTCCCGAGGGGGTCAGAGATGGCGCCGAACCCAACGTTGAAACCACGCCTTGGGGCAGTTCTACCATTAAATTGGATCGCGACAGCCGCATCTGGCTCGAGCGCATGGCAGAGCGAGGTTTTACAGTGCCGACTTGGCCGGTCGAATACGGTGGGGCCGGTTTAGACCGAGAGCTCTATCCGGTACTGATCGAGGAACTGAAACGCATCAATGCACGCGCGCCCTTGACAGGGCGCGGCGTCAATTATATCGGACCCACTATTCTTGAACTGGGCACCGACGCACAAAAGGCCCGCTGGCTGCCCGGCATCGCCCGTGGCGAGGGCGGCTGGGCCATGGGCTACTCAGAGCCTGGAGCGGGTTCAGACCTCGCCAGCCTGTCGTGCCGGGCCGATCTCAACGGCGACCATTATGTGATCAACGGGCGCAAAGTGTGGACGTCTGACGCCATGGACTGCGATTATATTTTTATTCTCGCGCGCACAGATCCGCAGGCCCCCCAACATCTCGGCATCAGTTTACTTCTCGTCGACATGCATCAAGCCGGCGTACAAGTCAGCCCGATTCGTCTACTCAGTGGCGCATCGCCATTCAACGAGACGGTGTTCGAAAACGCGATCGCTTCAGCTGACGACGTCATAGGCGGCGTCAATAACGGATGGACCGTGGGCAAGCGTTTGCTGCAGTTTGAACGCTCAACCCATGCTGGAATAAATACTTCCGGGTCCCAAGGCGGGCGCGCCAGCAACAGTGCATTGCCTGAGCAGGTGCAACCTTACCTCAGCGATCAACCCTCTTTGCGCCGTTCTTTGGTCAAACACCAAATGGCTTTCGCGGCGCAACGTCTAACTCAGCAACGGGTCATTGAAGAAACCGCCGCGAACGCCCCGGGCTTCGCTTCTTCCGCCGTAAAGCTGTCCAATGCCTTGATTACCCAAGCGGGCGATGAACTGCTCATTAACGCGCTAGGCACCCAAGGCGTCGGTTGGGAGGGTGAGTTCAAGACCACAGAATTAACCGCCACGCGGACCTGGTTAAAACAGAAATCCCTCACCATTGCCGGCGGCACGATGGAAGTGCAAAAAAATATCATTGCCAAGCGCGTCTTGGGCTTGCCTGACTGAGATGAATCAGCCGTCCGCTGGAGCTCAGGGCTGCAGCCGATCAATAGCCCATTGATTATCTTGCAGCGACGCACGTTGAAACCGCAGCCGATCATGTAATCGGCCCTCGCGACCCTGCCAGAACTCATACGCCAGAGGCTGCAAACAAAAGCCGCCCCAAGATTGCGGTCGATTTAGCGGTTGATCGTCGCCTTGCGCAAGTGCTGCATAACGCGCCTCAAGAGCCGCGCGTGACGCAATAGGTTGGCTTTGTTCTGAGGCCGCCGCGGCCCATTGGCTGGCCCGGGGCCGAGAATAAAAATATTCGTCTGCCGCTGATTCTGCAACCCGAATAACAGGGCCGCGAATTCGTACTTGCCGGTCCAGCTCACCCCAGTAAAAGAGCAGTTCCGCATGCGGATTAGCCGCCAAGGCGAGACCTTTTTCGCTGCGTTGGTCGCTGAACCAGACAAAGCCGTCGGCATCAAAGTCCTTAAGCAAGACAATGCGCACTGAGGGTTTACCGTGCCCATCTGCTGTTGCCAGCGCCATAGCGGTAGCGTCGGGTACCGCATCGGCGAGCGCATGATCTAACCAGCTCTCGAATTGATCCAAGGGCTGCTCGGCCAGGTCCGCTTTGCTCAGCTTGGCGTAAGCGTATTCTCTGCGAATATCACGGGTTCGATCCATAATTTAAGGGGTCCTTTACAACGGCTATAGCCTACCCCTTCGTATTAAGCGAGGCGAGTTAATCCGCGGT
>PBQQ01000001.1 GCA_002725095.1 Gammaproteobacteria bacterium
TTCATCGCGAAAGAAGCCTTCATGTTTTTCGCAGACTCCTCTATTTCGCTCATGTTTACAGCCTTGCCTACTTGTATGACGCCAACCATAGCCATAACTACATGAGGATCGCACTGATACACATAGACGCCCTCAGTATTCAGCGTAACGCTTATGTCTTGACTCATTTGTCCGGCCCATGAATCAGCTCCATCCGGGACCATACCCGCGACCGATGCCGAGTTGTGAGCAAGATCGGTCGCTTTGAAGTGTACGGTATCGCCAACCGAGACCTTTATCACCGCTGGCTCAAAAATCATGCTGCCGCCAGGGCCAGAGTTAAGCATTTTCACCTCATGCTCCGATCCTTCAGACAGAGAGACCTTCTCCATTTGAATAACGGCCGGGGCGGGTGCAACACTCGGCGCACTCTCCTTACGGGAGGATCTGGTTACTGTGCCTGCCGGCTTCAGCCGCTCACGGATTTCTGCATTGGTTCCGGGAGGTGCGGCGTTGACAGCAAACACTCCCAAACAAAAAGCTAATGCCGAGACCGAAAATAGAAAGCGTCTCAATCGAGTTCTCCTGACTAAGTATTATTGTTCAACAGCGCGCTCAAGAGTCGCCTCATAAATTAGAAGCTACGAAACACGCAAAATTGCAATCCGCAATTTACGGCCACGGATTCGACCTTGCTACTAGAGCGGAATCGCTCTTAGTAGCGATTATAACCTCACCGCTAGGTCGCGTCGAACAACTCGCGTCCGATCAACATACGTCGAATCTCGCTGGTTCCGGCACCGATTTCGTATAGCTTAGCGTCCCGCAGCAACCGGCCCGCCGAATAGTCATTGATGTAACCGTTGCCGCCTAATGCTTGAATCGCCTGCAGCGCATGCTGAGTGGCGCGCTCGGCTGCATAAAGTATGCACCCTGCCGCATCAATGCGGGTTGTCCTATCGTGATCGCAGGCCGCAGCGACCGAATATACATACGCCCGCGCAGCATTGGTTTCGGTATATAAGTCAGCAAGTTTGCCTTGCATTAGCTGAAATTCACCAATGGGCCGCCCAAATTGTTTGCGCTCTTTTAGGTAAGGTGCGACGAGATCCAAACACGCGCGCATGATGCCCAGCGGGCCACCCGCAAGCACAACACGCTCATAATCCAGCCCGCTCATAAGAATACGAACGCCTTCTCCGACGCGGCCTAGAATTTGTGTTTTGGGTACGCGACAATCTTCAAAAATGAGTTCGGCCGTGTCCGACCCGCGCATGCCCAGCTTGTCTAGCTTGGTTCCAGTAGTGAACCCTGTCTGAGCCTTTTCAATCAAGAACGCAGTGATGCCTTTTGATCCCAACTGAGGATCAACTGTGGCATAAACCACTAGGACGTCGGCTTGGGGACCATTGGTGATCCACATCTTGCCCCCATTCAAAACATAGTCATCACCGTCTTCCTGCGCGCGTAGGCCCATACTCACAACGTCAGAGCCCGAATTGTGTTCGCTCATTGCCAAAGCACCGACGTATTCACCACTGACTAAACTCGGCAGATACGCTTGCTTCTGTTCATCCGTGCCAAAGCGCGCCATTTGGTTCACACATAAATTAGAGTGCGCGCCATAAGATAAACCCACAGCACCAGACGCCCGACTGATCTCCTCCATAACCACCGTGTGAGCGAGATAGCCAAGATCAACACCCCCATATGCTTCAGGAACAGTCATGCCTAGCACACCGAGCTCGCCAAGCTTTGGCCAAAGCTCGCGTGGAAATACATTACTGCGGTCGACCTCCTCCGCCATCGGCGAAATTTCGCGGGCGCAAAAACTCGCCACGCTGTCGCGAAGAGCATCTAAAGTCTCACCTAAACCAAAATCAAAATCCGGTAAGCTCATAGCGTTCCGTATAAGTTAGTTATTGTTGCTCTGTAGCATCCACTACCCGCGTGCCACTGACCCAATCATGAACGCATCGTCGATCTCTTCGAAGCCCCACGAGGAGATCAATAAAAAGTAAATACCCGTAACCTATAAACGTAGCATGCAGAAGCGGAAAAAAAGGCGCGCGCAAAAAAATTAATTTCCAAAATGCCGGGACTTGTCCCGAGTCCTGGTCAACGATTTTTATCTTGGCAAGCCATTTGCCCAAAGTTTGCCCGTGACGCCACAGTAAGAATCCGTTTACCAGCAAATACCCAACGACCCCAAGACAAAAAACCCGCAGCCAAGGAAACCCCCCGGCCCAGGCTTCGGCATTTTCGATAACCCCACTGACCAGCATAACGATCATCGCTATAACCGGCACAAGGACAAAATCCACTATGGTGGCAACAACCCGGCGCCAAACAGCAGTTGTCATATTACTCGGCCTCCGATCCCGAGCCAGCCGTTGGCGCGGCTAACTGAAAGACTAAAAAAGCATTGCCCCCCTTCATACTTACACCGGCGTACCCAGAGCTAACCAGCAACAAATCATCAACCAGCAGCGGCCCATGCGAATCAATACTGCCGCCGTTGGCCTCATGCCCATTGACGGTGGTGAATGATCGAGCCGTTTTATAACGCCACAAAATATCGCCGCTAGCCGCATTATAGGCCTCTAGTTGTCCCGCTAAATCGCCCGCTACAATGATACCGTCCGCGGCCACGATCCCTGCCGACAATCCTGGCCAAAATCCCAGCTCCGCCAATGCCTCTACGCTAAAGTCCTTGGCAGCAAACCATTGCACGGTTCCATCATCTAAACTCAAGGCGTAAAGCCCCGGGGCTGGCGCCGCGCTGAGTTCAAGGCCGGCTGGGTAATCACTAATCGGCACATACAAGAGTCCGCGTTCAGTGTCCGCCGCAAGCCCCCAATGAATGCCGCCTAGATAACCACCGCGGCCGAACTGCTGAGACCAAACCCGCTGTCCTGTCGCCGGATCCAGCGCGCTCACCGCTCCTGATTTTTGCGCAACATAAAGCAGCTCCCGACCTTCGCTGTTTTTGGTCAACAGCGGTGGTGCTCCAAAATCCAAATCAGGCCCTTCTTTCTCTGGACAATGCACCCCACCCGCAACGCACGACATATTAAACGTATCGTTAGTCGTAAACTGNTTCACCCAACGGCGCTTTCCGGAGGCGCTATCTACTGCAAAAATCGCGTCACTCGTGTCCGTGGCAGGGGCAGTGTAGTTTTCACCTGTGCCGTAAAAAAGCAGCCCGCGTTCTCGATCGAGCGTTGGGGCACTCCATACCGGGGCGCCGCTAGGTCCCCAGGTTTCAACAAAGAAAAAATGTGATCCGGTAATTTGTGCTTCTTCTTCAATTGTCGGGAGATACCAAAGTTGCCGCCCAGTTTCTGCATCGAACGCCGCCATACCGCCGCTCGTAGTGCAGCAGCCGTAAAACGGCAGCATGCTCAAGCCAATCTCTTGGCTGGAAATGGGCACGTAGACCACGCCATCCGCAACCAACGGTGAGCCAGAATACATGGGCAGTGGCTCGCTCTGCGTGCCTCGCTGCCAGAGCGTCTTACCGCTCTGAGCGTGGACTGCAAACACGCCTTTTTCTCNGTGGGCGAAAAACAGTGTCGGGCCAAAACTTGTATCACCCGCAACAATGCTGCTAGCAACGCCGCCTTCGGCCTCTGCATTACGCCAACGCACGCAACCGCTTTCTCGATCAAGCGCCAACAAACCTTTTTCGCCATCACCAATATAGATGGTGTCTGAGGTCACTAACGGATAAAAGCGTGGAGCCTCGGTGCTGAGCCCGTACGCCCATTTCAGTTCCAGGCGGTGCACATTGTCGGCGTTAATGTTGCTGTCTATGGGCGCCACAAAGCGCGTATTCGCGGCGTCAATCCCCCAACCCGACGGGAAAAATCTGTCCGTGGTTGGGACGCTGGCACAATCGGCGGCCCACGCAGTACCACTTAGAAGTAACGTCAAAAATAGAAAATGGACGACTCTCAACATGGCTCTCCTTTACACTTTCATATGCATGGGTGATGCAAATAAATATAAGCGTTAGATCAGGCGGTTCTTGCTCGCCCAATCCAAGGTAGCGTCCAGCCCAATCGTAAACTTGCCGACAAGCTCGTCAATCTGCTCTTCGCTGATGACGAGTGGTGGGCAAAAGGCCACACTGTCCCCAAGGTTGCGCAAGATGACGCCTGCTTCATGGCACGCCGCGGCACAGTAAGCGCCCACACCATCTTTTAAATCAAACGGCGNGCGTGGCTGTTTTTGCTTTACCAATTCTATTGCTGCGATCAAACCTGCGCCGCGGACCTCGCCAACCAGCGGATGATCTGCTAACTCGCGCAAGCGCTGTTGCAGTACCTGCCCAACATTGCCGGCATGAGTGTATAGATCCATTTCTTCCATGATTTCCAAATTTCGCAGCGCTACGGCCGCGCACACCGGATGCCCGGAATAAGTGAAGCCATGACCAAAATTACCCAATTCGTCGGAACGACTAACAAAGGCGTCGTGCATGAACTCCGGCAACAACACCGCACTGATGGGCAAATAAGCAGACGATAACGCTTTAGCTAANCTGATCGTGGTCGGCTGAAAACCGAAGGTCTGAGCACCAAAGGGCTCGCCTGTGCGTCCAAAGCCACAGATCACTTCATCATCAATAAAAACAATGTCATGTTTTTGCAGCAGCTGGGCCACGCGCGGCAGATAGCCGGCGGGCGGCACGACAACGCCACCAGCNCCCTGAATAGGCTCCGCAATGAATCCAGCTATGGTTTCTGGGCCTTCTTGCTCGATCAGGCGTTCAAGTTCAGCGAGTAGTCGATCCACAAACTGCGCTTCTGTCTCACCAACAAGCCCTTCGCTGTAGTAATGCGGGCAGGTCACATGCATAACGCCCGGCAATGGCAAATCGAATTCTTTATGGAAAGTAGGAATACCCGTCAGAGAGCCACTGGCTATTGTTATGCCGTGATAGCCGCGCTTGCGGCTAATTATTTTTTTCTTTTCCGGTCGGCCAATGGCGTTATTGTAATACCAAAGCAATTTTATCTGGGTATCGTTGGCATCACTTCCAGACAAACCAAAGAACACCCGGCCGCCGTCCATCGGCGCCATATCGATCAAGCGCTCTGCCAACATCACCGAAGCTTCGTTGGTGCGCCCGGCAAACAGTTGGGAGTAGCTCATTTTACGCATTTGCTCTTCTGCAACTCGAGCAAGCTCGGTATTCCCATACCCCAAAGCGGTACACCAAAGTCCAGCCATACCCTCAATGTATTGCTTGCCTTTGTTATCCCAAAGATAAACACCTTCCGCTCGCTCATGCACGATCGGTCCCTGCTGGCTGTGTTGTTTTAGATTTGTGGACGGGTGCAAAAGCACTCGCAGATCTTTGGCCTCGATGGAATCCGGTGCAAACTCATTATGCAGGACCAAGCCTTCAGCCCCAGCGCTCGGAGTGGTAGTGGTCATGACATACGCTCCTATACGTTAACTCGCTAAATCAATTCGGCCGCTTGGAGGTTAAATTCCTCCATCACCTCATCGGCGTAATCGATGCGGCCCGTCAACTCGTTCGGATCGCCGTGACATAATCTCAAGCAGGCTTCCGCCATGTGTTCAACCGGAGTAACTCGGTTCTCATTTTCCGCGTTGATTAATTTGTGATGCATGACGCCCGGTGTTGCAACCAAGCCCGGCGAAATAACATTAACCGCAACCCCTTTATGATAAGTCTCTTGCGCCAGGCCCGTCGTGAAGCGCTCAAGCGCCGCCTTGCACATCCCATAAACCGTGCCGCCACGCCCCGATAGCGTTTTTTCCGGGTGAATCGCGGCGTGCGAGGATATGTTCAGAATCCACCCCGAACCTTTTTCCTGCATGCTCGGCAGCACCCGCTGGGCTAATTCGAACGGCGCCCAAACCTGCACATCCATCATGAGGCGGAAGCGTTTTTCCGGAAAATCTTCGACCGGAATAAAATAGGTAATGGCGGCGTTGTTCACTAAAATATCTCCCGAGCCATATTCCGCCTCGGCGGCGGTAATTAACAGCTCACGATCTTCAGCTGACGCTAGATCGGCTTTGACCGCTAAAGCTTCACCTCCCGCCGCTTGAATAGCCGCCACGGTTTCATTGATGGTTCCAGGCAAATAGTGCTCGCCACTGTCGACGGTGCGCGCCGAAACAACGACCTTAGCGCCCTCCATGGCAAAGCGACGAGCTATGGCATCACCAATGCCTCTGCTGGCACCAGTTACAACCACCACCTTGCCCGCCAAGACGCCCCGCTGATTTACTCTGCTCTCACTCAAATCACTCATTGTTCTCCCCGCTGATCACCGCGCGTATTCTCTACGGCGTCTGCTGTTCCTCATCAGAATCGTTAAGGTATACCCTCCGTAAACGCTTGCCCAGCCCAGTAAGCACCTCATAAGAGATGGTTTGTGCCTGGGTTGCAATCTCATCCACGCAGATATTTTCTCCCATAACCTCCACCCAATCACCGACCGCAACATCTACCTTCGAAGCATCGGCGTGCAGCATATCCATGCTCACGCGGCCACGAATTGGACAGCGCTGACCTTGAACAAAGACTTGGCCCTGATTGGATAACAGCCTAGGCACGCCGTCAGCGTAGCCAACCCCAACAATCATTATCCGCTCGTCTGTCGCAGCACAATAGGTGCCGCCATAACCCACAGGGGTACCCGCTTTGACGTTACGAACCTGCAGCACCTGACCAAACAAGCTGGCGACAGGTTTTAACCCAACGTCGCTGGCGCAGCCACTGGCTAGCGGATTACCGCCATACAAACCAATACCCGCTCGACCCAACTGCGCTAAACCCGAGGGCAGTGCCACACCACCGACACAGGCAGCTGAATTGCTCAGGCTCAGTCTCAGTCGAGGCCAACGCTGTTGCAGCGCAGTAAACACGGCTATTACGGTTTGTATCTGTAGCGCGGTAAAGTCGTGCTCGACCTCGTCTGCCCGCGCAAAATGACTCAAGAGCACACGCACATCCAAGTCATGATCTCGTAACACCGACATAACTTCATCAGCGTTCAAGCCTAGCCTAGCCATACCGCTGTCGAGCTGCAGCGCCGCTGGTAATCCGCTGTTACTCCACAGTCGGCACTGCTCAATAGTATTGAGCACCGGTCGCAAGCTCTGTCCAGATAGCACAGCGCGGGACGAAGGCGTTACCCCTTCAAGCACGTAGATGTGTGCATCGGGCAATACGCGGCGCAGATCCACACCCTCTGCAGCCTCAGCGACAAAAAAAACGCGGCATCCGTCTGCCCACAGCGCTGTTGCAACTTCGTTGGCGCCAAGCCCATACGCGTCGGCTTTAACCACCGCCGCTAACTTTTCCACGTCACCGCGCTGCAGCATCCGGTAATTGTGCGCCAAAGCCGACAAATTTATCTGCAAACGTCCGCTCACAGCACTAAGCCAAAGTTCGGATAAAGCAGCGATTTTTTAATCGCCTTGGTACAAGTTGTAATCATTTTCATCGCGGCTCTTAACGCACAGGCAACCGACCCGTAAACTCCTGGTTACTATAACGACGGCCCTATTGACGTACCAGCCGCCGCCTCAACTAATGATCTTCGCTCGCGTCTGCGAACTGGATGTCTTTATGCCCAATCCGCCAACCTCCCCAACACCAAGCCTTGAAAACCGTGTGGTCACGCTGCAACACAGTTCGTCGGTGTTAGCGAATAACCCACTGGGTGATCCTCATGAGCGGCCTCTCAATGTGTACTTACCAAAGGCCTATCACAGCCGACCACGTAAGAATCGCCGCTTCGCCGTGCTGTACAGTTTGGCGGGCTTTACCGGCACCGGGCCTGGTCAGCTTAATTGGAAGGGCTTCGAGGAAAATTTTGTAGAGCGATTGGATCGCCTAATCGCGAGCAATCGAATGGCGCCCACCGTCGTTGTGTTTCCTGATTGCTTCACGGCATACGGCGGCACTCAATACATTAATTCCAGCGCCATCGGCAATTATGCAGATTACATCAACAGCGAATTGGTGCCGTTCATTGACCAAGAATTTCGCACTAAAGCGGCGCGCGAGCATCGCGGGTGTTTTGGAAAATCTTCAGGCGGTTACGGGGCCCTAATGCTGGCGATGCGGTATCCGAAGCTCTGGGGTGGCGTCGCCAATCACAGTGGCGACGCATACTTTGATTTCGTCTATCGCAGTGACTGGCCTGGCGTGCTGACTCATTTACAGCGTTACGCTCAAGCATCACAGGGCCGACCTCGCTCCTCGACCGTACGACAAGCGGGTCAGTTAGGCGAAGACGACGGACGTATAGAACGTTTTTTGCGGAGTATTTGGTCGCGGCCCCGTGGCGGCGCTCAACGCATGACGGGTGACGAAATGATGGCGCTGATGTTGTTGGGCATGGCCGCAACCTATGACCCAGACCCAAGTGCTCCCAACGGCTTCCGGCTGCCCTTCGACTTGCAGTCTGGAGAGCTTATTCCTGCGCGCTGGCGCGCCTGGTTAAGGCACGACCCAATCAATCAAATTGCTAGATACGGGAAAAACTTGCATAAGCTGCGTGGACTATTCATCGACTGTGGTCGCCAAGACCAGTTCCATATTCACTACGGCAGCCGCCAACTGTCCCAAGCGTTAACCAACGCCGATATTAAACATCGCTATGAGGAATTCGACGGCACCCATTCGAGCATCGACCATCGTCTCGACATTAGTCTACCTTTTTTAGCTCAGCGTCTGCGTTAGTAGCGAGCAGCTTGTTTATGGTTGCTTCAACGCCGCATAGCGCCTGCATTTGTAATACTTGCAGCGCCGGTGCTGGGTCGATGTCGTCGTCATGATCAAGGACACCTAACATCGCGGAAGTTAGCGGCGGGTTGGCAAGCAACGCTTGCATGCAAGCCGCTATCGCATAACCAAGGGTTATCGGTAAACCCACCACCGATGTGGTTTTACCCATACATGCCGCCACTCGTTGCAGTAACTCTTTGCGACTGAGTGATTCCGCGCCGGCCAGATCCAAGGCGCCCGCGTGTTTAAGCAGCGCCGCCTGACCAACGGCCTTGATCACATCGCCCGCATAAATTGGCTGCTCCAAACTCTCGGGGCGAAACGCAAAACTACGCACTTGTGCACCGCGAGTTAACAATGCGCCGCTGGCATAGTCGCCTTCACCCAAAACCATCGGCACGCGCAGCACGCATGCTGACGTTTTTGCCCCGAGCAAAATTTCTTCAGCTCTGCCTTTGGAAGCCAAACAGGCATTTGGCGAAGACGCATGGGACCCCAATATCGATAGGTACGTAAGGTGCTCGATGCTGGATTCATCACAGACTTTGGCCATCACGGCGGCGCTTTCTTCGTGGGCTTGGGTGTAAGGCGCCGACTTCGTTGCTTTGAGAATGCCGACCAAATGCAACGCTCGAGTACAGCCTTGGGCCGCCCCCAGCAACGCTTTGTGGTCTGTATAGTCCAACACCACCACATCTAAACGCGCGCGCTGCTCACCTGTCAGCTCACTCATCTCGAGCTGCTCGGCCGCACGTTGGCTGCGCACTACCGCGCATATCTTAGCTTCAGCACTGGCAAGCGTTTCCAAAATAAAACGTCGCCCAAGATTACCGTTAGCACCAGTAACTAACCATTGCTGAGCATTTGCGTCCTGCATTTAAACCTCCTTGGTTGCGCAAAAAGGTCACCCCGGAATGGGCGACTATAGCAACTCGACCCGCAAGTTAAATTAAGTATCATCCACACCTGACATCGTCATATTTTTTTTACGTTGTCGGCACTTGGATACTGACTGAACGATGCATACTCTGTCTCTAAGAACTCTTTTTCTACTTTGCTTTTTTTCGATTGCTTCTTGCTCGGGCCCTATTGGTCCGATCGCGGGAGATAAGTTAGAAGGAAACCCGAAAGCTTGGCCCCAAGAATGGGCATTTGCTGATGATTGCGAAAACGTGCTTTTACAAACAAATCCAGCCGATCCTTATTCCGTAACCCTTTGGGGCGTTAGCATCGACCAAAATTTTTATGTCGCTTCAGCTGACCAGAGGGCGGCTTGGGTGACCAACCTCGACCAAGACCCTGCCATTGTTCTTGGCATAGACGACAATTTGTACTCTGGCACCGCCGAACGAGTGTCGGATCCGCAAGAGCTCCTTGAGGTAGTCGAACAGTATTCCCTAAAATACGATTTCTACGCTGATGAAAGCAACGAAGCCGACGGCGTAATTTTCCGATTAACTGCAGCACTTAAGTAACTCCGATGGCTCACAGCAGCGTTTTGACTTGGGCTAATGCCCTAACGCTGAATCGCCTGCTGCTGTGCTTACCTCTGTATTTTTTGATCCACAATCAGCTCTGGCCATGGGCTTCGGCCTGCCTGTTTTTGGCAGTGATGAGTGACATCCTGGATGGCAAAATCGCCCGCAAGCAGGGTAACAGTAGCCCGTTGGGAGGATTTTTCGATCATGCCACCGATGCAATATTAGTCACCACCGGGTGCTTGGCTCTGGCCCAATCTGAGATCATCGGTTTTGGATTGGTATGGATCATACCCACCGCCTTCATTCAATACAGTCTAGACTCTAGAATTCTGTCTGGTTACGCATTGCGCAGCAGTGCTGTAGGTCGCATCAACGGTATCGGCTACTTTGTACTGATCTGCACCGCCGTTGGCAGCTACCTCTTAGGTTGGGTCTGGCTTCAAGCCTTGCTGCCTGTGTTTGCCTGGGCACTAATCGCCAGCACTGTCGTCTCTATCGCCGACCGCCTGCAGGCCTCGATTCGCGCCGCCCGTGAGCTCTGATATTCCAAACTGCACAATGATTATTGCCCGGCGATCGCGTAAGCATGGGCCTTAAATTCATGACTGAACGGATGCCAAAACCCCGGCATACGTTGGGTTAAGCAAAACCCCGTGATGCCCGCATTGGGCGCCATCCAGCTATGCGTACCGGCCATGCCCCCCCAATGATATTCATCTTGGGCCGAAGCCGGTTCTGACGCCTGAGGGGTCTCCTTTAAAGCAAAGCCAAGCCCAAAGGTCGTGCCCGGCATTGCCCACATGGGAAACGTTACATGAACGCCTGGGGCCAATTGATTTTTGCGCATTTCTTTAAGCGTTGCAGCCTTCAATAAGCGCACGTTTTCACGTTCACCACCACCGACAATCATCTGCAAGAAGTTCACATAGTCGGCTACCGTTGAAACCAAGCCACCACCACCGCTCAATAACGGTCGCAGCGTGTTGTACTGCCCATTAACTGGATCATCCGCTTTGACCAAGCCCGGTTTCATGGGGTCAAAAAAATCCGTCGGCGCGTACTGAGTGATAAAGCGCTCCGTCTTTTCAGGAGGCACCCAAAATCCAGTGTCTGGCATATCTAAAGGCGCAAATATTCGCTGTTGCAAAAATTCATCAAATGTTTGGCCAGACAACACCTCAACGAGCCGCGCGCACACATCCGTCGCCACGGAATAGCGCCAACTTGTGCCCGGTTCATAGGCCAAAGGAAGCCGCGCGACGCGATCGCAAAACTCTTCTAAATCTATGCTGGAATCGGTCAGCACATTCAGCCCGCCCTGCAGGTAAGCTTGATCGATGACTGAATCTGGTTCGATAAAGCCATAAGAGAATCCGGCACTATGACTCATAATATGCCGGATCAGAATCAACTGCTTTGCCGGAACCGCATCCTGAGGCGTTTGCGCGTCGGGTTTGAGCACCGACAGCCCATCAAATTGCGGCATGTACTTAGCCAACGGATCATCGAGATCAAACAGGCCTTCCTCATACAGCATCATTAACGCGACCGACGTTACAAGCTTGGTGCTTGAGTACATTCGATAGATCGCGTCGCTGCGCAGCGGTGCCTTACTTTCTATATCCATATAGCCAAAGGTTTTGTAGTCAACGATTTCCTGCCCTTGCATCACTACGGTCGCGCAACATGACAAGATGTTTTGTTTTACATAAAAATCCATACGCTCATGCATCGGTGCAAAATCAAGTGAAGTCGCTTTAACGTCCATACCCGTTTCCTCGTTGAAATCTATGCGTTGGCGCTAAGGGCGCACAGTAAATTGTCGCAGGACAGTATAATAAATTTTTACCCCACGCCGCAGTTGAGCCACCGCAAGTCGTTCGTCGTTGCCGTGCACCCCCGCAAATTCTGACGGCGCAAACGCGAACGGCGAATATCCATAACTGGTGATGCCGAGATCTCGGAAAAAATGCGAATCGGTAAAACCGCCGGCCACAGTGGGAATGACCGTGGCGCCAAAAACCTCATCGGCAACATTGGCCAGCACCTCAAATAACGGCGTATCCGTGCGGCTCACCGCAGGCGTAAACCCCATAATTTTTTGAATCGTTATGTGCGGGTCATTGATGATCGCGGTCAGCTCATGCAAAAACACCTCCGGATCTTGATCGGGCAGCAACCGGCAATCTAATTCGGCATGCGCCTCAGCTGGAACCACATTTATTTTCGAGCTACCTTCCAAAGTCGTGATCGAGCAGGTGTTACGCAACAAAGCATGTCCACCCGGGTTACGCAGTCGCATCTCAAGCAGATAATCGTTGTCATTGACCGCCTCGCGAATATTCGGCACGGCCGACTGCCCAGCCGCGATTTGATACGGGGCCAAACCCTCAAACATCGTGGCTACCGGATCGATTACACGCACCGGAAAATCCGTTTCGCTGATCCGCTTAAGGCCACGAACAAGGCGGGTAACCGAGGTTTGGATTTGCGGTGCAGAACCATGACCAGGACGACCTGTAGCGGTCAGACGCAACCACAACGGCACTTTTTGTGTCACCTCCACTAAAACCGCAATTTGGTCACCAAAAACACGGCCAGAGCCGCCTTCATTCAGGACATAACCCACGTCCGCAAAAAGCTCTGGCCGATGCTCTATAAGCCAGCCCGCACCAAAAAAGCCACCGGCTTCCTCATCTGCCGTAGCGAGCAAAATAACGTCTCTATTGAGTGTCGCGCCACTGGCAGCAAGCGCTAGAAAGGCCTGCAACTGAGCAATGCCTAGGCCTTTCGTATCAATAGCGCCGCGCCCGTATACGAACCCATCTTTTACATCGCCCGACAGCGGTTCAAAACTCCAGTGTTTTCGATTGGCCGGTACCACATCAATGTGGTGCAAGAGCACCAGCGCCGGCTGTTTATCTTCCCCGACGGCAGCAGCTCCCGGTATGCGCGCCCATAGATTGCCGCGGCCAGGTGCCGACTCTACGGTCTCATAAGGTATTCCAGCTTTATCAAGAAGCGATCCTAGGTATTTTACGCCTCTAGATTCGTTTCCCGGCGGATTGATCGTATCGATTTGTAAATAGTCCGATAGCCGCTCAACCGCCTCGTCCGCGTAGTCATCTATGGTCTTCGCGTGGGTCGCCGGTGTCGCACCTACACCGACACAAAGGGCCACTAATATCAGAAAAAAATGGGCCATTATGTTGTTCCTTATTCCGTTTTGCTTGCGTCCAAGGTCCCACGACGAAGCCGCTCGCATGGGGAAAATGCCCGTCAGTCAGCCAGCTTGCAGCGCGCAGGACAACGAGACCTCAATGCTTTGATGCCACTATACTGTGCACAAGTTTTAATCTTGCATCTACGCACCGCATTCAATCATAAGGGGAATTATTATGCGCATTGCGACTTTGTTGAGTTACGCCGGCGGCTTTAAAGAAGCCGTTGCCGAGGTGAAAGCTTTAGAGAAAGCTGGACTGGATGTCGTTTGGGTACCTGAGGCCTATTCATTCGACGCCCCCAGCGCAATGGGTTACATCGCAGCTGAAACAGAACGGGTCACGATCGCATCTGGCATATTGCCTATCTATACCCGCACTCCAAGTCTTTTAGCCATGACGGCTGCAGGCGTCGATTACCTATCCGACGGACGCGCAATGCTTGGACTGGGCGCATCGGGACCACAGGTTATAGAGGGCTTCCACGGCATACCGTATAACGCGCCGGTTGCGCGAACCCGCGAGGTCATCGAAATATGCCGCCAAGTCTGGCGCCGCGAGCGGGTGCAGCACATGGGCGACCACTACCAAATACCGCTGCCCCAGGATCAGGGCACTGGCTTGGGTAAGCCATTAAAACTTATCAATCATCCAGTACGCGAAGAAATTCCAATCGCTATTGCGTCGCTTGGACCTGCCAGCGTCGCGGCCACAGCGGAGCTCGCCGACGCTTGGCTACCGGCTTTTTATACCCCGGAAGCGGCTCAGGCTGTTTGGGGCGACGCCTTAAGCAAAGGTAACGCGCTGCGCGACCCAAACCGAGCGCCCCTCGAGGTTTATGCCGGCGGCTCAGTGGGCATAGGTGCAGGTATGGAACACCACCGCGAACGCGCTCGCGCCGGCGCAGCACTGTACATTGGCGGCATGGGCGCACGCTCTAAGAACTTCTATAACGATATTTTTTCTCAGAGCGGCTACGCCGCAGAAGCCAAGCAGATTCAAGATCTGTATTTAGCAGGCCGCAAAGATGAGGCCGCCGCGGCCATCCCCGATGATTATTTAGCGAAAAGCGCGCTTATCGGCGACGAAGGTTTTGTGCGCGAACGTTTGCACGCGTTGCAAGAGTCTGGAGTCAACGCATTGAATGTCAGCTTTGTCGGCGCAGACGCTAAAGAACGGGTGACACAGTGCGATAAGTTGCGCAACCTCGTTGACGCTTTATAACTTCAACGAACGTTTTCGGTCACACGAATCAACCCTTCCTGCACCGTTGAAGCAATCAAGGCACCGTCTTCGCTAAAGATATTGCCGCGAGTAAAACCGCGCCCAGCACTCGTGCTGGGCGAATCAACGGCGTACAAAAGCCACTGATTAATATCGCAGGGCCGGTGAAACCACATCGCATGGTCAAGGCTGGCGACTTGCATTCGGTCGCGTTGAAAGCGCCCCCGATGCGGCAATCTCGCTGTTCCCAACAGCGCGGTATCCGACTCGTATACCAATAAACAGGCATGCAGCGCCGGGTCAGCCGGCACCTCACCAGTAACTTTAAACCATACAAATTGCTCCGGCGGCTGCGGTGTTTCGGACTGTAATCTACGAAATTCGTGGCGCCAGGTTATAAAAGAGCCCTCTAATAGCGCTGCCGGGATCTTCTCAGCGGCGGGCGGCTGCAAATCGGGCATCTGCGTTTGATGGCTCAATCCATCTTGTCGCTGCTGAAACGACGCGTCCATACTGAATATGATTTCACTATTTTGCGTCACCAAGACTCGGCGAGTAGAAAAAGATCCGCCATCGCGAGCCCGTTCAACACGGATAATCGCTGCGACCCTTGGCGTCCCTGGTCGCAAAAAATAGCCATGCAAAGAATGTATGCAGCGGCCTGATTCCACCGTGCGTATGGCCGCCATCAAAGCTTGGGCCATAATTTGCCCACCAAACAGCCGTTTGGTTCGAGTAACTGGATGGCGAGCACGGAAAATGCTTTCATCAATTTGCTCTAGGTCCAGCAGACCCAAGAGTTCTGTCAGTTGATCGCTCATCAACAATGGCTACTGACCCGCATCAGCCGCCGCAATACGGGCCGTAAAAAGGGTCTGCGACAAGAGCTTGACGTCTTCCGACATGGTCAATCATGTCCGCATAATTCCAAAGTAAGTTCGAAGAAAGATCCGCTTGGTCGAGCGGATTATTTAACGCATCAAGCATCACCTCGGCATCTTCGGGTAACAGCAAGTCCTCAGGAATACCACACAGCATGTCCAAAGCATCACGGACAGCGACATCACTCGGTTTGCTCTGAGCTCGTTGCTCCAAGGCCCAAAGCCACATGGCCTCGCTGGCTAATTGTTCCGACTGCCACGCCAACAACCGCTCAATCAGCACTGCTCTTGTCAGTTCTTTCATACGCACCTATCCATCAGTTACTGCGCCTCGTCGTCCCTAGGGCACCAGCGTCCATTGTAGAACGTTCTATGGTGTTGCGACAAAAATAGCCGTTACTAGACAATTGCACCCGCACGACGAAGCGCACAAAATTCATTCATGGTTTTTCGTGATTTAACGGTCCTTTCGAAAAGATCCGCCGCGCTCGTGGGGCTATTGTTATGCACGGCTGTAACACACATTGCAGCCAATCCAGCACCTGTCTATACCGGCACCTGGGTCTTGAATCAGGCAGAAACGGAGCTGCTGCGCGACGACCTTGATGAAAAAACCATAAAAATACCCACTGCCGGGCGTACACAAATTTCGGTTATGGGCATTCCGTTGCCTGGTGGCGGTGGTGGTAACGCACGCAGCGGACATTCGCCCCTTACCGCCAAACAGCCCGAAATTCTGCGCTGTAAGACAATGACGATTTCTGCGGAACAGAATCGTATAGAGCTCTTTTACCCCGACCTGGATCCGTTAGAGCAAAAAGAAACTGTACGTGCAGGGCACTATCGCGGCCGCGACAGCAAATGGAATCAAAAACGCCTGCAGCAAAAATACAAAACCTCGGAGCGGAGCGTCAACAAGAAATGGACCGTACGCAAAGACGGCCGACTTTTAGTAGAGGTCGCGATCAAACATAAAAAAGCCAAGAAGCAGACGTTCCGCCGGGTATTCGATCGGCTGACGTCAAATTAGTGCGCCGTGAAGAGAAATCTGTCGCAACAGATCGCACACGATACGGGATCGGAATAAGGCTCAAATGCACCCGTACATGCTGCAAACTAAGGACTGCGAATTTCGTTATGTACTCGCATCGGGCCCGGGAGGCCAACACGTTAACAAGACCGCGACTGCCGTAGAGCTACGCATTCCGCTCTCTAAGCTTGGGTTGCCTGTCGCCGTACTAAAACGCTTGCACGCCCAACAGCACGGACGCATCAATAAAGGGCACGAGCTCGTCGTGCAAGCGAGCAGTCACCGTTCACAACTGCGAAACAAGGACGACGCCGTGCGCCGAGCAGAAAAGCTGATCAACGCCGCCTTTCAGGAACCCAAAGA
>PBQQ01000025.1 GCA_002725095.1 Gammaproteobacteria bacterium
AAGGGGATGCCCTGCCAGCTGCGCGCGCCGAGTTTGTCAATAAAGCCGACTACAGTTCCACTTTCGGTATTGCGCAAAGTGGTCTTGTCGGCCACGCGGGGGGCTTTGGGCTCGCTCTGTCGTGACAGATAAAGCTGGCCGGCGATAACCACTAAAACGCCTAGGCTAATCAGAATAATCGCAGCTTTTTTCATATTGGGCTCCTTAGCGTGCGAGCACCTCTGACAGTTTCGCCGCTGATGCATCCATGCCTTGTTTAATAAATGGTTCGACGGCAGCGGGTTCTACGGCCGTGCGCCATGTGAGCAAGGTGCCCTCCGGGATTGCACTCAGGGTCATGCTGGCGCGATGGCTGGCCAGCGGCGGGGTTGATTCGATCACACCATAGCTAATGGTGTGAGTCGCATGGTCGATACTGAAAATTTGCTCAGCTAATGCGCCTGCGCCATCCATTTTGAAGCGTCTGATTTCGCCGTCGTAGTCGCAGGACGCTACCCCAGCAACCCAGTCTATGCGGCTTGGATCACCAATGATTTGCCAGACATCTGCAACTGCATGCGGCAACTTATATTCCAATTCTATGGCCATATCACCCTCCTTGTGTGCATGGATGATAGCCACTGTAGCCTTTCGGGGTAAAGCGCATGCTATGGTTTGGCCGCTAGAGAATCGCTTGGGAGAAATGATGCGAGGCCCGTTAGAACATATTCGAGTGCTGGATTTAACGATAGCGCGTGCCGGGCCGACGGCGGTGCGTTTATTAGCTGACTGGGGCGCAGACGTTATTAAAGTAGAGCCCCCGCCGCGCAAAGATGCGCAAGGTAATTCAGTAACCGGCGGTCGACATGGTTCGGACGAGCAAAATCTGCATCGTAACAAACGTTCAGTGGCGATCGATCTAAAGAGTGAAGCTGGGCAAAAGCTATTTCAGCTTATGGCAATGGATGCGGATGTGGTGGTGGAAAATTTTCGCAGCGATGTCAAATTCCGCTTGGCCGTAGATTATGAAACCTTGCGTAGCGTTAACCCGAAGCTCGTTTATGCCAGCATCTCCGGATTCGGTCAGGACGGCCCCTATCGCAGCCGCCCTGGCGTTGATCAAATTATTCAAGGCATGAGCGGGCTCATGTCCGTCACTGGTGAACCCGGCGGTGGACCGATGCGCGTCGGCGTCGCTATCTCAGACACTTCGGCCGGGATGTTTCTAGGGCAGGGCATATTGCTGGCGCTGTTGCATCGTGAACGCACGGGGGAAGGGCAGTGGGTGCATACATCTTTGTTGGAGGCGATGCTGAGCAAGTTAGATTTTCAGGGTGCGCGCTATACGATGGATGGCGAGGTGCCGACTCAACAGGGTAATGATCATCCTACCCAAGTGCCTATGGGCACTTTTGAAGCGCAGGATGGTCACGTTAATATTGCGGCGTTTGGCAGCCATATGTGGCGGCGCTTCTGTGATGCATTGGGTGCTAAAGACCTGTTTGAGCATTCGGACTATCAGAGCGTTGGCCAGCGTGTGGGTCGGCGCGACCAGATCAAACAGGATATGAATCGAATAACGCGTGTGTTCACCGTTGCGGAGCTTGTGCGGCGACTGAATGAAGCCGGGGTGCCCTGCGGGCCGATCAATGATATTGGTCAAGCGTTTGAAGATCCTCAGGTTCAGCATCTGACTATGGCGAAATCCGCTGAGCATCCGCAACTCGGCGACGTGAATTTGGTTCGTTCGCCGATTAATCTTTCTGGCTTTCCTCAGTCTGCGCGTTTTCATTGTGCGGCGCCGGATACTGGAGCGGACGGTGCGGCCGTACTTGCTGAACTGGGTCTTGGCGCTGATGAAATTCAGTCTCTGCAATCTCTGGGGGTCATCGTTTGATGCAATTTAAAGAAACACTCGGTTACGCCGTGGGTGATCTTGGTATCAACCTATATTTTATTTCTGCGATGACCTATCTGCTGCTGTTTTATACCGATGTTATGGGATTGTCGGCAATCGCAGCTGCCGGTGTTATCGCCTTAGCGCGGATTGTAGATGCCATAACGGACCCGCTGATGGGTATGCTCGCTGAACGCACGCGCACGCGTTTTGGGCGCTTGCGACCTTGGCTCGTTATTGGCGCCTTGCCGCTCGCTGCTATAACTGTGCTGACGTTCACGGTTCCCGATCTCGACGACACCGGTAAGCTGTGGTGGGCCTATACCACGTACTTACTGTTTGGTGTTTTGTACACCGTGGTGACCATTCCTTATTCGGCTCTGACCGCATCACTGACTGATGACTACGCCGCGCGAACTCGACTGTCGACTTGGCGCATGGGTTGTGCGTTTTCCGGGGCCTTTATCGTGTCTGTGGGAACGTTACCGTTCGTTGAATTATTCGACGATCCCGCTGAGGGATTTCAAGCATTGATGGCGGTTTTCGCCCTGATCTCCACGGGCCTTCTTGTGGTTACGTTCACCACGACCCAAGAGCGCGTGGTGCCTCCGCCCGAGCAAAAATTAACGCTCAATCACAGTTTAAAAGCAGTGTTTTGGAACCCTCCTTTGCTTATCGTGATCGGTATTTTTTGCTGCGGCATGCTCAGTTTTACCATCCGTCAGACGCTAACTGCCTATTACTTTATCTATTACTTAGAGCGCGGGGATCTTATTCCTATGTTTTTTGCCTCGACCCTTTTGGTCATGCTGGTGGGCTTGGTGGCGGTTCCACCGCTGGCGGTCCGGTATGGGAAATCCGGCGCGCTGGTTTTGGGCGCGGGGCTTACTATCGTGGCCTGCTTAGGCTTTTATTTGACTGCACCGGATGCGGTGGGCTGGGTGTTTTTTTGGGGTTGCTTGATCGCTTTGGGTGGCACGCCGGTTGCCGTGCTCGGCTGGGCCATGATTCCTGACACCGTAGAATATGCACAATGGAAGCATGGTGTTCGGGCTGACGGTTCGATTTATTCTATGGCGAGCTTCTTTCAAAAACTCGCTAAAGCGTTGGGTGGCGCTGGGGTGGCTCTTGGTCTGGGGATGGCCGGCTATATTGCCAAGGAAGCGCAAACACTGGAGACGCTGGCGCGTATCCACGAGATGTTTACGCTCTTACCTTTGACCTTGATGGTAGTACTCATTGTAC
Source organism: Gammaproteobacteria bacterium (assembly GCA_002725095.1). Taxonomy (GTDB): domain Bacteria; phylum Pseudomonadota; class Gammaproteobacteria; order Pseudomonadales; family Azotimanducaceae; genus UBA4421. The sequence continues at coordinate 3,122 of PBQQ01000025.1, forward strand.
TGGCGCGCATGCATCCGTTAGATGAGCAGGCGCATGCGCAAATTAAGCAAGCGTTGGCATTAACGAGTAGCGGAACGGCGCCACTCAAGCAGCAGTAGTTTCGTCGCCATGGCCACGGCTATAGGTTGATCAAACATCAGGTGGTGGTAGGTGCCGGGTACGGTGATCATCGGCAGGCTGCCACCGCTCGCCTCAAGCATAGAATCGCCGTACAGCGCGCCCTCGTCTTCGCTTTGCTCACCGAGCATAAGCGCCGTGGGGCAACGCATATCGAGGAACTTTTGCTGTTGGTCCATGCCCATTTCCATATAGTCGAATAGCGCTGGATCAAATTTCCAAGTCCATCCGCCCTCGACTTCTTTGAGACCATAGTTGGCCATGTGTTGCAACAGTTCTGGAGCCACGCCGGGTTGCTCTGGAATCAGGCGAAAGCGNCCCATNGCGGTTTCTTTGTCTGGGTANACGCGCANTTTGCGGCCAGGCTGAACGCCTTCGCGNTCNACGCGCAGNCCCCATTCGAGGTANNGCTCNGGTGGNGCGACNGTGAAGTCCATAAATANCACGCCGCCNAGGCGGTCGCCGTAGTAGTGNCCGGCNTCNAGTGCNGCAAAGCCGCCAAAGCTATGACCAATGACAAAAGGCCGTTCGCCCAGTTGTGCGGCTTCGCATACGGCCCAGATCTCTTGTGCAAAGAGTTCACCACTGTAGCGCTCGCGCCAATCGCTGTTGCCATTGCCGGACAGGTCTAATGCCGCGACGCGAAACCGATCGGCTAAGAACGGAGCCGTAAATCGCCACCATTCCAAGTGGGCATTGCTGCCGTGAATCAACACGATGCCGGGATTGCCAATGTCGCCCCAGGTGGCGTATTCAATGGTTGCCCCCGCTACGGTGACTTGGGCAGTATTACNGGGCATTTGCAGGGCGGTGTCGTACCAAAAAGGGCTGTCGCTCACGTTGTAGATTCCGTTAATACAAAAAGATGGATGGGTGAAAAACCGAGAACACTATCATGCTCGACCGAAAATAGTAGAGTTAGGCTATGAGATTTGGCACGGATAGCACGACAATTGATTGTCCGTATTGTGGCGAGGCGTTCGAGCTGGTCATCGATACTGGAGAAAATGANCAGCATTACATAGAAGACTGTTACGTGTGTTGTCGTCCGATCCACCTGTNGGTTTGGCTTGAGGGCGATGCGTTTCAAGTTGTTGCTCGTCACGAAAACGACTGTTAGAGCACGCACGAGGAGAGGATATGAGCTATTTTTTAGAGGACCTTACGGTTATCGATGCTGCGACTTTTCTGGCAGGGCCCGGNGCTGCAACAATTTTGGCCGATTANGGTGCTGANGTTATTAAAGTTGAACCGCCAGAGGGCGACGGTTATCGAGGNCTTGTTGGCCGTTATCCGGTGCCGTATCACTGGCAACTGACCTCTCGAAATAAACGCAGTCTGGCGCTAGACCTCAGCAAAGATGAAGGACAAAAGGTTTTGCATCGGCTGCTTGCGCAAGCCGATGTGATGACGACTAATTTTCTGCCCGACCAGTTGCGACGCTACAAGCTGGATTACGAGGTCGTCAAAGCGGTCAACCCAAAACTGATCTATGGCCACATTACCGGGTACGGCGACGCTGGCCCGGATGCTAATCGCCGAGCGTTTGATGTGACGGGTTGGTGGGCGCGCAGTGGCATGATGGAATTGGTTCGCGATCCTGGGCAGGTGCCGTTATTGCCGGCTCCGGGTATGGGAGACCACAGCACCGCNACGGCCCTTTTCGGCGCCATTATGAGCGGACTGTATCGTCGTGAGCGTACGGGTGAGGGTTGCCATGTCAGCACGTCGTTAGCAGCAACCGGTGTATGGGCAAACGGTATGGCGATTCAGGGCGTAATCGCGGGCCAGGATTTAGGTTCGCGCAGGCAGAAGGGCAGTTGGCCAGCGCCCTTGGGCGACTGTTATCGGTGCGCTGATGATCGCTATATNGTGCTCGCNATNGTTAACGTGGCTCGCGAGTANCCATTGCTNTGCGAGGCGCTGNANCATAAAGATTGGCTGCAAGATGAGCGCTTTAGCGATATNNCCCAAGCGATGCAGCAGCGCGANNTGTTTTACGACATGGTNTGCNAAGCGTTTGCNGCGCAGCCGTATGCNGAAATTGCTGCGCGACTGGAACATTTGGGCGTCACTTTTGCCGAGGCGCAAACCATGGCCGATGTTATTGACGACGAGCAATTACGTGCCAACGGCATTATTGTCGAAACGGGGGCGGACGGCACCGATTACCCGCTCACCGTAGGTTCGCCCATTCAAATCAGAGGTGAGACCAAGCGGCCCCCGAGTCGGGCGCCTGAGGTGGGTGCGGACAGCTTAGCGGTGTTGCGTTCGATGGACTTTGACAACGCTTACATCGCGCAACTGGTGCGCGATGGCGTCGTCATTACCGATGATTAGTTGGTGTTTGCCGCCAACGTTTATTTGCGTCCCTGCGCCATATCGATGTTAAGCAGGGGCAACGCGCCTTCGCCAGTGACCTGAGGCAACTGACCGTTCCATTTCTCTGCGATGCGCAATTGGATCAGTTCAGGATTGTCTTTGAGCGCCTCTGCTTCGCGTCGAATCGCCTCGGCCCGAGCGCGGGACGCTGCTTCGATTTGGTAAGCTTCGGCGTCTGCAGCGAGTTCGCGTTCTGCGGCGGCGGCTTCAGCTTGAGTGACGCGTCGCAGTTTTTCATTTTTAGCTTTCAACGCTTCTTGCTCGGCTTTTACCTTCTCTTCAATCGCGCGATTGAATTCTGAAGAAAAATCGAAATCCGTTATGGCGACGTTTGCAAGGCTCAAAGCGCCGGCAACGCCTTTTTGCTCTAGTGTGGTATTAATGAATTTTTCAATAGCTCCTTGGATATTATTTTTAACCTCGGCGCGTTTGGTGACCAGTTGCTCGGCGGTGTATAAAGCCGTGATTGCTTTGACCGATTCCATGATCGCAGGATTAATCAGAGTGCTTTCAACGATCGCCCNNGGGCCAATCTTTTGGAAAGTCAGNGGGGTNACANCGGCGGTTAGTGAGTATTGCACTGCGACGCGGGTTTGCACGACCTGTAGGTCTTTAGAAGCGGCCCCNGCTTCATTTTCGGCTTTCCGCAGTCGCACGTCTATTTGTTCAACGCTGTCGATGAACGGTTTTTTAATGTGAAAACCCTCCGGTAGGGCTATAGGTTGTACTGCCCCGAGCGTTCGCACCACCCCGACTCGTCCGCTGTCAACGATAACAAAGCTGCTAAAGAGAACAAACAACACCACAAACCCGAGAACTGTGTAGCCAATTTGATTGGGCTTCATAATTTTTCCTTAGTTATAGGTTTTAGATTGACAAATAAGATTCGAGCGCAGCTTAGCATCGTTTGGACTAGTTTTTGTCCAAAACGCGTTGTGACTGGAAATTCTGGAAGCGAAACGTTTCATACTGGCCGCCTCACGATCCCGCTATTGTTCAGCGGCAGTAAGTTTATCGGGCTTCACTAAGTTAGGGATTTCGATAACAATGCTATGACTACTTCGGAGCAAACGAATGATTGAATTCCATAACCCTTCTGGAGCCGCAGCCCATTTCTTTGAGCCGTATGACCTCGACTTTGATGTGGCCGCGAGCGCTTCAGAAAAGCCGATAATCGGTTTGCTCGCCAATGGCTTTGCTGACTCCGAGCGTTTTCTAAGCTTCATCGGAGATGCCATACAGGCTCGTTATCCCTCGGTCGTGGTGAAACTTTGGAATAAAGGTAATGCCTCGATTCCAGCACCCGAGACTATGCTGCAAGACGTTCGAGACAACTGCCATGCGGTTGTGGCTGCCTATGGCCATTGAGGCAGTTGTACTTCCGGCACCGTGCGTGACGGCATAAATTTGGCTCGATTGGGCATACCCGCTGTGGCATTAGTGACCGAGGACTTTTGGCCCCAAGGCGATTTTGTCGCGAAATCGCTGGGTATGCCGGATATTCCACGAGTGCAGTTGCCTCATCCGCTGGCTGGCACGGGTGCGCAGAATCTCCGTACGGTTGCCGAGCAAATTGTTCCGAAGCTGATTCAGAGCTGGCTGCGTGACTGAATATTTAAGAGCCGAAAATGAGTCTCAGGCGCTGGAGTTGCTGCACAGCAGGGGCTTGACGGATGGTCTGCCAGTGGTGATTCCAACTCCGGAGAGGGTAGCGCGTCTGGTGTTAGCGACCGCACTCGATGCCGATGTGCTGTTGGGTGAAATGGGGCCGGGCAATGGTGCTGCAACGATTGAAAAAGTTGCAATAGCGGCATGTATGGCCGGCTGCTTGCCGGACCATATGCCGGTGGTGCTGGCTGCGGTGCAGGCGGTGCTGCAGCCAGATTTTGACCTTACTGAAATGCAGTCCACCACTCACTGTACGGCGCCGCTGATTATCGTGAATGGGCCGGCACGGCATACCTGTGGCCCCATTGCTTCAGGTTTTGGTGCATTGGGACCCGGTCATCGTGCGAATGCCAGCATTGGTCGCGCGCTGCGTCTTTGTATGCTGAATATTGGTGGTGCCCGTCCTGGTGAATCCGATATGGCGCTGTTGGGTCATCCGGGCAAATTCACTTATTGCTTGGCGGAAGACGAAGAAAACTCGCCGTTACTGCCGATGCATCAGGATCTGGGCTATTTGCCGGACGACAGTGTCGTGACGATCATTGGCGCAGAAGCGCCGCATTCGGTGATCTATAGCGGCGATGCCGATGATCCTGAGGATGCGCACAAGCTGTTGCAGGTGCTGGCTATAGGGTTGGCAAATATGGGTACCAATAACGCTGTGCTCACGGGTGGTGGTGCGGTCGTGGTCTTAAACCCGGAGCATGCGGAAATTTTTGTGCGGGCTGGAATGACGCGCAGCGATATTCTGCAAGGACTTTGGCAAGCGACGCATTACCCGAAAGAACAACTCGCNTATTTNGCACCGGCATTTGCGAAACGGTTTCATGGTCAAGAATATCGGTGTTTTGATCGGCCAGAAGANATCCTTGTGCTGATGGCCGGTGGCAGCGGTCTTTACTCTATGGTTATGCCAAGCTGGTGTGCCGGCGCGAATCGAAACCGCTATGTTAGTCAAACAATAGTCACGGATCAGTTTTGCGAGTTGCCGGAACTCGGTGCCGACGCATAGCCTAAGGGCCTCATTATCGTGACGGTAATCAAGCAGGAAGATCTTATTCAGAGCATTGCGGATGCGCTGCAATATATTTCTTACTATCACCCGACAGACTTTATTCGTGCTATGCGCCAGGCGTGGGAGCAAGAGGAGTCGCCGGCGGCAAAGGCGGCGCTTACNCAGGTGTTGGTAAACTCTCGTATGTGCGCCATTGGCAAACGCCCGATCTGCCAAGATACCGGCATTGTGAATGTGTTGATCTCGGTAGGTATGCAGGTGCAATGGGACGCTGTGTTGAGCCTCGAAGATATGATNAACGAGGGCGTGCGCCGAGGCTACACCCATCCTGATAATGTGCTGCGCGGCTCTGTGCTTGCCGACCCTAACGGTGCACGCGCGAATACNAAAGACAATACGCCGGCGGTTATTCATACCAAGATTGTGGCTGGCGATACTGTTGAGATCGAGGTTGCGGCGAAAGGCGGTGGCAGTGAAGCCAAGGCTAAGTTCGCCATGCTGAATCCGTCGGATTCAGTGGTGGATTGGATTCTCAGTGTCGTTCCATCTATGGGTGCTGGGTGGTGTCCGCCGGGTATCTTAGGTGTCGGTATTGGGGGTACGCCTGAAAAAGCTATGTTNTTGGCGAAAGAGTCGCTCATGGAGCCTCTTAATATGCATGAGCTTAAAGTCCGTGGGCCGCAAGATCATTTGCAGGCATTGCGCCTTGAGCTTTATGAGAAAGTTAATGCGTTAGGCATTGGTGCTCAGGGTTTAGGCGGCTTAACCACGGTGTTGGACGTAAAAGTCAGAGACTACCCCACTCATGCGGCGAACAAGCCAGTGGCTATTATTCCTAATTGCAGTGCTACTCGGCACGTTCATTTCAGCTTGGACGGCTCTGGCCCTGCAGAATTTGTGGCTCCTGATTTGAATGAATGGCCGGACATTAAGTTTGAGCTGGGCGATGGCGTGAAGCGGGTAAATCTTGACACGCTGACTCAGGATGAACTGTGTGGTTGGCAATCTGGTGACACGTTGTTGTTGTCTGGCAAGATGCTCACCGGTCGCGACGCGGCCCACAAGAAGTTGGTTGATATGCTGGATAAGGGTGAGCGATTGCCAGTAGATTTTACGGGTCGAGTGATCTATTACGTTGGCCCAGTGGATCCGGTTGGCGATGAGGTGGTGGGTCCGGCGGGGCCNACCACGGCAACGCGTATGGATAANTTNACNCGNCGNATGCTNGANGAGACNGGNTTAGNNGGCATGATCGGNAAGGCNGAGCGNGGCGCTGCGGCGATCGATGCGATCCGCGACAATCNGGCGGTCTCGATGATTGCTGTCGGTGGTGCGGCGTTCTTGGTCGCTAAGGCGATNAAAANNTCNACNNTGCTGGCGTTTCCNGANTTAGGNATGGANGCGATCTATGANTTTGANNTNNAGGANATGCCGGTGACNGTTAGCGTTGATGCNAGAGGTAATTCNGTNCATATTGANGGNCCCAAGNTCTGGTCAGAAAAGATTTCACATCGAATCGCCGCGCTCCAGCAAAAGTAAGATTTGCCGTAAGGAGCTCATTGGAAATATTGGTGGGCTGGCAAAGCGTACTCTTACGTTTGTGCGCTCGCAACGACGGGGCGCGAGAGGTCAGATTGATTTGAGCAGGGCAGTCATTTCCGATTATGTTGGCGAATCGATCCCGGATATATCTATATGAAAGCCATCTCTAGAATTTGGTTAGCGTTAGCGTTAGCGTTAGCTGGGTGTGGCGGCGGAGGATCTGCCGGTTCGCCCGACGCTCCGCCCACGGCTACGGTGACCCTCAGCATTAGTGCTACTCAGACCTATCTTAATGATTCGGTGGAGATCTCTTGGAGCAGTTCAGGAAGTAATTCGTGTTCAGCCTCGGGTGATTGGTCTGGAACAAAGGCAGGAAGTGGGACGGAAAGTGTGCCCGCTGCGGTTGTCGGTGAGTTCTCTTTTTCGCTAGCGTGCAGTAACGCTACCGCCAGCGCTTCAAAGACAGTAAATCTGAAAATTCTCGAAGAATTGAGTATTCGCTATGCTGATCAAAACATAGTTCTGAATGAAGACGATGTTAAGGAGTTCGACGCGGATTTGGCGACAACGAGTAGAGAGCCTTTATCGGATTTGATTTACACCCTCACTGACCCTCCCGAAAATGGTTCGGCCTCGATCGCCGGCCGGGTGGTTACATATACGCCGAATAAGGATTTTTTTGGGGCAGATTCACTTGAGATTACGGCAACGGCCGAAAATCAGAG
>PBQQ01000026.1 GCA_002725095.1 Gammaproteobacteria bacterium
TAGGCCCTGTCGCCCTTCGCAAAGCGCAATTTTATATTATATCGCGACTTTAGTTCATTGAAAGTTTTAACAGTTAAGCCTCCTCTGAAGCCTCTACCTGTCGGATTAACTCGGCCCAAGCGATTTCCATATCCAAAGACCATTCGCAGCCCAGAGCATCCTTAGCGCAATCACGAATTATCACAAAAAACCGCGCAAACAATTCTGCATCCACCTCATAACCGACATGGTGAGATCGCCACGCGGCTAGGCTGACGTGATCCAATCGGTTATGCGTCGCGTAGTCGAGAATCGTTTCTAACGTTGTCTGCAACATGGCGCCGCGCACACCGCCATCGGTGTCCAGCACAAACAGCGGCAGCACTTCAGGGTATTGTTGATATAAATGTTGATAAATCTGGGCTTGCGGATCTCCCAGCTTTTCGACTAAATATTCTAAAGAGGTAGCGATTGCTGAAGCCATAATGTGCAGCTTAGCAGTGTTTATCAGCCCTTGGCGCCTAACCTTCTGGGCACTGGATGCCAAACTCCAGCCCCAAAGGGAAACTTTGTTGCGCTATCCTGTGCACTATGAAGCATATTTTTTCAGACCTTAAGGTCATCGACTGCGCCACCGTAATCGCTGCACCCACTGCCGCGATGATGCTCGGCGACTTTGGTGCAGACGTTATAAAGATCGAACAGCCCGGCGAGGGAGACATGCTGCGCATGTTATCTCATGTTCCTACGACTCCCGAAGCCAGTAACGATTGGTTTTGGCAACTCGACGGCCGCAACAAACGCGGGCTGTGTCTGGACCTAAAAAACCCAGAGGGTATGGCCATATTGAAACGCTTGGTCGCCGAATGCGATGTGTTTATTACCAATCACCCGAGCAATGTACGAGACAGTCTGAAGCTGAACTACGCAGATCTGGCGCCGCTGAATAAATCGATGATATACGCCTCACTTACCGCCTATGGCGAAGACGGTCCAGAGCGCGAGCGCAAGGGCTTTGACCAAGTGGCGTACTGGGCTCGCAGCGGGCTGATGGATTTGATGCGGGCTCCTGGCTCGCCACCCACGCAGGGACTTCCCGGCATGGGCGATCATCCCACCGGCATTGCCCTCTATGCGTCCATCGTCACTGCGTTACTGCACCGCGAACGGACGGGCGAGGGNGGTCTGGTGCATACGTCGCTGCTGGCCAACGGATTATGGTCCGCAGCCGGCGTCGCCCAAGGCACTTTGGCCGGTGGTGACATGACAGAATATCGTGACGACAATCTCGTTTATCCAGCAATGCTGCGNCCATACCAAGCCAGCGACGGACGTTGGCTGCAATTCAATATGATACGTAACGAGGAAATGTTGTCGCTGCTGTTTGCTGCTATGGACGCTCTGGACTTGTTCGCTGACCCTCGTTTTAGCTCGTTAGAGGATATGTGGACGCACAGACAAGCGCTCGGCGACGCACTGCAAACGCGCATCGTTACCAAGGCATCAGATGAATGGCTGGCTGCATTTGCTGACTTCGACCTGCCGGTCAATCGTATGGCCGTAATAGAAGAACTTGTTAACGATCCCCAGATTTTAGCAAACGACATGGCGCAAGCGCCCGAAGATGAAGGCATAGACGTGCCCTTGATCATCAATCATCCAATAAATGTTGAGCATTTACCCAAAGTCGGGCCGGTACGCGCGCCCGCTCAGGGCGAGCACTCGCGGCAAATTCTCACTGAATTGGGTATGACTGATGAGCAAATCAGCACGTTGCTCGACAAGGGCGCGGTGGTTGGCACGCCGCCACCTAACACGACGAAATAGGGCAAATATGCATACCCCCATGGTCTTCTTGCGGGCTGCAATGACCGCAGCTATTACAGCACTAATCGTACCCCTGGCCTTTGCCAGCACCGATCCGAGTGCACAGTCATGGCAGGAGCTGTTCAACGGCAAAGACCTAAACGACTGGACCGTTAAAATTACCGGCCAACCCGTTGGTGAGGACAAGCATCAGACCTTCAGGGTCGAAAACGGCTTGTTAAAAGTACGTTATGACAACTATGAGCAATTTGCCGATCAGTTTGGCCACCTATTTTTTCAGCAGCCCTTCAGTCGCTACGAGTTATTGGTCGAATANCGTTTTGTGGGCAGCCAATTGCAGGGGGGGCCGGCATGGGCCAAGCGCAACAGCGGGGTGATGTTGCANGCCCAAGATCCGGCAACCATGGCTGTAGATCAGGACTTCCCGGACTCTATAGAGGCGCAGTTTCTGGGCGGTCTTAGTGATAACAAACAGCGACCGACCGGCAGTGTCTGCACCCCCGGTACCGACATCGTGCTGGAGAGACGTATGGCCAAACAACACTGCAGCTATTCATCCAGTGACACGTTTGACGGCGACCAGTGGGTGCAGATACACATTATTGTGGACGGCCACGGTGCGATCGAGCATCGGATCAATAACGATGTCGTTATGGCCTACCAAAGCCCACAACTGTCTGCTGACGGCGTCAGCGCGGCAGCAAGGCCAGAGCTGGCATTGAGCCAAGGCTATATTGCACTGCAAAGCGAATCGCATGCTATAGACTTCCGGCGTGTGGCTTTGCGCCCCATGGATTAACAGTGAACACNCACACGAACCNGACACTAGGCGTTGCAGAACGCATGGCGTTGGCCGAACCCACAACCGTGGCTGCTGACGCCAATCTCCGCCGATGGTCAGAGCTCACCGAATCTATGACCGCTACGGTGGCACAACATTGTCAGGGCCGNGTCAGTATTCGGCTACTCAGTGCGGGCATAGGGGCCATTAATTCCTGGGAGCGAACCTGTCTACATCTGTCAGACGAGGCTTACGTACGGGAGATTGAGCTGTCAGTGGGCGGCATACCGCGTCTTATTGCCCGTTCGCTCGCCGCCGCTGAAAGCCCAGTTGCTGCGTACATGCAGGGGCTTGCGGAACGACCATTGGCCGAGCTGCTGTACACAGATCCCTCATGGAAGCGCGCTGCGGAAACCATTTATTTGCAGGCCCCCACCGACCTTCCTGGCCGCGGGGTTTTGTGGTGTCATCANNNACACCAGCAAANACNGCTGGTTGAAGAGTTTTTTCTACCTGGGCTACTGCAGTCATAGAGGCGCGAGCAGGGCACTACAAGGGGGCATAATGTCACAGTTCATCGATCTATCCGTCGCCATAGAGAACAACGANCATACGGACCATCCGGGCGGAAGCCCTAAAGTGACGTACCACCACCACGGCGAAACGGCCGCTGGGCTCGCCAATTTTTTCCCAGGCCTGCAGGCCAGCGACTTACCCGACGGCGAAGGCTGGGCCGTCGAAACCATCGCCCTGTCAACGCACAACGGCACCCACATGGATGCGCCTTGGCATTTCCACTCCACCACCGACTACGGCAAGAGGCGCGCGCCAACCATCGACGAGACCCCTTTAGAATATTGCTTTAAACCTGGCGTAAAACTCGATTTTCGGCATTTTGCAGACGGCTATCTGGTTAGCGCGGCAGAAATTGAGGCTGAACTGCGACGCATCGGCCACAACCTGCAGCCGTTGGACATCGTGCTTGTAAACACGCGCGCGGGTTCTGTCTTCGGCCAGCCAGGTTATGTCGACGCTGGGTGCGGCATGGGTCGCGATGCCACCATGTACTTAACCGAACGNGGCGTANGGGTGGTAGGNACCGACGGCTGGTCTTGGGATGCGCCGTTNAATCACACCGCTAAACGCTGGGCTGAAAANCCCGATCCNGCGATGATCTGGGAAGGCCACAAAGCCGGGCGCGAGATTCCCTACTGGCAGATGGAGAAACTACACAACCTTGAAACACTGCCGGATAACGGTTTCACGGTCGCGTGCTTTCCCGTCAAGATCGCCGCTGCATCAGCGGGCTGGACCCGCTGCGTTGCCATTGTCGACTAACGTGTAACGACAGGAGGAGCGCTTAGCTTGTCATTCTGGCGCTGTCAGAATGATCTTACATATAAGGCATACCCTGCACCTCGACATAGAGGCTATAGAGCGACTGACCACCCGTCATAAACAGGCGGTTCCGCTTAAGTCCGCCAAAACAAACATTCGATATTCCTTCAGGCAAATGTATTGCGCCGATTTTGTCGCCGTCCGGCGCAAAGATCTGCACTCCGTCCTGCCCGGGACCCGCCCATCCAGCNCTGCTCCAAACATTACCCAACATATCCACCCGAAAACCATCGGGCATNGCNTCGCCCAGATCACANAAGACGGATCCGGGGCCAAGCGTCAAGCCATTTTGCACANTNAATTGATGNATTTGCCGTGGNTGCCCGNCCTTNTGTGACGCACCGGTATCACTGACGTAAAGCGTGNCGCAATCCGGCGAGAACGCTAAGCCGTTGGGTTTTTCCAGAGTCTCGTCCACTACTCTCGCGTCGCCCGTATGGGGGTCAATGCGATACACCCGAGTGGGCAGTTCCAACTCTCCCTTGTGCCCTTCGTAATGACCTAACGTGCCGTACCCCGGATCGGTAAACCAGATGCCGCCGTCCGGATGCACCACCACATCGTTGGGTGCATTCAATAACTTACCCTCGTATTGATCCAGCAAAATGGTCAGCGAGCCGTCGTGCTCGGTCCGGGTAACCCTTCTTGCGCCGTGTTCGCAGGTGATCAATCGGCCCTCGCGGTCNCGTGTATTGCCATTCGCGTAGTTGGAGGGATTTCTGAATTCTGCCACNAACCCCGTATCGGCCTGCCAACGCAACATGCGGTTATTGGGTATGTCGCTGAAGAGCAGCGCATTACTGTCGCCAAACCANACNGGNCCCTCATTCCANCGNCCACCAACCCACAAACGCTCAAGCGCCGCATTACCCGCCAGGCAACCGGCAAACCGCTTATCTAACACCTCNATAGCGGGATCTGGGTATCGCACGGGTNGGCTCCAATCTCTATCCAATAGTCTGTCCATGAGTTTCCTGTTACTTCGAGATAATAAATCCCCTTGGGAACCAAAACTTAGCAAACTCAGCGCCGCTGCTATAGTGTTTANCATTNTTGCAATAACGGTTGTCCAATGCTCAGCGACGAAGAAAAATTCCGCTTTGATCTGGAAGGCTATTTGGTAATCCCTGGTGTACTGTCCGAGTCAGACTGTGCACGACTGTCTCAACTCAGTGACGAGGCGTGGCCGCGGCAGCCGCAAGACGGGGCCTTTCGCCGGACNGCGGCGGTCAGCNAATGGGGCGACGACTTTCGTAATCTTATGGATCATCCAGTGGTGCTGTCGTATCTGGTTGAACTAATCGGTCCGCGGGTGCGACTGGACCATGACTACGCCATCTACATGCAAAACGGCGCGTCCTCGCAGCCGATTCACGGTGGCCCTATGCGCTACGAGAGCGATCATTGGTACCACTANAACGACGGCGTAATGCGCAACGGTCTAATGGTCGCCACTTGGGCACTTTCTGATGCCAAACCTGGAGACGGCGGTTTTGTCTGCGTGCCNGGTAGCCACAAGACTAACTTCATAAATTTNTTACCCNAGGCCGCTCAGTCCCANCAAGNCATGCCAGAGTACGTNCGCCAGCCGGCGGTCAAAACAGGCGACGTGATTTTATTCACCGAAGCTNTGATGCACGGCACCCGCGCCTGGCAGGGCGANCACGAGCGTCGTGTTTTACTGTTTAAATACAGCCCGCCGCACTCAAGTTGGGCAAAACAGGGCTACGATCTGAGCGCTTATCCGAATGCCACGGCCCAGCAGCAACGACTTATGGCGGCACCGTCCGTAGAGGATCATGCGAAAGTTCTGGGCGCGACACCAAAACAGCCATGATCGATGTTAACCGTCACAACCAANGCAGTTGGGATNAACAGTCCGCNGCGGGCGCAAGCNCCTGGGTACAACCCGTAAATTCGGAAGANATCAAAGNCGCTCGCGCTGGCGAATGGCACATTATTTTGACGCCGATNAAAGCGGTACCAAAATCCTGGTTCGGCGATCTAAGAGATAAGGATCTCCTTTGCTTGGCATCCGGCGGTGGCCAGCAGGCGCCCATTCTCGCCGCCGCTGGCGCCGNAGTTACGAGCTTTGATCAGNCTTCAGAACAACTCCNNAAGGACGCAGANGTGGCCGCTCATAACAACTTATCGATACGCTGCGTGCAAGTCGACATGGCAGATTTGTCCGTATTCGACGACGAGAGCTTCGATCTGATCGTGCACCCCGTATCGAATATCTTCGCTGCGGAAATAATACCGGTATAGCAACACTGCGCACGGGTGTTGCGCCCCGGCGGCCGTCTGCTGAGCGGTTTTATGAACCCGGATTTTTTTCTCTTTGATCATTGGGCCATCGAACAGGGCGGCGCTTTAGCGGTGCGATTCCCTCTGCCTTATGCAGATCTCACTCACATCGATCCCGCGATTCTGGATAAGCGCATGGCTGAGCACCGCGCGTTAGAGTTCAGCCACAGCTTTGAGGATCAAATTGGTGGACAACTCGCCGCCGGCTTGCTGATTGCCGGTTTCTACGAAGATCGCTGGAGCGATGAAGCCACAGCACTGAATAGCTACATGTCTACGTCCATGGCCACTTTGGCGATCAAGCCCAGCACTGATTTACTACCCGCGCCTTAGTTTTAGACCGTCGGTTTGCGCGGCGGCCACAACATCAGCAGTGGGGTAGTCTTTTTATACGCCTGATAGTCTGGATCGCTGCCCCAGGTTTTGTTTGCCCGCGCCTCCAGCATGCGCGTGCCACTGATGGCTGTCATTTGCAGCAACACCCATAGAGGTGCAAACAAGGTCAATATCTGCCAGCCCACCAACGCAGGGTAAGCCATTACCGCAACGCCCGCCCACAAGACAATTTCACCAAAGTAATTCGGATGCCGAGACCACGCCCACAGACCACTCTGGATAAAACGTTGGGCGTTTTCCGGGTCGGCGCGAAACGCGGTTTTTTGCCGATCCGCGATGACTTCAACCGCAAATCCGAATACCCAAATGCCGAGTCCAAGGGAAAAAAGCCCATCCAGCTCCGCAGTTCTCGACGACGTTACTGCCGCCAATGCGGCGCAGCTGGTGAGATAGACCCAAGAACCCTGCAGAGTCCAGGTCATAAAAAAAGTTGGAAATGAATTGCGAATCGAATGAAAACGCCGATCACCACCCGCGTTTTTAATACGGAAATAAAGGAATGGGCCGAGGCGCAACGCCCAAACAATGATGGCCGCGGCGATAATGAGCGACCGCGGATCNTATGCGGAACTCAACAACACNGCCGCAATAAATACCGTCATGTACGTCAAACTGCCCGCTAGATCGAAGAATTTTTCCGTGTGCGCCAGCCAAGCATGAATAAACAGCAACCACTGCACACCAAAAGCAAAGATTCCACACCAAACAAATACNGCGACATCCGCATATTGTTTGCCTTGATCAGCGCCTGCGATGGACACCCCCCAAGCCAGCAGCAGCACCGCCGCTGAGCTAACAATTCCTATAATCCACTGCTGCATATCTCTCTCCCTCAATTGGTAACGACCGAAAGTTGTGGCAACCAGGCAACGCCCTCTGTGCCCTCCTGCCACGGTTGATATTTACCCATTATAGATGTGAATAGCTCATGCTCTAACCAAGCGTGGAGCCAGCGCTGCAAATTTTTATAGGGCGCGTTGGCAAACCAAGCGCGATCGACATGGGCGAACTGACGGATAAATGGCAACAGCGCCATGTCTAATAGCTGTGGCTCAGAACCGAGCAAATAGGCTTGCCGTGCAAGNNNAGTATCCAANCGATGCAGCCATTCGGCGCACTGGTCGCGGAAGTAGCTGGCCGGTTGTTGACTGTCGCTGGAATGGTATTTGTATTGATCTAATGGCGGCTTAAACCCCTGATCAAATTCCTCTATGAGTGCTCCCTGATCTGCAACACCACCCCCCAGAGCGCACGTACGCGGAGTATGACGAAGCAATGCCCACAACATAATGTCCAAACTTTCATCGAGCACCCCTTCTTTTTCAGCGATCAACACCGGCACCGTTGCCTTGGGCGATAGAGCCAGCAGCGACGCTGGTTTATCGCGCAAAAGCACTTCNCGCAATTCCACACCAATGCCACTCCACGCCAGCGCCATACGGGCACGCATGGCGTAAGGGCAGCGTCGAAAGCTGTATAAAATCGGCATCGCTTATTGCTTGGGCTTGCCCGGCAACGCGTTAAATTCAGTCACCCATGGCAGCCGCGAATCGCACCATACTTGGAACATAGGTACAAATTCAGCAACCTCGGCGAGCACCCCTGTCCGCAGACCAAAAGATCGTGCAATGCCTTCGCCGCCCTTGGAGGTGGCGTAAATATGCGACCCGCATTGATTGCAAAATGCCAACTCACGGGCATTACCACTGTCGCCAACCTTGTGATAAATCGACAGTTCGCCGGTAAGCAATTCAAAGGCTGCTTCATCAGACGGTACGATACTGCGGTAGGGGCCGCCCGACATCACTTGGC
Organism: Gammaproteobacteria bacterium; assembly: GCA_002725095.1. Lineage (GTDB taxonomy): Bacteria > Pseudomonadota > Gammaproteobacteria > Pseudomonadales > Azotimanducaceae > UBA4421. Next base: position 8,501 of record PBQQ01000026.1, read on the forward strand.
AGTCTCGACAATGACATACCACCGTTCGCTCGGGGTCGCCTTCGCTGGTAAATGTGATGTATCCACAGTGACAACTGCCATGTACGCGCATGCTCATTCCTCACTTTTCGTTACCGGGCTTTGACCATAGCAAGCCGCTGGCGCTTGGTCATCTGCGCCTGATCCGACATACTAAAAGTTTACGCAGGGAGCACAACATGACTGAATCTCTTCGCGCCTTACCAGTACCGACACCAGAAACTCAGCATTTTTGGGACGGCACCCGCGATGGCGAATTACGTTTGCAAAAATGCACGGATTGCCAACACACCTACTTTCCACCCCGTCCATTCTGCCCAGAATGCAGCAGTCGCGAAGTGCAGATTTTAGTCGCCAGTGGGCGCGGTACCCTAGAGAGCTATGTCATAAGCCATCGGCCACACAAAGCCTTTGATGGCCCTTACGCCATTGCATTGGTGGCGCTAGAAGAGGGGCCACGCATGATGTCGAATATCGTCGGTTGCGAACAGACCCCAGAGGCACTGCAGCTCGACATGCCCCTCAAAGTTACCTTCGAAGACACCGGTAGCGACATTCANTTGCCGCTGTTTATGCCAGCCGGAGCATCGTCATGACTGGGGTTGCAGTAGTTGGTGCAGCAGAGACCACCCAACTGGGCAAAATTCCTGACTTAAGCCAGATCCAATTACACGCCGATGCCGCACTCAACGCCATGGCCGATGCCGGANTAAAGGCCAANGACATCGACGGTATCGCCACTGCAGGNAGTCGGCCGACAGATCTNGCGCATTACCTGGGNATNACGCCCACTTGGGTGGACGGTACTGCNGTAGGCGGATGCTCTTTTATGTTGCANGTGCGCCATGCGGTAGCCGCACTGACCAGCGGCCAGTGCTCAACCGTGCTCATTACCCACGGNGAGAGCGGTCGCTCAGGCNTAGGCCGAGAGGGCTTTGCNCGCGCACCCGCGTCGCTAAGCGGTCAATTCGAAATGCCTTTCGGACCCATGGGCCCGCCCACGCTATTCACGCTACCGGTGCTGCGTTATATGAAAGATTACGGCATGCGTCCCGAGCAATTGGCGATGGTCGCCGTAGTGCAACGTCAATGGGCAAGCATGAACCCACGNGCCAGTTTCCAAGAACCCATCACCGTNGACGATGTATTGGCCTCAAAAATGATCGCCTACCCATTCCATCTNTTGGAATGTTGCTTGGTAACCGATGGCGGCGGGGCNTTGATTTTGACTNNAGCAGATCGCGCTAAGGATTTTCCCCAGCCGCCAGTCTNTATTTCGGGCACAGGTGAAAGTGTAGAGACGCCAATGATCAGCCAAATGCAGNATNTGACNTCATCTCGCGCCTTTTGCGTCGCCGGACCAGCGGCAATGGCCGAGGCAAAAATAAGCCACCGCGATGTGGATCATCTGATGGTCTACGACGCCTTCGCGCACCTGCCTATTTACGGTCTAGAAGACNTGGGTTTTTGCGCACGAGGTGAAGCGCCCNACTTCATTTGGGAACAACATACCGCGCCCGGCGGCAGCCTNCCAATGAACACCAATGGNGGCGGCCTGTCTTATATGCATTCGGGCATGTACGGCATGTATGCAATGCAGGAAAGCGTNCGTCAGGTTCGAGGAACCGCAGCCGCGCAAGTAGACGATGTAAATATTTCANTGTGTCTTGGCGTAGGCGGCATGTTCGGCGCAGCGGGATGCGTGGTTTTTGCTAAAGAGCCAAGCTAACCGTTCTGAGGCAATTAAACGGCCGGGGCAACCCGTAGTTAACAATATCTGCCTGCCGCTAGGTACCGTCGTCATGTCGCGAATATTCTGCATTCCCTATGGCCAGTCTGGCCAGGCGCGGCACTGATTGGACAAAAGCTACAATGGTGGTTTTACTTTGGTAATAGGTCGCGCACATCGCGCTTGGGATCATGCCACCCGATAGCGTTCGATCTGAATATCTTCGACGCCATAGTCGGCAAAATTATCCGCAACCCGCCCGCGAATATATTGCTGCCAAGAAAACGCTTCATAACGCGGTGACTCACGATCAGCGACCCAAGGCTGGATCATCGCATCAACTTTCGGCTGAAAGAAAAATGGCACGCTGTAGCGACCCGCTGCGGAGCGGACGGGCAACACACGATGGCAACCCGCAATGCAACGATCATTACTCCATACCTGCAATACATCGCCTATGTTGACAACAATCGTGCCGGGCTTTGGCGCCACATCTACCCACCCATAACGTTTCGATTGCGCCTGCAAGCCGCCCTGATCGTCCTGCAGCAGCAGAGTAATCGCACCCGGATCGGTGTGATGATGCAAAGCCATGTCCCCCAACGGCACTAGGTCGTCTCGCTCTTGCACAGCCACAGGGTCTTCTGCCGGGTAATAGTTTAGTCGCGCGGCACTGGTGTGACTGAGCCCAAAGTTGTCTGCCACAGTGCTGCGGGCAGCCGCTTCGGGAAGGCCTAGAGCCATCAGCACCATCGCCATTACCTGCTCCGACATCTCGGTAAATGCGCTGAAGAAGTCCGCAAGCACTGGGCGTAACTGCTCTGGCTGTGCCGGCCAGCGGCTGTGCCGCAGCGGATTCTTTGAAATATGCCCACCGGTTTTAAAGTCAAAGACTTCTTTTAAATCGCGGCGCTGCTTCGTAAGCTCTCGATCATAGTATCCTAACGGATTGCTTTCGTTTCTATAGACGCTACGCTTGATCGCTAACGGTTGCGCGAAGAAGCTGCGCGCCTGAGCGAACACTTGAGCAACCAGCTCATCGCAGCCATGCCCCTCCAGAAGAAAAAAACCATGATCCTCGCACGCCCGAGCCAAAGCGAGATGATCTATCGCGCTCACACCCCCGGCTAAAAAATCTGTCAAATTTATAGATGGAATTTGCTCTTGCATGCTTGTCCTTATTTTTGCCGTTGCACCCATATGCGCGACAGCGCGGCCTGACTGCCGTCTGGTTCTTCAACAATCCCTTCGAATTCTTCGATGATTTCCAAAAACTCCGCATTTTTCAATAGCGCCTGTCTCAGCGCACTGGGCGCGACCCGAAAGGACGGATTGCTGGGGCCACTCACCGCCTCGGGACCTGACCATTGCATATGTTCCTCCACCAACAGCTGTCCGCCAACGGCTAAATGCCGGACTAACGCTGGTAATAACGAAGGGGCCACAAAACGAAACATCACTATCAGGTCATATTCACGCTGAGGCCGCCAAGCGCTCACTCCCTCTGAATCCTGGACGTTCTGACAACACCAATTAACCGTCACGCCCGCGCGCAATGCCTGCTGCGCGGCTTGTGCAAGCGCCGTCGGCGAGACGTCCACCGCATCAACAACATACCCCTGCTGAGCCGCGTAAATGCTGTTGCGCCCGCGCCCGCATGCAACATCGAGCGCACGTGCACCGGCTTGCTGTGCTGTAATTTCAGACATGCATTGCTGAAAATAAGCGCTCCCCCACAGGCGCTCTGCATAGGCACCCTGGCGATACCGAACATCCCAAAGTTGTCGGTCTGATAATGACAAAACGCACCTCGGTTATATTGCTAGACCAGTCTTGTCCTTGCCTTGAGCATAACGAAACGCTAGGTTAAGTGCCCCATAATTCTATCGAGCTCATGTCAGTAACCAACCCACAGCCACACCCTTATCTGGACCGTGCCGCGATGTGGTTATCAGGTTTCTGCTTAGCCCATTGCCTCTCCTTACCGCTAGCCGTACTGCTGGCGCCGGTATTAAGCCAATGGCTCGAAGCCACCGAGACCACCGTTCATTGGATTCTATTCGGTATTGCCATACCCATTAGCGCGGTCGCACTGCTTCAAGGCTATCGACGTTTAGGCAGCCGACGCACCTTGCTCCTCGGGGGTCTGGGTTTGCTGTTGATGCTGTTGGCTGTGAGTCATGTTTTGGGACGCGAGTTTGAAGTCGTGCTTACCGTCATCGGCGTGAGCGCCGTGCTGGTGGCCCATCTGCGCAACCTGCTGGGGCATCAAGCCCTGCACCACAAAACCTAACACCTGTAATCACTCTATGGAGGCCTTATGAGATACGACAACATTCTGCAGACGATCGGCAACACACCCATTGTGAAACTGAATCGCATCGCACCAGCCCACGTTGACATGTACGTTAAGGTCGAGTCGTTCAATCCCATGGCGTCGGTCAAGGACCGCCTCGCTTACGCGATTATTAAAGACGCACGCGACAGCGGCGCCCTGAAGCCGGGGCAGACGGTAATTGAAGCCACATCCGGAAATACGGGTATCGCATTAGCAATGGTATGCGCCGTGCTCGGCCACCCCTTTGTCGCCACCATGGTCGAAACGTTCTCCATCGAACGACGCAAAGTCATGCGCGCCTTAGGCGCCAAGGTCATCCTAACTCCGGCCGCAGAACGTGGCAGTGGCATGGTTCGCAGGGCAGAAGAACTCGCCCAACAACACGGTTGGTTCCTTGCTCAGCAGTTCCAGAATCCAGCAAATCCGGCTTATCACGCAAGCACCACTGGGCCGGAGATCTTGCGCGATTTTGCTGGCGATCGGCTCGACTACTGGGTGACCGGCTGGGGCACCGGCGGCACTCTGTCTGGCGCTGGTCGCACACTCAAGGCGGCTCGCCCAGACCTAAAGATCGTCGCTGCGGAGCCGGAGCAGGCTGCCCTGTTATCGGGCGGAGAATGGTCACCACACAAAATCCAAGGCTGGACTCCAGATTTTATTCCGGACGTTTTAGATCGCGAAGTCGCTGACCAAATCGTACCGGTGAACGAGGATGAATCCATGCAGTGCGCGCTTCGCCTAGGTCAAGAAGAGGGCATATTCGTGGGTATTTCGGCAGGTGGAACATTGAATGCCTCACTGCAAATTGCTGAGCACGCCGAACCTGGGAGCGTCATTTTGACCATGCTCGCGGATACCGCGGAACGCTATCTCTCAACGCCGTTGTTCGCCGACATTAACGAAGGCTCAGACGACGACTGGCTTGCAGGCCTCTAGTAGCGCCATTAACGCAACAGTTGCGGGTAATCGAGCTCTGCGCCCCAATGCACCTGAGCAACACTGGCATAGCGTGATTCATTAACAAAGCCATGGTGCCGAAGGGTTTCCATGTCGCGCCCGACGCGTTCAAGGGTTTCACCCTTGGTGACCATCGTGGTGGCGGCTATGTCCGCGGCGTGACGCACTACCTCAGCACTGGCTTGCACGGCATGAGTACCAGCCAGATATAGGTCCGCGCGGTCTAAGGCATTCGCCTCATCACCAGACACAGCACGCGCCCAAGTGTGCTCCAAACCCTGAAAAAACAGCAGCCGCGCTGACCGGTACAATGCCAGCGCTTTGCCATAATGCAATTGTGCTATGCCGCGCTCGCGCAGCTTGCCCGCACTACCACCCGGGGTTTTATCGGCCACCATCGCCGCAACTAAATCGAGACTGCGCGCGGCCAAACTCAACGCCACCGGGACATAGGTCGCAAAAACAATTCTCGATGGACAGCGATACAAGGTGCCTTGATAAAGCGCATTAGACGCCGTTTGCGGGTTTGGAATGACCACCTGTAGTTTCGCCACTGCTACTTCCGATACCACCACGTCACTGCTGCCGGAACCGCGCATGCCTAACGTATCCCAATTCTGTTCGATTGAGCACTCAGCCAAAGGCATAACCGCCATCCCAGCGGTATCGTCGATCAGCACCGGCGACAACAACCAAGTCGCATGATCGCAGCCACTGACAAAGCGTTGCCGTCCGCTGATGACATAACCATCACCTCGCGCGACCGCTTGCAGCGGCGAGTGGCCGCTGGCAGCAACCAGAGTGTCTGGATCAGACCCCCACAATTGCTCAACTAAGGCTTCAGGCCATTGCGCAGCCATCAATCGAGCGGCGTTAAAGACCATGACATGCCACGCCGCTGCAGTGTCAGCCGCAGCAAGTTTTTCGCACACCAGCGCGCACGTAACTGGGTCGACTTCAAGGCCTCCAAGTCGCGCCGGCAAAAACAGTCTGGGCACCTGAGCCTCAACCAGCGCTTGAAACGCTACGTCATGAAGACGGCAATGTTGCTCCGCCCAACCTGCATGCTGTTCAATTACTCCGCATACCGAGTCTATTCGCCTCAGTATCTCAGCCCGATCAAAAGTCATTTTCCCTCCTCATCACGGGTAACCCGTCTAAAAAGCGCTCTGCGAAGACGCTCAAAACCTCAACAAAGTGAAGATATTATGGATTGCGTTCGTCTAACCTGCTGACACATAACAAAAACTTTTTTAAGTGTCTCCAAAACCGCTTTTGCCCTCTTCTTTTTGCATTCCATCTTCCGTATTCTTTGAACCCTCACTAGCCGCGACTGTATGTATATACAGTGCTAATTTCCTCGGCAGGGCGATTACACGGCATGCAGTTCGGCTAGCTGAGGCCAACCGTTAGAACCTTTGCCGCCACCATTGCTAAACGTCGCAATGCTCATCCAAATACTCAGGTACGCCCACAATGCATGTACCAATCAGTCATGCACTTGTGGCG
>PBQQ01000027.1 GCA_002725095.1 Gammaproteobacteria bacterium
TCCATCAACAGGCTGAGCATGGCCGGCCAATGTTCGCTGTCTTTGGTCGCGTAGACAAAGCGCCACGGCTGCGAATTGAAGCAACTGGGTGCCCAGCGTGCGGCTTCTATCAGCGCCATCACCTGCTCGTGACTGAGCGCCTTGCCATTAAAGGCACGGGGCGACCAGCGGCTGATAAACTGCGCATCTGCCGGTGCTTGGGCGTGCCGTGTGGTCATGGCTAGCCTTTAAATTCAGCCACAACCGAGGCTATGGACTGTTTGGCGTCGCCAAACAACATGCGCGTGTTGTCGCCAAAGAACAGCGGGTTGTCGACGCCNGAAAAGCCGGATGCCATAGACCGCTTCAGCACGAATACGGTGCGCGCTTGGTCGACATTGATGATCGGCATGCCGTATATCGGGCTGTTTTCGTCATTGCGCGCCGCTGGGTTAACCACGTCGTTCGCACCAATCACAACCGCCACNTCGACGTTGTCGATTCGTGGGTTGATGTCTTCCATTTCCACCAGCTGGTCGTAGGGTACGTTCGCCTCTGCCAGCAATACGTTCATGTGCCCCGGCATACGCCCGGCCACNGGNTGGATGGCGTAGNTCACTTCTGCNCCGTTCTTTTCGAGCAGTTCGCCAAGCTCGCGCACCACGTGCTGGGCTTGCGCCACGGCCATACCATANCCCGGTACAAAAGCCACAGACTGCGCTGCTTCTAANATTAAGAACGCGTCGTCTGGGGTGATCGGCTTAACTTCGCCCTCTACCTTGGTGGCCTGCTTAGCGGCACCAAAGCCCGAGAACAGCACGTTGGCCAGCGACCGGTTCATGGCTTTACACATGATATTGGTCAAAATAATGCCCGCCGCGCCCACCATAGAACCGGCGACAATCAATATGTTGTTGTTGATGGCGAAACCGGCGGCACAGGCGGCCAGACCGGAATAGCTGTTGAGNAATGAGATCACCACCGGCATATCGGCGCCGCCAATCGGCAGTACCGCCATAACCCCAAACACCAGCGCCAGCCCGATCACTGCGTACAAGTACGGTGAGTTTACCGCCGGCTCCATGCAGAACATTACCGCGCAAGCGATCATGCCAATAAGAATGAGCGCGTTTACGATGCGTTGCGCACCGAANACCACGGCCGCTGAGGTCATTACTTCAGACAGTTTGCCCCAGGCCAATATACTGCCGCTGAAGGTCATGCCACCGATGACGATAGACAGCAGAATCGTGATGTTGGTAAAGGTGCTGTTGTCGATGTTGTACAACGCCGCCCAGCCGACCATCAGGCTGGCTATGCCGCCCGAACCGTTAAAGAGCGCAACCATTTCCGGCATGCTGGTCATTTCGACCTTTTGCGCCACCACGGCACCAACAACGCCGCCGATTAATGTCGCGCCGATAATCCATTCCCACGGCAAGATGTTCTTGTTGAACAAGGTCACGGCGATCGCAATGAACATGCCCAATGCCGACAACGTATTGCCGCGTACGGCGGTGGCCGGAGAGCCCAATTGTTTGAGCCCGAATATAAATAGGGCTGCGGCCCCCACATAGCATAGGTTGATCAGTTCANTACTCATGCCTGACCTCCCGGTTGATCTGTGTCTTTCTTCTTAAACATGCTGAGCATACGGTTGGTTACCAAATAACCCCCCACCACGTTTATCGCCGCAAACATCACGGCGGCGGCGCCTAGGTAGGTGNCCAGCGGATCGCTGCCGTCGCCAGCGGCAATCAGCGCACCCACAATGGTGATACCGGATATTGCGTTAGCACCGGACATCAGTGGCGTGTGCAGGGTCGCCGGCACTTTAGAGATCAGTTCGAAGCCCAAAAATATGGACAGCATTAATACTAGGGCGAGAAATACGGCTTCCATGATTAGCCTCCGCTGTANATGTTCTTGATGGTTTCGTTAACAACCGCGCCGTCTCGTGTGATCACACAACTGCTCACGATGTCGTCTTCNGGATCNAAGGTCAGCGTCTTCGCTTCTTCGTCCCAGAATTCCTGCAATAAATTGACGAGGTTGTTGCTGTACATTTCGCTGGCGTTGCGTGCCACTTCACCGGGCAAGTTGCCCTGGCCGATGACTTTGACGCCGTTGATGTCCACAACTTCATTCATAACCGAGCCTTCGACGTTACCGCCTGACTCTACCGCCATGTCGACCANTACGCTGCCGGGCTTCATGGCTTCTACCATGTCGCGACCAACAATCACGGGTGCTGCACGACCAAACAACTGCGCGGTGGTAATCACCACGTCAGACTGCGCGATCACTGCCTTTTGACCTTCGCGCTGCAGTTCCAGCTGTTCGGCGGTCAGTTCTTTAGCGTAGCCCTGTTCGGTTTGACCGACTTCGCCNAGGTCAATTTCAACAAATTTAGCACCAAGCGATTGCACTTGTTCAGCCACCACCGGACGGGTGTCAAAGGCTTCTACCCGCGCGCCTAAGCGTTTGGCCGTAGCAATGGCTTGCAGCCCCGCCACACCNGCGCCAATAACAAATACCCTAGCCGGTGCAATGGTGCCGGCCGGGGTCATCATCATCGGCATAATCTTTGGACTGTGATAGGCCGCCTGCACAACGGTGACATACCCCGCTAGGTTCGCCTGTGACGACAACGCGTCCATTTTCTGCGCGCGCGTNCTGCGCGGAATCATTTCCATTGAAATNGAGGTTACGCCTTGTGCNGCCAANGCTTCGATCAATGATCTTTCATTATANGGGTCAAGAAAGCTGACACTGATCGCGCCAGACTTAAGTTGGGCGACCTCTTCGGTATCNGGTTTGCGCACCGCCAGAAAAATGTCCGCGGCCGCCAGCACCTCGGCACGGCTGCCGACTANGGTCACGCCCGCATCAGCAAAACTCTGATCGGTAAATCCAGCCGCTAAGCCCGCGCCGGATTCCATTGAAATACTGAATCCGCTCTTAATGAGCTTGGTTGCATTGGCTGGCACCAGTGCACTACGCACTTCCCCGGGCCAGGTTTCTCTAGCTACGCCTATCAGCATAAAGCCTCCTAGTAGTTTGCTGCTCTTTTCGACCAATCTATAGGNCTGGGTCTGCCTAACTTACAGACACGATGATTTGACCGCACCACTCCCGAACTGCCGCGCAGGTTAACGGCGCGCTGTTGTCAAAAAAACGGAATAATTGAAAAGAAATATATTCCACATAAGCAAGCTTAGAAAGGCCTCCANAGTTCCATCACAGCACCTGCACATTTGTTTTACAACGTCCTTGCATCCACGCTTAAGGGTTCCCACAATCCGTCCCGGAATCACGGCGCAACGCGGAGCGGTACAACAGATATGTCGAATAGAGATAAGGGGATTTCTAATCGAGCAGCGTTATTCGCCGTAACCACGGCNTTCGTTGTTGGCATCATTGGCAGTCTTGCGGTACGCCCGCCCGGNCAGGTCGCCAGCACNGTCACCGCGGGCAATGAGCAAACCGCAGCAACCCGCATTCGCTGGCGTGTGCCTTTGGTTTTTCAAACGACGATGCCGGTGTTGGGCGACAACCCCGTCTACGTGGCCGANATTATCGAGCGGGCCAGCGCGGGCGCGGTAAAATTGGACCTATTCGANCCGGGCGAAATTGTTCCGGCGTTTTCCATAACCGACGCCGTGCGCGACGGCAAGATTGAAGCCGGCTACACCTGGCTGGGTTACGACCAAGGCAAAATCCCCGCCTCGCCGTTGGTGTCGGCGGTGCCCTTTGGTATGGAACCCTGGGAATACAGCGCTTGGTGGTACGTTGGCGGTGGCCAACAACTCACCGAGAACTTATATAAGGGCCATAATCTACATCCTCTGCTGTGTGGCTTAACCGGGCCAGAGACCGCCGGCTGGTTTCGTGAGCGCATCATCAGTCTTGATGACGTTGAAGGCTTAAAAATTCGCTTTGCGGGGCTTGGCGGTCGGGTCATAGAGCGCCTAGGGGCCAGTGTGACCATGATCCCCGGCGGTGAAATATTTCAAGCATTAGAAAAAGGTGCCATCGACGCCAGCGAGTTTGCTCTGCCGATTGTCGATCAAGCCTTAGGCTTTAACCGGGTCGCTAAGTTCAACTACTACCCGGGCTGGCATCAACCGTTTACGTCATCGCATCTGGTGGTGAACCTCAAAGTGTGGAACGCCTTAGGCGCTGCCGACAAGGCCCTACTGGAGGCCGGCTGCACCGCGGCAGTAACCCGCAATCTCGCGCGGTCTGAGGCCTTGCAGGGCGAGGTCATTGCTGGCTTTCCAGAAATTGGCGTCTCTGCGGAACGGCTNCCCGAACCGCTCTTGCGCGAACTGAATCGAGTGGCCGATGCGGTTATTGCAGAGGAAGCTGCCAAAGACGCCGACTTTGCCGAGATTCTTGAATCCCAACAGCGGTTCCGCAGCAATTATCAGTACTGGAAATCGCTCGCTTATTTGCCCAGAGACTTTGATGAATAACCCCGCGCTGCCACACATAACGGCATCTGCCGCTATTGATCGCTTCATTGCGCGCGTCGGTCAGGGGCTTTCTTATATTTGGGGCGTGTTGCTGGCCATTATTGTGATCAATGTGGTGGCCCGCTATTTATTCGACCAAGGCCGNATCGAACTTGAAGAACTGCAGTGGCATCTTTATTCCATTGGATTTTTATTCGGCATGAGCTACGCCTATCAGGCGGATACCCACATTCGTGTGGATGTGCTGCACGAGCGCATGCGCCCGCGCACCCAAGCATGGATCGAGCTGTACGGTATTTTGCTGTTTTTACTGCCCTTTATTGCTTTGATTTTGATCTACAGCGTGCCGTTTGTGCTGTCGTCGTACGACCTTAGCGAAGTGTCGGCGTCGCCCGGTGGGTTACCCTTGCGCTGGTTAATAAAAGCCGCCCTGCCCGCCGGTTTCGCGCTGTTGTTGTTAAGCGCCATCAGTCGTTTGCTGCGCGTTTGGCATTTTCTTTTTTTCGCAGACCCCGCAGCTGACGGCACACCCACTGGGTCCGTAAGCGACTGATGGCCGCCAACGAAATTCTTGCTGTGCTGATGTTCCTGAGCTTTATCGGGCTGGTGTTCTCGGGGTTTCCTGTGGCGTGGTTACTCGGCGGCTTGGCGATGATCTTCAGCGCCTTAGCGATCGTGCTGCAGGTGGACTTCAATCTACCCATCGCTATGGACTGGTCGTATACGTCGCTGTCGGTAGAGCGCATTTGGAACGTCATGGAAAACTGGGTGATGGTGGCCTTGCCCATGTTCATTCTGATGGGGCTGCTACTAGACCGCTCGGGTATCGCCAATCAGCTTATGACCAGTTTCGCGCGGCTATTCGGGCAGGTGCGTGGCGGGCTGGCCGTAACCGTAGCGGTGATCGGCCTGCTGTTGGCGGCCACCACTGGAATTATTGGCGCGTCGGTGGTGTTGCTGGCACTACTGGGCCTGCCCGCTATGCTGCAGCAGGGCTANGACAAAAGCCTCGCCAGCGGCACGGTCTGTGCGGTAGGCACTTTGGGTATATTAATTCCGCCGAGCATNATGTTGGTGCTGATGGCAGACCGCATGGCCATGAGCGTTGGCGATCTGTTCCTAGGTGCGGTTTTCCCGGGCGCGCTGTTAGGTGGTCTCTACATTACCTACATTTTAATGGTCGGTTGGCTGCAGCCACACAAAGCCCCCGCGGCGGATGTTGAGGCCTTTAACTGGCAGGCCGTNGTCGATCTCTTTAAGGCGATTCTGCCACCNGCATTTTTGATCCTCGCGGTACTGGGAAGCATTTTTATGGGCTTTGCAACGCCGACCGAAGCGGCGGGCGTGGGCGCCGCCGGCGCANTACTACTGGCCATTATTAAGCGCCAAATGAACTCATCGGTCATGCGCGACGTACTGCAAGAAACCACCCGCACCACCGCCTTTATTTTTGCTGTTCTGCTGGGCGCTACCGCATTTTCTTTGGTACTGCGCGGCTTGGGCGGCGATGAATTGATCGAAAGGTTGCTTTTAGGTCTGCCCTTTGGNCCNACCGGNATTATCGTTTGCATCCTCGCTGCGACTTTTGTGCTTGGGTTCTTCCTGGACTGGATCGAACTGACCCTGATCGTTCTACCGTTGGTCGCCCCAGTAGTCGCCAACCTCGGCTTTGATCCTGTGTGGTTCACTATCCTGTTNGCAGTCTGCCTGCAGACAAGCTTTTTAACACCGCCNGTCGGGTTCGCTATTTTTTATCTGAAAGGNGTCGCNCCTGAGGGCGTCGATGTCACGACTATTTATAAGGGCGTTTTGCCATTTATCGCGCTGCANGTCGTTGGCATGCTGATCATCTTTAACTGGCAACAACTGGTTACTTGGCTGCCAACACAAGCCTATGGTTAAGCTCGCTGTTCTNGCCTCTCATGAGGGCACAACGCTGCAGGCGTTGNTTGACGCGCGNGCCGACGGCCGCCTGAACGCCNAACTGGTGGCGGTGATCAGTAACAACAGCGGCTCTGGCGCGCTCCGTCGCGCCGCCGCCGCCGGCATTGCGACCCATCACATCAGCAGCACAACTCACGCCGACGAAGACCTTGCAGTGCTTGCAACCTGCCAACAGGCCGCAGCTGATTGGGTGCTGTTGCTCGGCTATATGAAAAAACTCGGCGAACAGACTTTGGCGGCCTATAAAGGCCGCATCATCAACACCCATCCGGCGCTGTTACCGAAATTTGGCGGCAAGGGTTACTTCGGCCAGCGCGTCCACGAAGCGGTGATTGCAGCGGGTGAGACCGAAAGCGGCGCCACCATTCATGTGGTCGACTACGACTACGATACCGGGCCCATTCTTGCGCAAATCAGCCTGCAGGTGCTGCCCGANGACACACCCNGCACTTTGGAGGCGCGCGTAAAGGCGGCCGAGCAAGCCCTGTTGGTAAAAACCGTGGCCAACCTCGAGGCTTAAACCCTAAGCTTTTGCAGAACGTGCTGGTGCAAGGTTTGATTCGCTGAAGCCACAACATGCCCGCCCATACTGGGATTACCGCCGTCCCAGGTGGTAATAACACCACCAGCACCGCGAATAATCGGTATGAGCGCCTGAATGTCGTATGGCTTAAGCGAGCCGTCGAGGCCTACGTGCATTTGCCCCATAGCCACCAAGCCAAAGAGGTAACAATCGCCGCCCGTACAATTGAGCCGCGCCGACGCCGCCAACGCATCGTATTGCGCGCATTGCTCGGCACCCATCCACTGGGTGCCGGTAGTACAGGTCGTCGCCGCAGCCAGTTCAACAACAGACGCGGTTTTCAGCGGCTGCTCGTGCCCCGCGTGTTGAAAACCTGCAGAGACACCGTCGCCAAAAAAAAGCTCGTCTGTGTAGGGCTGATAGAGGACGCCGACAATTGGGTTTTCGCCATCAAACAGCGCCAATAACACNCCCCAATGGAGCATGCCGCTCATAAATGCGCGGGTACCGTCAATGGGATCAATAACCCAAGTAAGGCCATTACCTGNCTGCAAGNCGAACTCTTCGCCGTATATCCCATGCTCGGGATANATTTGGTTTATACGCTGTCGAATCACCTGTTCGGCCTCGCGGTCNGCGCGGGTGACCGGGTCAAAGCCCTTCTGCGCTTTGTTCTCGAGGTTCATGCCGTCGGCACTGACGCGAAAATAAGGCAAGATCGCTGCACCCGCCGCAAGTGCTGCAGCTTTGGCAAAATCTAGATATTCAGAACGCGCGGCTGCACTTACAGCAACTGCAGGAGTGTATTCGAACACAGACAGGATCTCCGGCGGCTAAGACCGCCATCATACAAGAGTTAACCACGCACTGCGTCAGCCCGGCCGACACACAGCCATATCACAATCGCCGATATTGCAGTTCGTGATCTCGTTAATTTACCAACCGTTAGTTTCGAGAGGGTGGACGAAATTATTGGGGATATGCAGCCAATGCGCGCACGCATTTTCACCTCCTCGTCATATCCAGTCGTGAGATACTCCGATGATGCCACANACCGACCTCACGCAAGGCCCAGTCTCGATGTCGCTGGCCAGATTGACAGCGCCTATGATGATGGGCGTCTCCTCGAGCATCCTTGTGCAAGTTCTGGAAATGGGTTTCATCGGCCAACTCAGCACCGCCCATGTGGCAGCTATAACCTTTACGTTCCCCCTCACTATGGTCCTCACGAGTATTGCCTTGGGAATCAGCATTGGCACTTCGTCCGTCATCGCCCGGAGCGTGGGCCAGCAATCGCAAAGTAAAAGCAGCGTTGATGATGACGTGCAGCGCCTTGGCACCCACAGCCTAATTCTGGTTAGTGTCGCGATGTCGGTCTTAGCCACAATATGCTGGTTTAGCTTAGATCACCTTTTTCTTGCTTTGGGAGCAAATCAGAAAATGCTGCCGCTGATTCATAGCTATTTAGATATCTATCTCCCTGGCAGCATTTTTTTTACCACCAGCATGATCCTGGGCAGCATCATGCGTGCTAACGGCAGTGCGATGGCCCCGGGCGTGATCATGACCGTCGGATCCCTAGTTCACTTACTGCTTGATCCTATTTTGATTTTTGGCTGGTTTGGTTTTCCGGCTATGGAACTCAGCGGCGCCGCAACCGCTATGACATTGACGCGATTCGGCACGCTTATCGTTATATTGGTTTTNGTCTTTAAACGGCGAATGGTGCTCGACACAGATCACTTTCGTGCCTTTTTCGCCTCGAGCAAGCGCATTCTGCATGTCGGCATTCCAGCCATTGCCACCAATNTAATTGGTCCGGTCACCGCCGCCTATATCACCCGCTTAATGNCNAACTATGGNGAAACAGCNGTTGCTGGATTTGGNGTCGCNGGCCGCATNGAATCNGTNGCAGCTATGCTNATGTTCGCNCTGTCNGGTTCNATTGGNCCNTTCGTNGGNCAAAANTTNGGNGCNAAAAGACTCGACCGNGTGCGCCAAGGGGTNAAGGCAAGCTATAANTTNTCGCTNATNTGGGGTTTCGCNGTTGCACTGCCGTTATTTGTTTTCGGTGAGGCGATCTCTGGCTTGATNGACAGTTCACCCGAGGTNATCGCCATTGCNGCGCTTTATCTTGCTNTAGTGCCTTGGAGCTANGGTTGTTGGGGNATGCTGATGATGGCNACNGCNTCNTTCAATGCTGTCGGNAAGCCNCTNCCAAGCACCGCNTTATCNTTTGCCCGAATGGTCATCGTNTATNTTCCNCTGGCNTCCGTACTCGANCACTATTTTNGCTANCAGGGNATCTTNATCGCCACGCTNATCAGNAANNCCNTCTTCGGNGTNGCNGCCTACTATTGGTTTNGATCACAACTNTNAACGATGTCTNNGGCTTACNCATGATCAAACGNCGNTNCTTTACNATNNGNGNTCTTNNGGTGATTACNTTGCTNTTNGTNNTNCTTGCGCCNGCNCTTGTNTTNNTNACNCTNNNNGCNAGCCTNGTGCCTGCTCTGAGGACAGCGCCGCATAGTTTGGTGTTTGTTTATTGGTTCGTAATTTGCGAATGGACCGGGCTGGTGCGCTTCGCTTGGGTATACCTGCGCTATCGCAATAGTTCCAGTTTTTTACTGCACTTACGCGATATCCAATTTTGGTGGGCTCAGGCGCTTTTCGACATGGGTCGCAAGATCTTTCAACTCAAAATCGAGGTGCGCGGCGACGCCGCGCTAACGGGGCCATGCGCCCTACTGCTGTCGCGTCACACCAGCATGGCTGATACCGTTTTACCGCTCCTGTACTTTGGCAAAGCCCGAATGGAAAGCCTGCGCTATGTGCTTAAGCAAGAACTGCAACTTTTTCCCTGCTTAGACATCGGCGGCAACTTACTGCCTAACGTTTTTGTCGACCGTTCGGGCACAGACAGTACCGCTGCAATTGAAGACGTCAGTAATCTTGTAGCCACCGCAGGCGACGACGAGTCCGTGTTGATCTACCCAGAAGGCACCCGATTTACCCAAGCCAAGCACGATGCGTTAGCCGAACGAAAGCCTCAACTGTTGGCACAATTGAGGCGCTGGCCAGGTCTATTGCCCCTGCGTCTAGGCGGTGTCTCGGCAATGTTAGAAAACAATCCTGGGAAGGATCTGGTGTTCTTAGCGCACGTCGGCTTCGAGGGTTCCGCCAATATCCACGACCTGCTCAGTGGTGGCTGGTTAAGACAGCGGGTGATTCTACAGTTTTGGCGAATCCCTTATATGAATATACCCAAGGGTGACCCCACAGAATTTTTGTTTTCTGAGTGGGATAAAATGCAAGCAACGATAGACTCTCTAAAGGCAGAACTCGCTGCTTAACACCTGCTATACGAACAAACGCGAATCACGCCGAAGAATGCTCAAAAATGTATTCCGAAAGCGAAAATCAGGGATCTGCGCCTGCTGCAACATCGAGCCAATAACCGCCGCATGACAGCGCCTTAACGTGGCCCGCGGTGGGTGTCGCGAAATGAGTACCAATAACCAGAATGTTCTGATCCACCAGCTCAGACAACAGATGCTCTCTGGTCAGACGTCCTTGTGACTGGTCGTAATCCGCTGAAGAGCACCAGTCGGTGCGAGTCATCTGCACCGGATGATGAATACAATCCCCTGTGATCAAGGCGTTTTCACCATTCGATTCGATCTTTACCGATACGTGGCCTGGGGTATGGCCAGGCGTCGATCGAAGAGAAACCTCCGTGCACAATTGGTGATCAGTTGAAACCAAATCTACCAAGCCCGCGTCTAATACCGGGCGAACAGAATCCGCTATAACCGTGCCATATGTAGATTCATCTTCATGGGTATCCCAATAGCGCCACTCGGTCTCCCCCATCAGATATCGGGCATTAGTAAATGTTGGCACCCACTGACCGTCCACCAACATGGTATTCCAGCCCACATGGTCGACGTGCAAATGAGTACACAATACATAGTCAATAGATTCTCTTGGGTAGCCTGCTCTAGCGAGTTGTTGCAAGAAGTCCGTTTGCAAATGCGACCAGTTCGGGATACTGCGCTCCTTGTCATTGCCGATACAGGTATCTACAAGGATTTGATGCTCACCGGTATCGACCACCAATGCATGTATGCTCATGATCAAGTTGCCTTGCTCGTCCATAAAGTGCGGCTGCATCCAATCAATCGGTTTGCAGGCATCGCGAGTCGCATCTGGAAGAATAAAACGGCTGCCCCCAACGGTTTCCATTTCAACAATACGGGTAATTTTTACCGTCCCAATCTGCCAACTATTCGTACCGATCATTTCTTTCAAAGCGCCCCTCGAACCGCGAACTAATTTCTAAACCTAACCGTTAGCCGCTAATTAAACATGGTCCTCCAAAGGAGTACAACGTTACTATTTTTGCTATTGTTTAGCATATAACGAGAACAGGAGACACATTGTGGGCGTTATCGATACCGTAAAAACGCTGGCCTTTCTGCCGGCTCTATTAAAGCTCAAGAAGGGCATGACACCACGCCCTGCAGAAGTGCAGGACAGCTTCGGCGCTCGCGTTGAGGCCAATGCAGAAAACCACCCTAACGCTACCGCAATCGTTTTTGAGGGCCAGCAAATGAGCTGGTTCGAATTCAACGCTTTAGCCAACCGCTTCGCACACTATATGCAAGCCCAAGGCGTGAACCGCGGCGATGTGGTCAGCATAATGATGGAAAACCGCATTGAGTATCTCGCACTGTTGGTTGGTCTCAACAAACTGGGCGCCGTGAGTGGTCTGCTGAATTCCAATTTGGGTGGTAACTCACTCATCCACTGCATTAATGTCACCGGTTCCAGCAAATGCATCGTCGGCGAGGAATGCATGACCGAGCTGGACGCGATCCAAGATCAATTGAGCCTGCAAGCCGGATCGGATTTCTTTTTCGTTAATGACGGCGGCGAGAAACCTTGCCCTAACTGGGCTCAAGATCTTATGAGCGGCAGTGCTGAAACCAGCGAGAGCAATCCTGCACAGACTCATGAGACCACTATTGGCGAAACGGCGCTGTACATCTACACATCTGGCACGACTGGCTTACCAAAGGCCGCCGTGCTGTCGAATCGTCGTTATTTAATCGCAGCTGACATGTCCGCGTTGGCCGGACTGCAATGCACAGTCAAAGATCGAATCTATCTGTGCCTACCTCTGTATCATGCAACCGGCTTGTTGCTTGGCGCTGGTGCTGCGTTTGCTTCTGGCGCCAGCATGTTCGTTCGACGGAAATTTTCCGCCAGCAATTTCCTGAAAGAAATACGCGAACACAACTGCTCGCATATGATCTACATCGGCGAATTGTGCCGTTATCTAACCAACATCCAAGAGCACGCTGACGATGCCAAAAGCCCTTTGCATTGCATTATGGGCAACGGCATGCGGCCAGACATTTGGATGGATTTTAAAAAACGCTACGGAATAAAACGTGTGTGTGAGTTCTACGGCGCGTCCGAAGGCAATGTCTCTTTCGCCAATCTCATGAACAAAGACATGACCGTAGGCATGACCTCGGCGGAAGTAGCGCTGGTTGAATACGACGTCGATAATGACGAAATCGTGACCGACGACGCCGGCAATTGTATTCCAGTGCAGCCAGGCGAACCTGGCTTGTTGCTGGGCAAAATCACTCCCGACACTGTTTTCGAAGGCTATACCGACACCGAAGCGACCGAAAAGAAGGTGTTTCGCAATGC
>PBQQ01000028.1 GCA_002725095.1 Gammaproteobacteria bacterium
CGGTGCCCAAGGCAGCCTTGCGCGGCGATTAAATTCAAATAATTCATTAACTCGAGTTGGCCGGAGGCGACAGATGCGAATTGGTGCAATGATTGGTGCAGACGGCACCAAAAGTTCTATAAACGCGGTAGTGCAACTGGGGAAAGACATCGAGGCCGCAGGCTTGGACCATGTCTGGCTAGCGAATATCTTTTCCTATGACGCGATTACTGCGCTCACTCTAATTGGGCGTGAAACACAGCGCGTGCGTTTGGGTACCGCCGTTACGCCGACGTTTCCGCGTCACCCCACAGCATTAGCACAACAGGCCATGACAGCTGCAGCGGCCACGGATAATCGTTTTACGCTCGGTATAGGGCTGTCGCACAAGGTGGTCATCGAAGACATGCTTGGGCTTAGCTACGACGCCCCGGCCAAACATATGCGTGAGTATTTAAGCGTGCTGATGCCGCTCATTCGAGGCGAGATGGCCAATCATAATGGTGAATATTATCGAGTAAACGGCTTTGCCTTGGATATTCCCGGTGTGCAATCGCTGCCGGTTGTAGTGGCAGCACTGGGGCCGCAGATGATCAAGCTCACGGCTGAATTGGCCGATGGCACCAACACTTGGATGGTTGGGCCGAAGACTATGGAAGAGCACATAATTGCAAGTTTCAACGCGGCGGGCCGCACAGATCCAGAGATCGTTGCGGGCATGCCGATTGTATTGACGACAAAGGTCGATGCAGCCAGAGAGGCGATAGCCAAGCAATTAACGGTGTATGGCCAGTTGCCGAGTTATCGCGCAATGTTGGATCGAGAGGGTGCAGCGGGCCCTGCGGATATCGCCATTGTGGGCGACGAAAATCAGTTACGCGGCCAAATCAAGCGGTTCGAGGATATGGGCGTATCGGACTTCAACGCCGCCATCATGGATGTTGAAGAGGGTGCTTATGGTCGAACTCTGGAGTTTCTTGGCAGTCTTAAGGCGAGTTAACGGTTCATTAGTAATGGGGTGGCGGCGGCTCGTTGGCCGGGTCGTCCTTGGATTGAGCTGACTTCAGATGTTCGATCAACTGCTGTTGGCGTTTTTCCAGCTCGTCCAAGCGTTTCTGTTGGGCGACTAAGGCGTCGTTCAGGCGTGCGACGGTCTCATCCTGAAATTCCAGTCGAGTTTCCATTTCGTTGATGCGTTGTGCGTCGTCGGTCACGAGGTCTTCCCTATATAACGTGTTGGTGCTCTAGTGCGGCAAACGCGGCTCGGCGACACCTGTAAGCCCCGGCGATTCGAGTCCGCGCGAGCGGCGTCCCTGGTAATCTGGATCGATCAAGCGCTGTGGGTGCACACCGTCCACGTAGCCCATAAAGCCGGGGTCAATCGTGTTGTACCCCAGCAATTCTTGAATTCTCTTACTGTACAGGCCAGCGGTCGCCGGAGGCACCGCGAGGGGCATATTTTCGATTTGCCGCAAGCCTGGCATGCAGTATTGAGGTGTTATGGCCAAACGATCGCTATTGGCCAGATTGGCGCCGCCGCGGTGCAGTAGCGTACCCAGAAAGATCACTACCGAACCCGCAGGCATAATGATTGGACTTACTTCCTCGTGTTGCGCTTGCCGTTCTTCCGGCCAGCGATGGCTGCCCGCGGCCACTTCGGTGGCACCATTCTCTGTAGTGAAGTCGTCCAGTGCCCAAATGGTGCTGACGCCAAAGTGTGCTCGCGGACGCGGAAACGGCAAATTCCCGGCGTTGTCGTCTATGTGCATGGGCTGCGGTGTTTCGCCGGGATGGACGTTGATGGCGAGCGCCGCGGAGAGTAGGTAATCCTTGGGCAGCAGGTGATCCAAGATTGCCAGCACGTCGGGGTGTTCGATAATTCTTGCGATGCTCGGAGCTTTGCTGAGCAAGGCGTAGACGCGCTCGCTGTGCAGGCCCTCAAAATCATTGCGCCCCGGATGTTGTCCGCGTAGGTAAGGCCCGAGTTCTGCCTTGATCGTATTGACTAAATCAGGGTCGATGGCATTAGGCAAAATGGTAAACCCTTCGGTCTCGATGTGTTGTAAATGCTGGGTCAGATACTGTGGGTTGCAATCGACCATAGTATTTTTCCGCTGAATGGTGCAAAGATAGTACGTCAAATTGACNCAGGGAAAAGGAGGAATAATGTTGCGCGATCTGACANATAAGGTGGCTTGGATCACCGGCGCGGGCACGGGTATTGGNGAGGGCGGNGCNGTGGCTNTGGCTGAGGCGGGCATGCATGTGGTGTTGTCGGGACGCCGCGAAGANAAATTACAACAGGTGGCCGAGCGGTGTGTTGGGCGTGCGTCCATTGAAGTTCTAGATGTTGCCGATCAGGCTGCTGTGAGCGCCGTTGCCGAGCGGATTATCGAAAAATTCGGTCGCATCGATGTGCTGCTGGCCAGCGCCGGAATCAATGTGAAAGACCGCAACTGGCATAACCTCAGTATCGACGACTGGGACTCCGTGATTCGGATTGATCTGGACGGTGCGTTCTACTGCTGCAAGGCGGTTTTACCGACCATGAAGGCCCAGCGCGAAGGCTTGATCATCAATATTTCATCTTGGGCAGGCAAACACGTCAGTGTCGTGACGGGGCCGGCCTATACGGCGGCGAAACACGCTATGAACGCTATGAACGAAAGCATCAACATGGAAGCTTGCAGTTATGGGGTGCGCGCGTGTGCGATGTGCCCTGGCGAAGTGGCGACGCCGATTTTAGATAATCGCCCGATTCCGGTACCCGATGAGGAGCGCGCNCGCATGGTGCAAGCCGAGGACTGCGGCGAAGTGATTCGTTTTTTGGCGCAGCTACCCAATCATGTGTGCATTAACGANCTGACCATCAGCCCGACTTGGAANCGAGGTTATGTGGCAGGGGCTAGAGCGCAAATTCCCCAGCCCGATTAAGCCGCTTTTTTGTTNAGNGCAGAAATNGCAGGCAGCAGTTGTTCGACCATAAGACGTGTTTGCGCCAGCATGTCTTCGGTGCCCGAAGCGATCGGTCGAAGCACGAACTTGTGCACGCCCGCAGCGTGGAAGTCGTGAACCAGCGCCATCATTTCGTCGATNCCGCCAATGGCACTGTAGGCGGCCGGGTCTTTGCCCAAGCGTTTTTGAAACTGTTCGTTGTAGCGTGCGACTAAGGGCTCNTCGTGGCTGCCAAAGCGAAACCCNAAGCCGGCGCCAAAGTGATCGTCGTCGATCTTGCGATTTAACTCCGCTGCGCGTTGTTTGATGGCGGCGATGACCGGCGCGACTTCGCTTGCGGACTCTATACCCGCTTGCCAGCCGGTGCCCCAGCGTGCGGTGCGCTCGATCGCTGCGGCTGCTGAGCCACCTACCCATAGGGGTAATGGGGTTTGGACGGGNTTGGGTGCGATGGTCGCGTCNTCCAGTTGGTAGTACTCGCCATTGAAGCTGACGAGGTCCTCAGACCACAAGCGCGACATGATTTCTAAGCCCTCGTCGGTGCGCTTGCCGCGCCCCTTGGTCGGAATACCGGTGGCCACATAGTCTCTTGATTGAGCACTGCCGACCCCAAATGCCGGCAACAGACGGCCATTCGATAAGTAATCAATAGTTGCGCAGGCCTTGGCGGTAACAATCGGNTCGCGAAGGCCGAGGCTGGCTACGTTCATGCCGAACTTCAGTCGCTTGCTGCCGCCAGCCAGTGCGGCCATAACGCTCATGGTTTCCAAGTTCGGGGTGCGCTCGATGATGCGATCGCTTTGCCAGATGGAATCAACTCCGCCGTTGTCGCACAGATCCACCCAACGCCAGAAACCGTCNGCGTCATCAAAGGTGAAATTTGCCATACCNATGCCTGCGCCANTGCCCATAGCNTCTCCCGGTTACGATTTTTATTCTCTCTGTACGCTGATTATCGGCGATTCTACGGGTCGCGCAATCGGATCATCTAAATTTTGCGCGTGCCGCGAACTTCATGCTGCGGGGTGATGTTGCTGAGTGGCGGCAGGGCTTGCTGTATATTGGCCACTGCGTACTAAATTNCCTGCCGTTATTAAGGGCGAATCGTCGCAAGGNCNCAGGTATTCAGTAACGGTTACGCATTGGGAGTTAGATTGTCTGAAGTGTTGTATTTGGTCGCCGATATCGGCGCTACCCACGCGCGATTTCAGTGCTGTGAATTAACTGATCGGGGTGTTCCCTCGCTCGTTGGCGAACCACTGATGCTCTCAACTCAAGACTTTACTGACGTTGATGAGTTATTGGCCGCTGTGCGGGGGCATTGGCCGGATCACATATTTGCAGCTGCTTTAATCGCTGTGGCAGGGCCAGTGGATTTGCATTCAGGCGACGTAACGGTCCTCAATACGGGCTTGCGTTTGCCGCGTGGTGNGCTTGAGAAGGGTTTCGGTTGTTCGGTCACTTGTGTCAATGACTTTTACGCCCAGGCGCATGCGGTGCCTTATTTGCATGAATTTCGCACTCTGCTCAGTAAGGGCGNACAGGAGGATCTAGGCGTTGTNGGGGAAGCGCAACCCAAGGCGTTGCTNGGCCCTGGCAGTGGGCTAGGAATGGCGNCTTTAATTCCAGAAGCTGCAGGCCAATGGCGAGTGCTGGCGTCTGAGGGCGGTCACGCAGACTTGGCCACGGGTAGTTTTTTGGANGCTGANTTGTGGTCGGTGCTGGCGCAGGAACACAGTCATGTGTGCTGGGAGACTGTGCTCAGTGGCCCNGGNTTGGTTAATTTATATCGCGCCGTNAGCAGCATCTGGGGCAGTAAGGCCGACACCCTGTCGCCCGCGGATATTTCTACAGCCGGAATGCAGATGTCGGATCCGGTATGTCATCAGACCTTAGAAACGTTTGCTGGCCTTTTGGGATCGGCCGCGGCCAACTTCGCGCTCACGGTAGGTGCCCGTGGTGGTGTTTATCTGGGCGGTGGTTTGGTGGCGAAGCTGGCGGATTTTCTTGAGACCAGTCCGTTACGTCGGCGCTTTGACGAGCGCGGCGACCTTTCGGTCTATGTTCAGGCGATTCCGCTGCATTTAGTTACTCAGCCCGAACCGGGTTTGTTGGGGGCCNGTTATTGTTTGGCTAACAAGATACGTCAGTCTTCGCTTTGACTCCGGCCGCGTTGCTGGATTTGCGCTCGTCGCGCGGCTACTTTTTCTGCTCTGACTTCGGACTTCGCGTGTTCTCGATTGGCATCCCGCTCTATGTTTAGGCCCTCTGCAAGAGACGTGTGCCAGCCTGCGTCCATAATGTGACGCACCGCGTTGCGCGTGACTGGCTCGGTTGAAACAATATCCTGTGCCAGTTGCTCGGCAGTTGCTAGAAGCTGCTCGGCTGGCACGAGACGATTGACCAAACCCCAAGCGTAGGCGGTTTCAGCATCCAAAAANTTGCCGGTAAGGCTCAGTTCTTTGGCGCGATTAATGCCAATAAGACGCGGCAGGCGCTGCGACAAACCCCAACCCGGNACCACGCCGACGCGCGCNTGGGTGTCAGCAAATTTAGCGTGTTCGCTCGCAAGCATAAAGTCGCACATAAGTGCCAATTCAAAGCCGCCGGTTATGGCGTAGCCATTGATCGCGCCNATGATCGGTTTGTTAACGNTTAACATGGCTTTACCGAGGTCTTTGCTGACAACGGTATCCGNTGCGGTTTCACCGCCGAGTTCTTTTAGGTCGAGGCCAACTGTAAAGGCCCGGCCTTTGCCGGTGAAAATAATGACCTCGGTGGCGCTGTCTTCAGTCAGATCCATAAATACCTCGGTCAACCGATTTCGCAATCCCGCAGACAGAGCGTTTAGAGCTTCTGGTCGGTTCATGGTTACGGTAGTGACGCCTGCTTCAGTGCTGGTTAGAACCAAATCCGTTGCTGCTTTCATGGTGCACCCCTGCCAATGTATGGCCGGCAATTATAAAACGCTCGTGGGTTCGGTGTTAGCTTTGAATGGGTGCACTTAAAACTAAAAATCAATCAGCTCGATAACAATGTTTATATGCAAAAAGGTAGGCCGAAGTCGCGCTTCGCATTGAACCGCAAAAATCTCGATANAAAGAAGNCTTAAGTTTTAGCGCAAAGAGGTCATTGCGGTTGAACTGTCGGGTGTGTGGCGATTAAATGGCGCCTAACCCCTAATATGGCAAAAGCAATTGCGATTAGAGATATCTCAACCTGAGAGAGCGTCAAAGAGAATGCCAAGCAGGCAAGTCGGTAAATCAGCAGCCCTACTTTTAGTGGTCCTGCTCATGCACGGGTGCGCGTCGCTGGTCGGGTCGGTCACCCAAAGTTTTGCCAGTGATTTGGGTNCTGCGATTCTTAATAGCGACGATCCGCATATGGTGCGGGACGGCGCTCCTGCATATTTGATACTGATTGACTCTCTGCTCGCCGGAAATGCACAAAACGTTGCCTTGTTAGAACAGTCGGCGGAGTTACATTCGGCCTACGCCGGTGCGTTTGTGGCGGAACCCGAGCGTGCCAAGAAATTGCATTTAAAAGCGAAGACGCAAATTCTTCGAGCGGCATGCTTGGGCCTAAAAAACGCTTGCGCGCTCGATCAACGGCCTTACGCTGACTTTGCAACTTGGGTCGCGGCCCAACAGCAGGCGCAGGTGCCGCTTATTTATAACCTCGCAAGTATTTGGGCGGGCTGGATTCAAGCCAACAGCGATGATTTCATGGCCATTGCTGAGTTGGGTCGTGTCAAAGTGCTGATGCAGCGGGTCGTAGAATTAGACGGGGCGTACGCCAACGGAAATGCTCACCTGTACATGGGTGTATTTGAAACTCTGGTGCCGCCGGGCATGGGTGGGCGTCCAGAAATCGGGAAGCAACACTTTGAACAGGCGTTGGATATATCCGGTGGGCGCAATCTGATGGTCAAGGTCATGTACGCAGATCAATATGCGCGCCTGTTGTTTGAGCGTAAACTGCACGATCAGTTGCTGCAGGACGTATTAGCCGCCGAGGCTAAGGCGCCTGGTCTCACCTTAATGAACACCGTCGCGAAAGAGCGCGCGCAACGTCTACTGGATACTGCTGATGATTATTTTTAACCGTGTGTGGTTTGTTTGTCTGATGGTGAGCGGCGCGTTAATGCCGCTGTCTTCAGCACAGGCGGTAACCCTGAAGATTGCCACGTTATCGCCAGAGGGCACGGCGTGGATGAAGATGCTTCGGCGTGCGGCGGGTAATATCGAGCAACGCACCGAAGGCGCGGTTAAGTTCAAAATCTACCCGGGTGGGGTGATGGGCGATGACAAGGCGGTATTACGTAAGCTGCGCGTTGGACAATTACATGGCGCGGCACTCACCTCCGGCGGTGTTATGCAGCCCTATCCTGACATTGTGCTGTACAACCTACCGCTGACTTTTCGCAGCGCGGCGGAGGTGGATTACGTCCGTGAACGCATGGATACGAAACTAATGGCAGGTCTGGCGGAGCAGAAATTTGTCGGTTTTGGCGTGGCTGAAGTCGGGTTTGCCTATCCAATGATGCANCAAGCNGTCACCTCGGTCGCCGAATTCCAGGATNTGCGAGTGTGGGCACCGGATAACGATCCAGGTGCGATGAAAGCTTACAGTTCGTTTAATGTCACCCCAATTCCGTTACCCATAGCAGATGTGTTAACCGGCTTGCAGACCGGCCTGATTAACACCATTGGTTCACCGCCGATTGGTGCAATCGCGTTGCAATGGCATACCCAGATCAGTCACAGCCTGAATCTGCCGCTTCTGTATGTATATGGGTCGTTTGTCATTGCCGAGCGTGCGTTCAAGCGACTGAATGCTGAACAACAACAGATAGTTACTGAAGAACTGACTGCAGGTGTCGAGGCAGTCGACGCGGCGTCGCGTAAAGATAATGACAGCGCGGCTGCTGCNCTGTTAAAGCAGGGCATTGTTGCGCTCGAGCCGACGCCTGAGGAGGCGGCAGAGTGGTTTGAGTTGGCGGCTCAAGCGAACGCTAAGTTAATTGATGAAGGCTACGTTTCGCGAGCGATTTATGACGAAATGATGCAGCACCTCAGTGACTACCGTGCCGCTGCCGGTTCCGATTAATTCCGTTACAACGTTTTTAAGGCGGTGCGAGGACGCACTGTTGGTGCTGTTGCTGCTGGGTATGATCGGCATGGCCGCAGGCCAAGTGTTATTGCGCAACTTCTTTGACAGCGGCGTTTATTGGGGCGACAGCGCCGCGCGCGTGATGGTGTTGTGGGTGACCATGTTGGGTGCCATGGTGGCGTCGCGAAACGACAGTCATATTCGCATCGATCTGGTGGGGCGTTTTCTTCAAGACCTCGAAAAACCGTTGTTAGCGTCTACGGTCGCGCGTATTAATTACGGGTTCACCTGTTTCATTCTGGCACTNTTTTGTTGGGCCAGCGGTCAGTTTGTNTATTACGAATATGTAGATCAAAGCATTGCCTTCGCCAGCGTGCCGGCGTGGCTGTGTGAAGCGGTGATGCCCTTGGGGTCNGGAATTATGGCGCTGCGTTACGCCTTGCACATGGTCAAATTGCCATGATTTGGGCGGGTGTGGTTGCCATCTTGATTATGGCCGCGCTTGGCGCGCCGCTGTTTGCGGTGTTATTAGCGGCATCTATGTTGGGGTTCTTCAGCGCCGACATAGATCTTGCCATTGTTGCCATCGAGCTATATCGCATTGTCGATACGCCGCTCTTGGTGGCCTTGCCGCTGTTTACGTTCAGTGGTTATTTGCTCAGCGAGGCCAATACCTCAACACGCTTGGTTAATTTAATGCAGAGCTTGTTTGGGTTTTTGCCTAGCGGTCTCGCCATTGTTGCCTTTGTAGCCTGTGCCGTATTCACCGCCCTTACCGGCGCTTCGGGCGTCACCATTGTGGCCCTAGGTGCTTTATTGTTGCCGGCCTTGCGCCAAGCAGGGTTTGCCGAGAAATTTTCCATGGGTCTGGTTACCACCTCCGGCAGCCTCGGTCTGCTGTTAGTGCCGTCAGTGCCGTTGATTCTTTATGGTGTGATCGCTCAGCAACTGGATCTAGGAGAGCCGTTTGCCATAGTCGATTTGTTTGTTGCCGGCGTGGCGCCAATGCTGTTGATGCTCTTTATGTTGTCTTGTTGGACTTTGTGGCGGCATCGAGGCGGAGCAATACCGCGTGTGCCGTTCCAATGGCGTAATGTCGGCGCAGCATTGTGGGACGCGCGTTGGGAAGTGCCGCTGCCGTTTGTGGTTCTAGGCGGCGTTTTTAGTGGGGTGTTTGCGATTTCTGAAGCTGCCGCGGTGACGGCGCTTTATGTGGTGTTGGCGGAGGTGTTTGGCTATCGCGAGATTAATATGCGTCAGCTTGCCAAGGTTGCCAAAGAATCGATGGTGATGGTGGGGGGCATTCTACTTATTTTAGGCGTGGCGCTAGGGTTCACCAATTTCCTAGTCGACGCCGAAGTACCTCAACAACTCATGGCGTTGATGCAGGAACACATCCAAAGCCCTTTGAGCTTTTTGTTACTGCTGAATGTATTGCTGCTGATTCTTGGGGCCATGCTGGATATCTTCGCGGCCTTGGTCATCATGGTGCCGCTTTTACTGCCTGTTGCGGTGGGTTATGGCATTCATCCGGTGCATTTGGGCATTATTTTTCTTGCCAATATGCAAGTCGGCTACTTTACGCCGCCGGTAGGCATGAATTTATTTATTGCCAGCTACCGATTTAAGAAGCCGCTTACCGAACTCTATGCCGCCACGGTGCCGTTTATGCTGATCTTGTTGTTGGCGGTGCTGATCATTACTTATGTGCCGTTTCTCAGCCTTTGGCATATGGACGTGCCGTGACGAATAAGCAGCTTACGGTAGCCGTCTCCCGCCAAGGGCTATACGACATCACCGCTCAGGTGGCGTCCGAGGTCGCCGCCTGTGGTGTCGAGGATGGCTTAGCCACGCTGTTTATTCAGCATACCTCGGCAAGCTTGCTCATTCAGGAGAACGCGGATCCTGCTGTGCAAAAGGATTTGCAAAATTGGTTGAATCGTTTGGTGATAGAAAACGACCCGCTGTATACCCATGTCGAAGAGGGACCAGACGACATGCCGGCGCACATCAAGGGCGCTTTGACGGCGGTGAACTTGTCGATACCGATCATGCAGGGTGTGTTAGCACTGGGGGTCTGGCAGGGCATTTATCTCTGGGAGCACCGCCATCATCAGGGGTCGCATCGGCGATTGGTGCTGAACATTCAATCTAGCTCGAGCTAGTTTTTCAGGTCCTCGCGTATTTCTTCCATCCAACGTTTGTGGCCGTCCGGGTCTAAGATCATGCTCGAAAAGTACTGCAGCAGATCCTTGTGAGTCTGGTTTAACTGCGCTTCACCCATAGTTTTTTCTCCCTCTTTGCTGGAGATAAAACGAAATACAGACTCAAGGTCTGCACCCGCACCGATCACATTCACCAGTTCTGCGACCACCAGATCGTGGAGAGTCGGTAGATCCTCTTCCTCGATACCAGCTTCCTCGGGGGACAGCACCACGTTGGCCCACAAGGTCGCCATATAGAGGCGGAAGAGATTTCGGTCGATGAAGCGCTCGACTACTGTAGAACGTTCGCGAATGTCCACGAATACGGGTTCGAAGGCGTGATTGAGTTGTTCAGACGTCAGCATCAGTGCATGTTGCCACAGCTGCCGAGCTGGCACTAATGGTTCGCGCCGCGCTGTTTTGTCCGCGTCTTGTCCAGCATTGCATCGATGCTGGGCGATCAGTAAGGTGCCTGCGACCTGTTGTAAAGATGTTTGATTATGTTGCAGTTTGATCGGGTAGAACTGGATAGCCAAAGCGATGAACTTCGTCATCAGGTGCGGGAGTTTATTGCCGCTAACGAAAGNCATTTGCCGCGACCTAACTCGGATTTTGTTACNGGGCACGATGCTGATTTCTCGGCAAAGTTAGGGGCTCAGGGGTGGATCGGCATGACCTGGCCCAGTCAGTATGGCGGTGGCGAAAAAAGCAATTTCGCTCGTCTTGTAGTGACTGAAGAATTGTTGGCCGCCGGAGCGCCTGTAAGCGCGCATTGGATCGCGGATCGCCAGAGCGGGCCGCTGTTATTGCGCTTTGGCAGCGAACAGCANCGGCAACAATACCTGCCGGGTATTGCGCGTGGCGAAAGCTATTTTTCGATTGGTATGAGCGAACCGGATACCGGCTCCGACCTTGCCTCTGTGCGCACCACGGCGACGGCAGAAGGGGACGCCTACCGCATCAATGGCACTAAAATTTGGAGCACAGACGCGCATCGCAATCACTATATGATCTGTCTGGTGCGCACTGAAGCTGCATCAGAGAATCGCCACGCTGGATTGTCGCAAATAATTGTAGATCTAAAAAATGACGGCGCTCTGGTGCGACCGATCCGCAATATGGCCGGCGGCGAAGATTTTAACGAAGTTGTTTTCGACAACGTTTTGGTGCCGAAGGATCGTGTGGTTGGTGAGCCCGGTAAGGGTTGGGCGCAAGTCACCTCTGAATTGGCGTATGAACGCAGTGGCCCGGAACGATTCCTTTCGGCGTATCGCGTATTTGTTGAACTGGTACGTATTTGTGGCGACACGCCATCTTCAGAGCAAGCCGCGGCCATTGGGCGTATGGCCTCCCATTTTATGACGTTGCGGCGGATGTCGATCTCGGTAGCGGGCATGCTCGAGCAAGGTAAAGATGTGGTGGTCGAAGCGGCTTTAGTGAAAGAACTGGGCAACAACTTTGAGAAGTTGCTGCCGGAAATAGCGCGTTCGGTCGCCCCCGACCTCAGTNTAGAAAACCCGGACGCCCAGCGTCTGTTCCGGCAGACTTTTGAAGAGACCATGCTGTTGTCGCCGTCGTTTACCCTGCGTGGGGGCACCCGAGAGATCTTGCGTGGGGTCATTGCCCGTGGACTGGGGTTGAGATAACGCTATGGATACTCGACAACTCATCGAAGACACCGCGACCAAGATCTTTTCTGATCATTGCGATAAAGCATTATTGGATCGCAGTGAACGAGGGGAATTCGCCGACGGTCTTTGGCAGCAAATTACCGCTAATGGCTTTCATCAAATCGGCGAAGCAGCGAGTGGCACAACGGCGGCAGATACGTTTGCGTTCTTGAAAGTCTGTGGCCGGTTCGCAGTGCCTCTGCCTATGGGCGAAATCCTCCTTGGATATAGCTGGGGCATAGGACAGTTAGCGCCCTGCCAAGGGCTCGTGAGTGTAGGCAGACAGTACGGCGACGGGGTGACTCAGGTGCCCTGGGGCCGTCGTGCNGCGCGAGTNTTTGCGGTTCAGNNAGAATNGTTAACAGTGACCGTAACNGANGCGCCTGCNTGTGTGGAAGAAGACACCAACATGGCGGGCGAAGCTAGAGACAGGGTGGCATTTGGTGGGCAGAGCCAGCAGATCGTTTTGCGCGATGATCCGTTTGCGCAAATGGCNTTAGCACGAACCAATGTTATGGCGGGTACTCTACAAGCGGTACTCGACTTGGGCCTGCAATTCGCNGCNGAGCGCGAGCAGTTTGGTCGATCCATCAGTAAGTTTCAGGCGATTCAGCATAGCTTGGCCGTGGTGGCGGCAGAAGTTGCNGCNGCCCAACGCGCTGCCGATGCCGGGGTCGATGCGTTAGGGANCGATCGGTTTATTGNCGAAGTGGCGGCGAGTAAGGCGCGCGTCGGTGAGGCTGTTGGGATTGTTGCTGAGCAGGTTCATCAAGTACATGGCGCGATGGGATTTACCCACGAGCATCGACTTCATCATTTTACCCGNCGCCTTTGGGCATGGCGCGACGANTGGGGCAACGAGGCCCATTGGCAGCGTGTTCTGGGCACCAAACTGGTAGCGCTCGGAGCAGATCAGGTTTGGGGTTACATCGCCACACGTGGCTGATTTTTTGCGTCACTGGCGCGTTCGCCGACGACGGCAACAACCCAGTGCTTTGCGGCAGCAATGCACTGGGTCTGCTATGCAGTAGGTCTATTTGGGCAGGTTAGAAATTAACGATCATCTTACCGGTATTTGCACCGGTAAAGAGTCCGATAAAGGCTTCCCCNGCGTTTTCGATGCCCTCGTGGATCGTTTCTTTAGAGGTTATCTGGCCGCTGGTCACCCAGCCTTCCATGTCCTTGCGGAACTGGGGNGCAAGGTGATTGAAATGGCTGACGATGAATCCGCGTAGAGTCAGACCTAAACCAATGGCCATAGACAGATTGTTTGGCCCTGGTCTAGGCGAGGTGTCATTGTAGGTGGCGATCGCGCCGCACAGTGGTATGCGGCCGAATGGGCGCATGCACATGATGGCCGCCTGCAGATGCTCTGCGCCGACGTTGTCAAAGTACACATCCAAGCCTTCGGGTGCGCCTTCTTTGATATGGCCAATGAGGCTGCCGTCGTTGTAGTTAAACGCATGATCAAAACCGAGCTCGTCGGTAAGCAGTTGCACTTTGTCGTCAGACCCGGCACTGCCAATTACTCGGCAGCCTTTGAGTTTGGCGATCTGTCCAACGATACTTCCGACTGCCCCAGCGGCCCCTGAAACGAACACGGTTTCGCCATCTTTAAGTGCGCCGACTTCCAGTAGGCCGACGTAAGCGGTCATACCAGGCATGCCAATGGTACCGATGTAGGCGGATGGCGGCGCCACAATTTCACCCAAACGCTCGATGCCCTCTGCAGAGGCCGTGTACGCTTCGCGCCAGCCCCATGCGCTGGACACGTAGTCGCCAGGTTGAAAGTCTGGGTGTGCAGATTTACTGACCTTGCCAATGCTGCCGCCGGTTAATGCCTCGCCGATTTGAAAGGGCGGAACATAGGATTTGCGATCGTACATGCGACCGCGCATGTAGGGATCGACCGACATGCAGACATTTTCTACTTGGATCTCACCGTCTTGAGGCTCTGGAACATCAATGTCGATGATTTGAAAATTCTCTGCCGTGGGCATGCCCTCTGGTCGAGTCTTTAGTGCAACAGCGCGTGCTTGCATGTTCGGTCTCCCCGTTTTTAATTTTAGTTATTCGTTAGAAATTGTTATTTCTTGGTCGGTAATGAACTCCAACAATGCGGCTTGGCCGTTGCGTGTAGCCTCGATACCGCGCTGTAGTGCTGCGACGATTTCGTTAGGGTCTGTCACCCGCTCGCCATAACCGCCAAATGCTTTTGCCATATCTGCATAGTTGCCGGAGATATCCGTCGATCGANACTTTTCNGTCGANACNNGCATGATGGGCAGTTCGATAGCCATAGAAAAATTGTTAAACAAGATCGANAAAATNGGAATGTTTTCGCGCACNGCNGTTTCGAAATCCATGCCGGTAAAGCCGATGGCGGCATCGCCCCANACGTTAATGCAAAGTTTTTCTGGCTCCGCCAGTTTGGCCCCCATCGCTAGGCCGAGTCCGTAGCCCAGTTGGGTGGTTTTGCCCCACCCGATATAGGACAGCGGCGCGGTTGCGGTCCAGAACGGCGTTGTCTGATCTCGCGGGCTGCCGGCGTCATGGGTGATCACCACATTATCTTTGTCGACCAAACGGTCCAGTTCTGCCACAACGCGGTACGGATTAATGGGCGCTTCGTTGTTCGTGAGCTTAGGCAGCCATTCGCTCATCCAGGCTTCGCGAAGCGCTGTAATTTTTTCAGGCTCGCCAGCTCGTGCGACAGCGGGCGCTTTATCAAAGTTCTGCATGGCCGTGCTCAAGGCAGCGAGAGTAAGTTTGGCATCGCCGATTAGACCGTGTTGAGCTGGCACATCTTTATTCAGATCCATAGGATCCAGCGTTGCATGAATAATGGTTTTATCCTTCGGCATGGGTACACCGAAGGCGGTCAGCGCGAACGACACACCAATACCCAGTATTACATCTGCCTCTGCGAGATAGTGTTTAACGGGTCGTGGATTAGCTCGGCCGCCGCTGCCCAATGACAGCGGGTGATCCTCTGGGAATGCGCTCTTGCCTTCGATACTGGTGGTGACCGGAATATTCCAAGTTTCTGCCAGAGTTTTCAGTTCGTCCCAGGCTTTGGCGTAATGCACGCCTTGTCCTGCGTAGATGACTGGACGCTTGGCCCNGGCCAGTACCCCTGCGGCAGCGTCTACATCGGCCGGGTTAGGTCCAGACTTAGCNCTGAACGCAGGTTCGTAGACCCAATTGTCNGGTACCTCTTCGCCCATGACNTCCAGCGGTACTTCGATCATGACCGGACCAGGCCTACCGTTACGCAGTTGAAAGAACGCACGGCGCATGATCTCAGGCACCGCCTTNCCCATGGTTATAGGNTCTGCCCACTTAGTGACATGCTGCATGTTCAGAGTGGAGTTAAAGTTNGGGTAATANTGNGCTAAGCGGCGTGGGTANCCGGCTGGAATCACNANAATCGGCACGGATTCNGAATANGCCTGAGCGACACCGCCAAANGCATTTTCTGCACCGGGCCCGTGCTGCATACAGAACACACCGATCTTGTCGCCAGAAGATAGGCGCGAATACGCGTCGGCCATGTGTAGGCCAATGCGTTCTTGTCGCACAATTACGGTTCGAATGTCGAGCTTCGCAGCGGCTTCGATCAGCGGGTTAACAGGATAGGCGAATAAAATTTCAATGCCCTCAGCCTTCATGGCATGGGCGATGGCGTCCACTACTAACATACATCCCTCCCTTATCTTGTGCGCTCTATCTTGTCATCAAGCGCGGGTACTGTCAGCTCAAATTCGTTGTCTTAGTTTTCGGGTTTCTCTAAAGCGAGTAACTAGAGAAGCGCCATTCTCGATAGGCAACTACGGCCTGGCTGGATAATTCTCTTTGCCGATATTTAGAACGCTCGCTAAGTGTTATTCCTTGCTTGTCTAATCAAAGATCCTCAAAGCGTTTTATATGGAAAAAATACTCATCGCGGTTGAAGATCGCTTGTACACTGCACGCTCATTTTAATCCCCTAACCGAGAAAAACATGCCAGATAACAACGAGCAAAACCCGTATACAAGCATGTCGGCGCGATATTACGCGGTGGGATTATTGACTGTGGTTTACACCTTCAACTTTATAGACCGACAGNTACTCTCGATTCTTCAGGAGTCGATNAAGGCAGATCTTTTGTTGTCAGATCAGCAGTTGGGTTTGCTTACAGGTTTCGCGTTTGCGCTTTTTTATGTCAGTGCAGGAATACCGATTGCGCGATGGGCGGACCGAGGGAATCGTCGCAATATCGTTGCGTTGGCTATCTCAATATGGAGTTTTATGACGGCAATTAGCGGGCTCGTTCAAAGCTACGTACAATTGTTGTTGGCAAGGATTGGAGTGGGTATAGGCGAAGCCGGAGGCAGCCCGCCAGCGCACTCGATTATTTCGGACATCTTTCCACCTGAGCGACGGGCCAGTGCACTGGCCTTTTATTCAATGGGCGTGAATATCGGAATTTTATTTGGCTTTTTGGTTGGTGGATGGCTGAATGAGTTTTTCGACTGGCGTACCGCATTTTTTGTTGTTGGAGCGCCGGGCCTATTGATTGCTTTACTTGTCCGTTACACGTTACGTGAGCCAATCAGAGGTCTGTCTGAGCAACGGCAGGGCGACAGCGAGACGGTTCCGTTTTTCGATGTGCTGAAACTTTTAGTTAGTCGGTCCTCGTTCCGGCATATGGCTTTTGGCGCCGCCCTCAACGCGTTTGCAGGCTACAGCTCTAGCAGTTGGACGGCCTCATTCATGATCCGAAGTCATGGCATGACTACGGGCGAATTGGGTACATGGTTGGCTCTAATTTTAGGTCTGGGCGGCGCAATCGGGGTTTTTTCGGGAGGCCTTATCGCAGAGCGGCTGGCTCGCAAAGATGTGCGGTGGTACATGTGGTTACCTACCATCACTGGCTTAGTCTGCATCCCGTTTATGATTGCTAATTATCTGGTAGCAGGCGCGTACACAGCCTTGATTGTCTCAGTCATCCCAGGGATTTTATTTAATGTCTATCTGGGCAACACTCTCGCTATGACCCACGGATTAGTAGGTTTGCGAATGCGGGCTTTAGCCTCAGCCATTCTGTTCTTCATACTGAATCTGATAGGGCTTGGCGGAGGGCCGTGGGCTGTAGGTGTGCTTAGTGACTTTTTAGCGCCGACTCTCGGAGACGAGTCTTTGCGTCACGCAATGCTCTACCTTCTGCCAATCGCGATGACTTGGTCCGTCTTTCATTTCTATATGGCTTCCAGGAGTTTGAAGAACGATTTAGATAACGCTCCGCAATAAAGCCTAACAAATAGCTAATTTAGGTATAAAAAAGGGCGGTTGCCCGCCCTTTTTCTTATGGCTTGTGAACCGGCTTAGAACTGGTTCATGGTGTTGGCGGCACCGCCCGCAAGCAGGGCTTTTTCACCGAGGAAGTATTCCTTGTGATCGTCGCCAACGTTGGAGCCTGCAAGATCTTGGTGCTTAACAGACGCCAGCTCTTTGCGGATCTCCTGCCGCTGTACGTCGCGCACATAAGCCAGCATGCCCAGATCACCGAAGTAACCCTCTGACAATACGTCAGTGGACAAGGCTGCGGTGTGGTAGGTCGGCAGCGTAATCAGGTGGTGGAAGATGCCAGCTTCGCGCGCAGCGTCGGCTTGGAAGGTGCTGACCAATTGGTCGGCGGCCTGCGCAAGCTCGGTGCTGTCTATGGCTACATCCATAAGGCCCATCGGATCTTCTGCTGGGTCTGGGTAGGCTGAAACGTCTTGGCCTGCAGCTTTCATTTCTTCATAAACCTGCTCACGGAATTTCAATGTCCAGTTAAACGAAGGTGAGTTGTTGTAGACCAACTTGGCTTCTGGGCGCACTTCTCGCACGGCATTGACCATGGCTGCGATTTGCTCAACGTTTGGCTTTTCGGTTTCGATCCATAACAGATCGGCACCGTGCTCTAGGCTGGTGATGCAATCGAGTACCACGCGGTCGAAACCGGTGTCGTCTTTAAACGCGTATAAACCGTTGTCGAGACGTTTTGGCTTCGCCAACTCGCCGTTCACGCGGATAGTGATGTCGCCGTCTTTAAGATCTGCTACGTCGTTCACCACTTCGGTATCTAGGAAGTCGTTGTACTTGCTACCAAGATCGCCCGCTTGAATCGATACAGGCACTTTTTGGGTGAGACCCGCGCCCAGTGAATCGGTACGTGCAACGATGATGCCGTTATCTATGCCCAGTTCTAAGAACGCGTAACGTACGGCATTGATCTTCGATACAAAATCTTCGTGTGGCACGGTGACCTTGCCAGCTTGGTGGCCGCACTGCTTAGCGTCGGAGACTTGGTTTTCGATCTGGATGGCGCATGCGCCCGCTTCGATCATGCGCTTGGCCAGTAGGTAGGTGGCCTCTTCATTACCAAAGCCTGCGTCGATGTCGGCAATGATCGGCACGACGTGAGTTTCGTAGTTATCGATTTGCTTGATGATTGAATCGGTATCGCCGCCATTGGCTCTGGCTTCGTCCAGTTCAACAAAGATGTGTCGCAGTTCTCGCGCATCAGCCTGCTTTAAGAAGGTATAGATCTCTTCGATCAAACCTGAAACTGTGGTTTTTTCATGCATGCTTTGATCGGGTAGCGGGCCAAACTGCGAACGCAATGCCGCGACCATCCAACCAGACAAGTAGATGTAACTGCGGTCTGTGGTTTTTTGGTGCTTCTTTACACTCATCATGACCTGTTGGGCAACAAAGCCATGCCAGCAACCGAGCGATTGGGTGTATTTGCTTGAATCTGCATCATAAGCGGCCATGTCGCGGCGCATAATATCGGCGGTGTATTGGGCGATTTCTAAGCCGGTTTTGAACCGGTTTTGCAGCTCCATGCGGACTGCGTATTCGGCATTAATGGCGCTCCACTCTTGTTTAGCGCTAATGATTGAACGTTTCTCTTCGATCAGGTCAAGATACGATGACACGGTGGTTCCCTCGCTGGTTTTGGCTTATTGATATGCGTTTTGGCCCGCAGCGTAGGTGCACCGAGGACTGAAGCGAGCGCAAAGTAGCAGGCGTGCGAAGTTATGAAAAAGGAATAATTCACAAGCAATATATTCCTTTGAGTCAGTTTTTCAGCTGGGTCGGGTTTGTTCGATTGCGGTCTACAGGGTGAATTCGATGTTGCCGAGTGCCCCGTACTCGGCGCGATAGTCGCCGGGTTTGCCCGGGTGCAGCGCGCCGACAGAGCCGGTCATGAGGAGGTGGTCTGCGGCCAGCGGATAGCCCAATCGCATGACCTCGTTAAGCAGCCAGGTTAGGGCGTGCCATTGGCCCTGCATAATGCTGCCGGCGGTTTCCGCATGCAGAATATTGCTGTCTTGGAACAATCCAATGCTAACGCGGTCTAAATTTGGCCGCGCACTCGGATCTTGCCAGTCAGCCTCAACGGCTGTTCCAGAAATAAAGGCGTAGGTTGCGGAGTTGCTGGCCACCAGGTCGATGGCGTTCGGTCGTTGCTCAAGGTTCGGCGCGGCCAACTCGATCATGGGCGTTACGCTGCGAATGCACGCGCCGACGGCTTGCTCCGTTTGTGTTGTTGCGAGCCCATGCTGCAGACGAAAGCCGAGCTCGGTTTCTAACATCACTGGCCGGTCTGTGCTGACGGGGCGTTGCGCGAGTCGTTCGCCGCCGCCGAACAGAACGCCTACCACCGGATGTGTTGACCCCATTGCTTGTTGCGCTTGGGGCGCTGTCAGTGCAGCTTTATAGCCAACGACTGAACCCCAGTCGCCCGCCTCGATTAACGCATTCACAAACGCACGCTGCAGGCTATAGGCGTCTTCGATGCTGGCATTTGGGTAGTCGGCACTGAGATTGCGGTAGGGCCGTTGGTCTCGCAGCCGTTGCAACTGCTCGGCTGCCCATTCACTTGCGTCGGGTAGGTGGGTGGAATTATTCACGTTGGCTCCAAAATCGCTATGCGACGGAGTATAAAGGCTTTTTTATCAGCCCCATCAATTGATCACATTGGAGCATTAAGTGAGCATCAGCCGCGCCGAGCGCCTTTTAAATGTATTGGATCTGAAGCAGATCGAGGAAAACCTCTATTTAGGTGAAAACGAACCGGAGAATGGCGCACGTATTTTTGGTGGCCAGGTGCTCGCCCAGGCCAGCATGGCGGCATACCGGACAGTAGTAGATTTAGATATGCACTCCACCCATGCGTATTTTCTGCGCCCGGGAGATTCCAGCAAGCAGGTGCTGTACGAGGTCGAACGCATTCGCGATGGGCGGTCGTTTACAACGCGGCGTGTGGTGGCCATTCAGTCGGGTCAAGCAATCTTCAATATGGATATTTCGTTCCAAGCCGCAGAAACAGGTCTAGAACACAGCTTGCCGATGCCGAATGTGCCTTTGCCCAGCGAGTTGCAAGACGACCGCGACGTGGCAAAACGCCTCGGCGGTGCTGCGGCGGATGCGCGTTTGAGCCCTATGGCAAAGTTAGAGCGACCCTTTGAATTGCGTTCGGTATTTGAACTGGGCACGCCTGCGTGGGCGGAGGCGCGTGCCTGGAATCCAGTTTGGGTGCGTTTTTTAGCGCCGGTTGCGGAAGCAGAGGGGCCGTCGCAGCCGATTTCCCGCTGTCTGCTGGCGTATGCCTCGGACATGGGGCTGGTGTCTACCGGTTATTTGCCTCATCAGAACGAGGTGGATCGATCGCAACTGCAAATGGCGAGTCTCGATCACAGCCTTTGGATCCATCGTCCTGTGCCAATGGATCAATGGCTGCTCTTTCATAAGCGCACCTCCTCCGCCCAAGGCGCGCGCGCCATGGTGCATGCCGATTTTTTTGCAAGCGATGGGCAACTGATTGCGTCGGCCACTCAAGAAGGCCTACTGCGGACTAAAGAGTAGCTGTTTGGTAACGCATGCCGGCCACCTTGAACGAGAGTTGGTCGTCTCTTGTGTTTAATAAATCGGCGTATTGATCGTCGCTCAAAGGAATGTGGGTGGCGTCGGTGGTGATTTGGTTCCAAGTTGGATCAACGCTGTGCCAACGTCCCTCGGCATAGACTTCATTCCAGGCGTGAAAGCGAAAACCGGGCGACCCGGAGGCGTCGTATGCCAGCCCGTAAATCGTGCGGGCCGGCAGTCCGGCGCTGCGTGCTAGGGTTGTGTAGACATCGGCAAAGTCTGTGCATTCGCCGCTGCGTCGCGCTAACGCGGTTAACACCGTATCGGCGTGTTGATGTTCGGTGTAGCTCAATTGGCTGTTTGTGAAACCGACGAGGCGTTGGGCATCGGCTAGGTTGTTACCCGACGCTGCAAAACGCTTCAATAATTGGCGAATTTTTGGATGCTGAATTGGGAAATCGATATGTTCAGCGAGATAAGTTTCGGGCGCTGTGGCTGGGCTGTCTGAGGACAAAGCCCCTTGGCGCCCGACGATGGCGCGGGGTAGGGAACTGTCGCCGATTACGTGCAGCTTTAGTTCCAGTATCTGTTGGCGGTCATCCAGCGCTCGATTTAGACCAAACTTTTGGGTTGTGCGGCGTGCGAGGGCGCGGGGTGGGTCGGCCGGAATCGCCTCGCCTTGAGTGCTCAGAGTGACGTCGTAGCGACCGGCCATGGTGAGTTTGGTGGGTACGAAGTTGCGGTCTAGTCGAGTTTGGGTTGCGGATTCCCTATGCGCGCCCACCAAGTCGTACCCTGATTCATCTTGAGCCAGTAATCGATGTGCGCGTTGGCTGACCTGCAGTTTTTCGAAATCTGGATAGGGTGCGCGAAAGATGCTGCCGAGTTCCGGCTCTGAGTGCAGCCATGATTCCACCGCGTACATGTCCGCGAGCGTCAACGAGCCTTTAAATCGCGTTTGGCTAACGCTGTTGTTGCGCATGATGGTGGCGGCGTAGACAGCGCTGTCGTCTGCATGATTGGGTTGTAACGATACGGCACTGTATTGTTCGCCAATGCGCTGGCTGTAGGCGGCGCGTTGCAACGGCGAAGGCGCTGTCGCTGCAAAATGCAGTCGTTGATGAATCACCACGGAGGGCGCGTCGGGCGGATGATAATTAATTCGCGTGGTGAGTACGAACTCGCTCGTCGTGTTGTGCATGTAACCGATGTGTTGACCGTTCTGCTCAATCCGGTACCAGTGCTCATCGTTGACTTGATGCGCCGCTTTTGGGTTCTGCACGAGGGTGTCGGGCAGCAGCAGATAGCTGATGCCTAGGCCGACGATTAACACTGGCCAGAGGGCTCGGTGCACAAGATCTCCCGCATGGTTATTTCAGTTGCGTAAGTGGCGCATGGTAGGCCAGAGTGCGTTGGCAAGAAAGGTGTTGGGCTTTTCCAATGCCTTCGGGTCAGGCAAGATTCGCA
The DNA here is from genome assembly GCA_002725095.1 of Gammaproteobacteria bacterium. Classification (GTDB taxonomy): domain Bacteria; phylum Pseudomonadota; class Gammaproteobacteria; order Pseudomonadales; family Azotimanducaceae; genus UBA4421. The sequence goes on from PBQQ01000028.1 coordinate 22,290, forward strand.
CGCCGGCAAAGCGCCGATAGCTTTAATGAAAATCACCGATAAGACAGCCCAATGGATAGCCCTCCCACCGATTTTATTCGCCAGCGTATTCAGTCTGATATCGCCGAGCAACGCCTGTCCCAAGGTGTAATTACGCGTTTTCCACCTGAGCCGAATGGCTATCTGCACATTGGTCATGCCAAAAGCATCTGTCTGAACTTTGGTGTGGCAGAGCAATTTGGCGGCAAGACCTTTTTGCGTTTCGATGACACCAATCCGCTGAAAGAGAGCGATGAGTATGTTGAGGCGATCAAGGCAGACGTAGCGTGGCTTGGGTTTGCCTGGACCGAGGTTACGCATGCCTCGGATTACTTCGAGCAAATTTACGGTTATGCCGTGGACTTGATCAAGGCCGGCAAAGCCTATGTCTGTTCGTTAGACGCTGAAGCCATGCGAAACCTGCGAGGTACATTGACCGAGCCTGGGCAGGATAGCCCGTATCGCGAACGCACGGTTGATGACAATTTGGAGCTCTTTCGGCGCATGCGTGCGGGTGAGTGCGCCGAGGGTGAGCACGTGCTGCGACTGAAGATTGATATGGCGTCGCCAAATATCAACCTGCGTGACCCGGTCATCTACCGTATTCGCTACGCCACCCATCAGCGCACCGGCGACGATTGGTGCATTTACCCAATGTATGACTTCACCCATTGCATTTGCGACGCACTGGAGTCTATTTCGCATTCGCTGTGCACTCTGGAATTTGAAGACCATCGGCCGCTTTACGATTGGGTCTTGAACAACATTAATCTGAACTATCACCCACCGCAGATCGAGTTCTCGCGGCTTGGATTGGAATACACGGTAATGAGCAAGCGTGTGCTCAATCGTCTGGTGAGTGACAAACTCGTCGATGATTGGGACGACCCGCGCATGCCAACGATTGCTGGGTTGCGCCGACGAGGGGTCACGGCTGCCGCCATTCGCGATTTTTGTGCGCGCATTGGGGTGACCAAACAAGATAATACGGTGGAGATGAATCTGCTTGAATTCTGTGTGCGCAAAGACATGGAGGATACGTCACCGCGAGGTATGGGCGTGCTCGAACCGTTGAAGGTGGTGTTAACGAATTACACGGAAGATCAGGCTGTCGAATTGACGGGCCCGTGGCACGCGCAGAATGAAACGTTGGGTCAGCGTGCGCTGCCTTTTGGCGGAGAGTTATTTATAGAACGTTCTGATTTCGAGCTAGAGCCGCCGAAAAAATATAAGCGGCTGTCACCGGGCGAAATGGTGCGTCTGCGCTATGCGTACATTATTCGCTGCGATGAGGTGATTTACGATGAGAACGGCCAGATTACCCAATTGAATTGCACATACTTTAAGGATTCGCGCAGCGGTCAAGACACGTCGGGGTTAAAGCCTAAAGGCGTTATCCATTGGGTCGATGCTAAAGCGGGTGTGCCCGTGCAGGTGCGCGATTATCAGCGGCTTTTCAGGGTGCCTAATCCAACAAGTGATACGTTGCTCGAAGACATTAATCCGGATTCGGTGATGCAACTCAGCGCCGTGGTAGAACCTGCGATCATGGCCAGCGACAGCGCGCGATTTCAGTTCGAACGTCAGGGTTACTTTTATAAGGATCCAGTCCAAGCCAACGTCTTTAATAAGACGGTGAGTTTGCGCGAAGGGTTCTGAGTAGGTTGTTATGAATCCCGATTTTTCGTCAGTCACGGTAATGGAAGTGAGCCCGCGGGACGGTTTGCAGAACGAGGATACGTTACTCACGACCGAGCAAAAGCTGCAACTCGTCGACTATGCCATAGAGGCGGGGTGCAAGCGCATTGAGGTGACCAGTTTTGTGCATCCCAAGCGCGTACCGCAAATGTCTGATGCAGAAGCCGTCTGTGCGGGTTTGCCGGAGCGCGCGGATGTTCGATATACCGGACTCATTCTAAACGACCGCGGTTACCAACGACTGCGTGACACCAAGCTGCATGAAGCCGGGCTCGTTGTGCCTGCCTCGGATACCTTTGGCGAAAAAAATCAGGGGTTGTCGGTGGCTCAGGGTTTGAGCATGGCGACCGAAATTATTGCGGATGGTAAACAAAGCGGTTTTCCGGTTCAGGTGACCATCTCGGTGGCCTTCGGCTGTCCGTTTGAAGGTGAAGTGCCGTTGTCACGGATCCAAAGTATGGCCGAGACGTTAGCCGCTGCAGGACCGGTTGAGATTGCGCTCGCCGATACGATAGGCGTAGGTGTGCCCATGCGGGTGGCCGAGGCGTTTATGGCGCTCAAGCAACAGCTGGCTAACATGCCGCTGCGTGCCCACTTTCACGATACGCGCAATACGGGTATCGCCAATGCCTATGCGGCCTTGATGTCAGGGGTCGATGTCTTGGACGCCAGTATCGGCGGCATAGGGGGATGCCCATTTGCGCCCAACGCCAGCGGTAATATCGCTACCGAAGATCTGTTGTATATGCTGAATCGTGGTGGTGTTGAGCATGGGGTAGATATTCATCGGCTTATCGATGGGGCGTCTTGGCTTGAAACCGTGTTAGGTAAGTCAGTGCCGTCCATGCTGTTAAAAGCTGGCGGTTTTCCGGCTTAGTGAGGCAACCTAAGGCGACGACCCCAATGTTGTGCGGTGTGTAACAAGGATCGGCTGCAGTAAATTGCAGTAGCGCCTTGCAAGCTGGGCGATTAAGGTCTGAGGCAGGTTAGAGCAATTTCCTGCCGCTATAGAGAGAAATTAACCACCATGAGTGAAGCGAGTCTTAACGATCGGCAATTCTTTGGCCATCCCATTGGTCTGCGTACTTTATTTTTGACCGAAATGTGGGAACGCATGTCGTATTACGGCATGCGCGCGTTGCTGGTTCTGTATATGACAGGTGCGCTCACCGGGTTTAACCCGGGACTTGGCTGGACTCAGTTGGATGCCCAGGCAATCTATGGCGTCTATGTTGGGCTGGTTTATTTTATGGTGGTTCCGGGGGGCTGGCTGGCTGACAACATTCTGGGTCATCAGCGAGCAGTATTGTACGGCGCGATCATTATCGCCCTTGGACATCTCACCTTAGCGTTACCCATTAGTCAGACCTTTTTCCTAGGATTGGTCTTAATCGTTCTCGGTACGGGTCTGCTCAAGGGCAACATCTCGACCATTGTGGGCAAACTCTATCCTGATGACGACCCGCGCCGCGATTCCGGCTTCACCATTTTTTATATGTCCATAAACATCGGTTCGATCATCGGTTATTTGATCTGCGGATATTTGGGCGAAAAAGTGGGGTGGCATTGGGGATTTGNTGCCGCGGGCGTCGGCATGCTGTTTGGCGTTTACCAATATGTACGCTATCAAAACTTGCTGGGTGAAGCGGGTGCGTCGCCGAATCCGATGTCGGATGAGGCGCGTGGGCGGCTAGTGCGCTACACGCAAATCGCGCTGGCATTGATGACGGTAGGCATCGTCTTGAGCTTGACGGGTTTTGTGCAGGTTAATCCGCGCATCTTTGCCGAAAACTTTGCTTACTTTTTGACCATTGTCGCGGGCCTGTACTTTATCTTTTTGTATTTCTTCGCGGGTTTAGATGCGGCGGAACGCAAGAACATCACGCTGCTGCTTTTGTTGTTTATTGCCGCCGCGGCCTTTTGGTCTGGTTTTGACCAATCCGGTGGGTCGCTGAATATTTTTGCCCGCGACTACACCGATCTGGTGATTTCTGGCTTTGAAATTCCAGTGTCATGGATCCAGTTTGTTAACCCCATTTTTGTGGTGGTCTTTGCGCCGATGTTTGCAGCTGTTTGGGCGCACCTAGGTCGGCGTAATCTCGATCCATCGTTGCCCGTTAAGTTCGCCATTGGCCTTATTTTTATGGCCATCAGCTTTGTCATCATGCTCGCAGCGGTTGCGCTGGCGATGGAAACGGCGCCGATAGGCATGCGCTGGTTGCTGCTCACTTACCTGTTGCAGACCTGGGGCGAACTGACGTTATCGCCGATAGGCTTGTCGGCATTTTCGCGCTACGCACCGAAAAAATATGTGGGTCAGATGTTTGGGCTGTGGTTCCTAGCTTCGGCAATTGGCGGTGTGTTGGCTGGATTATTAGGNGGCGAGGCGATGGGTACAGGCCTGTCCAGTATGTCGCCGGTGTTCACCTTTATGATCGAATACTATCTCGCCATCGCAGCCGTTGTGCTGGTTGCNGCTTGGCTGCTGCGGCGTAAATCTGCGGGCTAGTTTCTGAGTCGCTGAGTAAAAAACTGGCAACTGTAACGGTCTATCCAGCTGTCCAGTTGCCAGTTTTCTAAGAATGCGCCGTGACCGCCGCGGTCGATGAGATCCACAGTAATCGTCTCAGGTAGATCCTCATAAAAATGTGCGGGGATGATTGGGTCGTCGGCCGCCGCAACGATTTGTGCGTTGACGCCGGCCATAGCCGAGCCACTTAGGTCGTACGCCGCGCAGTAACTTTCAGTGTCGTCGAATTCCGAATGGTACTTAATAAAATAGTCGGTAAGCGAGGCNACACTGGAGAGCTTCATCGCTGGGCCAAAGTCATAGAGCGTCGGGAAGTGCCGCTGCTTTTCTCGGAATAACTTGCGCCACTTGATGATGAAATAATTGCGGTAAATGACACTGGATTCGATCTGACGCATGGTGGCGTAGGGATCGATCGCCGGGCAAATAGCCAGCGTGGTTAATTCGGGAATTGCGCGGGCCAAGCGCAGCGCAAAATTGCCCCCCAGAGAATAGCCGATCAGTCCGCAAGGGCGTCGATGGTCGGGTGCAGATCGGCCGCCAGTCATAAGGTGCTGAGCCAATTCGATGACTTCTTCGATCAACGCTGAGTGGAACAGGCCACTGTTTAGATGGGCGGTATCGCCGTGATCACGAAGATTAATGCGGACGACATTAAAGCCCTGTTGCCACAGCTGCAGAGCGGCTGACACGACGTAGGACGAGCGCGAGTTACCCAGCCAGCCCGGAATAATCATAATCAGTGGCGCATCGGGATCGTTCGCTTGGGTGTTGCAGTGCACCACCAAGCGTACGCCGGCCACCTCGATGATTTGTTCCGNGCTCGCATCGAGAAATGTATTGATAGGTTTAGGTACCCTAACTTTGCGCCCCACACTCGACAAAATCGTCTGTACATGTGGGTTCGTCAGCCCATACGGTGGCGAGAAAGCTTGGTTGAACTCCATTAANTGCTCGAGTGGCCGTGGATTGTGGCATCGCTAGAAGAAATGCGCTGACCATCAAACCCCAGTCTACGCAGCTCGGTGATGACACTTTGCTTGCCGGCTAAATGCGCAGAGCCGACCAGTACGAAGTGGCTGTCTGAGCCTTTGAGCATATCGGCTATACGCTGTGCCATCTGTGTATTGCGTTTGTCGAGCAGCGCATACATAAAGTCTTGTGCGACAGCGGAGTCGCCCGACTGTTCGCGGATTAGGCGCGCCATTGCTCCGTCGTCGCCCGCTGCCCAAGCGGCTAGCATGGTGTCGGTTTGTTCGGCAATGTTGTCAAATTCGTCCACGGTGTCGCTCAAGATGACGGTTTGTACGTCAAGGGGTTGACCCAACAGCAGTCTTAGTTGCGCCTCGACGCTTTCCAGTTCCAGAATATTTTCCGGGTTGGTGCGTGCGCTAAAATGAGCCTCAATACCGAGGCTGGGGTCATAGCCCATGGCGCTGATGGCCGTTACAGACAGTTGTTGTGACACGAAAGCGGGGTTGAAGCCTTGCATTTGCGCCAGCGGCAANCCGTAATTTTGTGCATGCCGATCTAGCCGCGCGTAGGTTTGCGCCGGCAGTAGCTCGCGCAAGGTGCCTTCTGGGAGCTGCGCGTACCCCAAGAGCATGTCCTGCAGTTGTTGGGGTTCTATTTTCTCTATAGCGGCTTCGACCACGAGTTTGTTAGAGGCTTGAAAGGCTTCTTCGTATTGGCGTGGTAGCGGAAAAAAGCCTTCTTTAAGCACATGTACGGTGCCGGCGAGATAAACAGTGGCGCGACCGTGCGTATAGCGCCATAAAAATAGTGGATGGCCAAGGCTTTTAGGCTTCAGCTCGCTCGCCCGCCCGATCGGTTCTCCATCCATGCTGACAATTTCGCAATAGCCAACACGCGAACCCTTTGCTTGTTCGCACTGTTGTTTGGCAACCATCGACGCCGCAAGGCGATTGGGTTGACCGGTGCTACGATAAATCTCTGTTGGCGCGCTGCTGAGGATCGCTTCGCTAGAATGCTGCGCTGCCGTTACCGGCAGCGCGAGCACCAGCAGAAAAATTAAACCAACGAGTTTCGCGATCATTCAGTTAACCCCATGTCTTCAGGTGTTTCGCCACTGGCCTCGACGGCAGCCATGATCCGGCCCGCCACAGTTGCCAACAGTTCGGTATTAATTCCGCGAATAACCAGTACGGTGCCGTAGCGTTCATCACGAAAGAATGGATAACTGCCAATGTCGACGTCAACAAATTCGTCTTGCAGAGCACTGAGCGCATCGGCGATCTGGCTCTCGCCGGTGTACGCGCGGACCGAATGGCTGCGCACCACGGGGCCGCTGCGCAATTGGCCGTCAAGGCTCGACAGCATGGCCTGCATGATCATTGGTATGCCCGCCATAACGTAGACATTGTCCATGGCAAAACCTTGGGGACCCCCAGTNGGGTTATCGATTAACACCGCACCTGCGGGTACTCGAGCCATACGCAGACGCGAGGCCATGACATCTTCGGGTGCAGGGCGTGTGCGGATGCGCGCCGCGATGTCAGGGTCTTCAATAAGTGCTACGCCGAACGCTTTGGCAATGCATTCGGCGGTAATATCGTCATGCGTCGGACCAATACCACCTGTAGTGAATACATAGTCGTAGTGCCCGCGCACCTCGTTAACGGTGTCGACAATGATGTCTTCAACATCGGGTATCACACGGCAATGCTTCACCTGTATNCCCCAGGCGCCGAGGGTTTTGGCTAGGTGGCTGACGTTTACGTCTTGGGTGCGGCCGGAAAGTATCTCGTTGCCGATGATTAAAATGCAGGCNGTTACAGCTTCGGTCATTGGGGATCCGTATTTATCTGTTTTTGAATTGAGGCTTTTCTTTGGCGGCGAACGCTCGGCGGCCCTCTTTGTAGTCGTCACTGTCGAAACACGCGTCTACCATCTGGCGCACCTNATCGACTTCATCGATCCGGCTGCCACGCTCCCAGGTACTAACCGCGGCTTTGGCTGCCCGAACAGTCATGGGGGCATTGCCCGCGACGCGTTGCGTGTATTCTATGCATTGCGCTTCAATATCGTCGCGTTCTGCAATGAAGTTAATAATCCCCATATGCTTGGCTTCTTCAGCGGGCATGAAGCGCGCCGAAAACATAATGTCTTTAGCACGGCTCGGTCCCACTAGGCGCGCTAGCTTTGCCAAACCCTCGTATTCATAGCCTAAGCCTAGCTTCGCTGCGGGAATACCGAAACTAGAGTCAGGGGTCGCAAAGCGTATATCGGCCGACAGGGCAGTAGCCAAGCCGCCACCAATGCAATAGCCCTCAATTAAAGCGATCAGAGGTTTGTCGATTTTGCCTAACCAGTGGGTTGCGCGCCCGGCAATCTCGCCGTAGCTGCGACGCTGGTCTGCGTTGGCGCGNTTTTCGCCGAATTCGGAAATGTCCGCCCCAGAGACGAAGGCTTTACCGCCCGCTCCGCGCATGACCACCGCACGTACGGCGTTGTTGCTTTGAAAATGTTCGAGGATGTCGCCGATGCCCTGCCACATCTCCAGTGACAGCGCGTTGTGGCGCGCGGGGTTGTTGAATGTCATCCAGCCGATGCCATGAGCGTCGACATGTGCAAGCATGCGCTCGGTGGCGAGTTGCAAAGTCATGGGCGTGCACTCCGTCTGAGAAAGCCAAGTATGCCAAGAACAAGGGTCGATGATATTTGGTTTCGCGGCCGGCCGCCTTATACTCAGGCGAAAAATACGGTTTTTTCTTCGCGACAGCGATATCACAGTACTGTATTAGATTTGCTCAGCGCTGGCAGTAAGCACTCAGGAAAAAGAGCAGACAGTACGCAACAAAAAAGGGCAGGGGTTATGGATTTTGCGTTAACAGATGATCAGGAGTTAATTCGTAGCGCTGTCGCTAAGGTGTGCTCGGACTACCCTGACGAATACTGGGCCGAAAAAGATCAAAGTCATGAGTTCCCCTGGGATTTTTACCATGCCATGGCGAATGCGGGTTGGATCGGCATAGCAATTCCTGAAGCCTACGGCGGCAGTGGCATGGGAATTACTGAGGCCAGTTTGGTGCTGGAAGAAGTGGCGGCCAGTGGGGCCGCTATGAACGGCGCGACGCCGTTGCATCTGTCGATGTTTGGTATGGAGCCGGTAGTGAAGTACGGCTCTGAAGAGATGAAACAAGCTTATCTGCCCGCTGTCGCCGCGGGCGAGCTGCATGTNGCTTTTGGCGTTACCGAGCCGGATGCCGGCACCGATACCACCTCGATTACTACTGCCGCGCGGCGTGAGGGTGACGAATACATCGTTAAGGGACGTAAAGTTTGGACCACTAAGGCGTTGCAATCCGAACGGGTATTGCTCTTGGTACGGACCACGCCTAGAGACAAAGTCGAGCGCCGCACCGATGGTATGACCCTGTTGCTGGCGGAATTGCAGCGTGATGAGGTGAGTATTTCGCCGATCGACAAAGTTGGCCGTAACGCTGTCGCCACCTGCGAGGTGGTCTATGACAACTTGCCGGTAAAAGTCACAGATCGAGTGGGGGAAGAAGGCAAGGGCTTCAGTTATCTGATTTCCGGTTTGAATGCCGAGCGTATTCTGATTGCTGCAGAGGCGTTGGGTATCGGTAAGGCGGCGCTGCGACGCGCGGTTAATTATGCTAACGAGCGTGTTGTATTTGGCCGGCCGATCGGTAAAAACCAGGGTGTAGCGTTTCCATTGGCAGAGGCAAAGATGCGTTTAGATGCNGCGGAGCTGATGATTCGTAAGGCGTCATGGATGCTCGACAATGGTATGCCTTGTGGCGCAGAAGCGAATATGGCGAAGTGGTTGGCCGCGGACGCGGGCTTTTTAGCAGCGGATCAGGCGGTACAAACCCATGGCGGTTTTGGTTATGCACGGGAATATCATGTTGAGCGTTATTGGCGCGAAGCTCGGTTAATGAAAATCGCGCCGATTTCTCAAGAAATGATCCAGAACTTTGTCAGCGAGCACGTTTTGGATTTGCCGCGCTCCTATTGATTTGATTCTTATTTGGACGCGCAAACGCGTGCTTGTCGCGTAAATGCTACCGTCTGTCAGTAGACACAGGCGTATCGTTGTCAACTCGGGCGTATCGTTGTCAACTCGGGCACTGTCTTTTCATTATAAATAGATAGTGGACGCCGAGGCGTTTTCTGCAGGTGTGTTGGACGAGCGTGTCGGCTCAAATTTCTCAAGACAGTAACGCGTTACCAGACGAACTTTTGCCCGACGATGGATTGCGAAAGCAGGCCGCGTTGCGTGCGCTTGCCACGGCAATAGGCGCNACCCGTCGCTATTTGACGAGGCCTTTCATATCCTCAGCGGACGATTTTATCGCTCAAGCCGAAATCGCTGAGCAATGGGCCCATGCGGCGAGTTATTTGGGTGGCGTTGGTGAGTGGTCTCTCGCACGCCAATGCTTTGGCCTTGTGCGGCGCTGGCAGCAGGAAAATTTTGACGTTCACTCATCATCGTAGTTGATGGCGGATTTTTGTGGCGCCGTGGTTTGCGTGGATAAGTTCGTGTTAAAGGCCGTAAAGCTCGGCGCGGTCGAGCAGATTCTGCANTAGACGAATGCTCGCCGCGTCGACCATAACGCCGTCTACGGCTATGGCGCCCTGGCCTGCAGCAACGGCTTCTTCGAAAGCGCTCTTTTGCTGGCGCGCGGTGGCCACTGCGGCTTTGCTGGGTGCGAACGCGGTCTGCAGAATTTCGGTTTGGCTTGGGTGAATCGCCCACTTGCCGAACATCCCCAATGTGGCGGCCTGAGTTGCTTCGGTCTGTAANGTTTCCAAGTCNTTAAATATAGCGTAGGGCCCGTCGATAGGGTCTAAACCGTGGGCGTGACACGTGGCAATAAGTTTGTAGCGCGGGTAATGCCAGATATCTGGCGGGTAGTCGCCGTTGCTGCTGCCTATCGCGTCCAAGCGCATATGCTGACTTGCCGAATAATCGCCCATGCCAAAAATCAGTGACTCTAAACGGTCGGATGCCGATGCTATGTCTTCGATATTGATCAGCCCGCGAACGTCTTCAATCAACCCTTCTATGCCGATGCGNTTGCGCATTCCAAGTTTTTGTTCCAGCTGGTCTAGGAGCAGGTGCAAGAAATGCACATCGGCGGTTTGGTTGGTTTTGGCTAAGACGAGAGTGCTGATGCTGGCGCCGGCGCCCGTCAGCAGTTGTACTACATCGTCATGACACCAAGGGGTATTGGTGGCGTTAATGCGCACCGACACGGCCTTTGCTTGCCAGTCATGGCTGTTTAACGCAGTGATGACAAGTTCTCGAGCATGTTCTTTAGCATTGGGCGCCACAGCGTCTTCCAGATCCAGAACAATACTGTCGACTGCGAAATTCGCTGCTTTCGCCAGCATTTTTTCTGAACTGCCGGGTACTGAAAGTTGGCAACGTCGCGGACGCAGCGGCTGTGGGCGTGGGGTTGGTAGTTGCAACATAGTAGACCGCCTAAGATGTTTGGTGGGCGCGGATAAATTCGATCACGGCGTCGTTGAAGCCGCTGCTGTCTTCCATGTTAACACCGTGACCGGTGTTCAATTTGACGATCTTAAGGTTCGCCATGTGTGTCGCTGCCCATTCGGCAAGGGGCGCAAAACGGCGCTCTTTTGTGCCCCAGCACATCAGCGCAGGACGCAGATTGTCGCCAGCGATATCCAAAATGTTGGTATACGGCATGGTTCCACGGTAGGTATTGGAGACGCCGACGGGCGAGAGCAANGCAGCATCCGCGAGCAAAGCCTCATAAACGGGCTTCGGCAATGTGTAGGCGCGTTTTGGGTGCACAGGAATTTTTTCAATGGCCGCAAGGCCGCCGGTAANGATTTTGTCCGTGCTNTTTTCGATGCTTTCGTGCCAACCCTCGACTTGGTTTAGGTCGGTAAATGCCGAGGTNGAATTGGTGAAGATGTGGCCCATAACTCGCTTCGCGTGAGTGTGGGCGTAGTTCAGNGTAAGACTGGCGCCGATGGAATAGCCGCAGATGAACCACTGGTTTATGCCTAATTTGGAGCGAATCGATTCGAATTGCTCGGCGTAACTCGAAGGTTTGTAGAGACTGATTTCACTAGGTGCAGGCGACCTACCGTGACCCCAAAGGTCTGCGGTGATGGGTTGGCACACCTCANCTANCGCGTCTAAATTCAGTAGCCATTGGGCACTAGAGGACAAAAACCCATGCACCAATAAAAGATAGGGGCCTTGACCGGGGTGCACGGTGTAGCTCAATTCGGGTGTGTGGGTCGGATTTTCTTCGGTGCTGCCGTGACGGCTCATAAGCGTACCGTTGGTTTGCGCAAACAAAAAGCGATGTTAGCACGGCCGAAAAAATGGGTATGGTGCTGAAATAGGGGAGGCCTGTACGATTTATTTATTGCGGACGGCGTAGAATATTCGATCGTCGCCGACGAGGCTACATTCACTAACAGCGAACATATGGGAGCAGTGTCGCGGCGCGCATTGCGCAGCCGATGCTTGCGTGGGTTAGTACCCTAGGGCAACATGCTCGCCATGCACCCGTAGTTCAACTGGATAGAATACTTGGCTTCGAACCAAGGGGTTGCAGGTTCGAGTCCTGCCGGGTGCGCCATACTTTGCAATGAAATCTCAAATGATCGGGCACGCAGGTCTGATCGGTCACATAGGTCTGATAGCAACACTCATTCTCGGCATATTCCGAGTGTGTTCGTTCAGAGCATGAGAATTAGCTTTTGCACTGAGGGCTTGCATTGGCGTATCNAGATGAGAATAATTATCGTTGTTATTTGGGCGGGTGCCGGGTGGGAAAATTCGTCAAACATCCATGCTCTGACATAGATGCGTTTAGAACGTCCTATTAAGCAAAGCCCTCGTGCGGTTTCTATGTGTTTGGGTCGCGTCTAATGGGTGTGTAATGGCCTTTAAGGGCCTCCTGTTGATGACGCTTAATCGCATAACTCGTTATGCGAATAGTGGATCTTGGCAGGGCGAGCCTAGGGTCTTAGGTAGTCGACGAAGTCGTCCCTTAAGGTGCTATACCGCAATCGATCACAGGCATTGCGAAGTGAGTTTGGCTGGGCTCCGCCTAGATTCTACTTCGGCGACCCCTCAGCGAATTGCCGAGGCAAAGACGCTATGAGCATTTCGACCGTTTTGTTATTGAAAAGCGGCAACTAAATCCTGTTTTAGGAAAAAACGATATGAAGAAAATAAACCTNGTCTACGGCACCGTGAATGGCGAAGCAGAGTTCGTCACCCGAGAAGTAGCGGAGCAACTTAGCGCTGATGGCGTGGAGCATAGGCTGGTGGAACAGGACGAGCTAGCGGGTTGGGTACCGCCGCAAGACGAACTGCTGGTGGTGATTTGTTCCAGCACCGGCTACGGCGATTTGCCCGACGAAATCTACCCGTGGTTTCTCGAACTGCAAGAGTCGGCTTACCTGCCGGATCTTGAATACGGACTGGTCGGCCTAGGTGACAGCAGCTATGAAATTTTTAACGGTGCGATCGTTCAGTTTGAAGAGTTGTTTGCTGGATTTGGCGCGACTGCGATAAAACCAACGCTGAAGCTCGATGCCTCGATAAATTACGCGCCGGAGAAGGACGCCAAGGAGTGGATGAGCAGCATCCTTAGCTGATCCGCCAGTACTTTTGACGTTACCGAGGTGCAAAAGTAACGCGACTGGCAGAGCGTCGAACAACCCTGTACTGCAACTCCATTTTTGACGCCTAAATACCCGCCTATGCGGTTAGATAAAAAGCGCCGCCTCTCTTGCGATCATAATAATCAAGCAGCAGGTTGATGCGGCGAAGCAGGTCGCTCTCCAAGTCACATTATTATTGCTCAGCTGAATGACACTGTGCACTGCGCGCAAGCAAACGAAGACCCATGCGAGAATGATATGGGTCTCATCTGTGTGTTGCATAAGGAATAGGTAAACGACGACGGCGTAAAACAACGTCGGTTGTTCGAATATATGGTTGTAGTTGTCAGTTATGTAGNGCATCCGTGTGGGTAGATGTGGCCGCATGACGTCGGCGTGTTTTGCGTGCTGCAGGTTGCCCCACATCTTGATAATCACCGGCATTCTGGACGCAAGAAGAAACGTGGCGATGATGCCCGATAACGCGATCATGCCGAACATTGGATATAAGATCTCCATCGATTCAATCTCCATATTTTTTTGCAGAATAAACAAGTTCTGGCCGCATTTTTGCTATTCGTGTTTGCTCTTTTCAGAACGCCTAATATCCTGCAATCTTTGTCCAACTTAATGGTGTCCGGCGTGCTTGGACAGCCGTTAAAACCGAGCAGCAGGAGGGTATTGGGTGAGAGCAGTGGTCATATTCGCTTTGGTGGGACTTTTTTATAGCGCTTCTGCGTTCGCTGACCCGCTGGATCTTCGACCGATTCAAGACTCGGACTGGGATCGGGACAAAGTGCGGCACTTGGCCTCTCGCGCTGGATTTGGCGCTACTCCAGAAGAAATCAGCACGTTGTTAAAACTGGGACCAGAGTCTGCCGTTAAAGCATTTCTAACGTCGCGTCCGCCGCAGGAACTGCAGCAATTCGACCACTCTGGGATCTTTGACCCGGGTTTAGATCCGTTTCCCGCGAGCCGTCCGGCGACCACCCGTATGGCGAAACAGACAGGTTCGGCGCTGGGCATAATGGTTAAACCTGGCGGTAACCGACCGTTGCAGCCTGTGGTCGATAAATTCTTTTATTGGCTTCGAGCCAGCCGCCTAGAGAGCGATCGAGTTGCTTATTGGTGGGCAAATAGAATGCTGCGCCAGCCCTACCCGCTAGCGGAAAAGATGGCGCTGTTCTGGCATGGACACTTCGCCGCAAACGAAGACAAAGTTCGTGACTATCGAAAGATGCTCAAGCAACTGGAACTCTTTCAACAGGCCGGCTTGGGTTCTTTTCGTGATCTTTTGATTGGGGTCGCGCAAGATCCGGCGATGTTGGTATTCCTTGATGCTGGGGTGAACACCAAGGACTCGCCCAATGAGAATTTTGCACGGGAAATTATGGAATTGTTCACCATGGGTGTGGGCAATTACGGTGAGAGCGATGTTCGCGAGGCGGCACGGGCGTTTACCGGATGGTCGGTGGATAACCTATCGTTTTACGTTAACGAACAATTGCATGATGGCGAGCGCAAAAAAATTCTTGGGTCGGTTGGACTATTCGATGGTGTCGATGTCATTGACATTATTCTGCAGCAGCCCGTTGCNAGNGAATTCATNGCCGCGAAAATTTATCGTTATTTTGTAAGCGTAGAAATTGGCGACGCGGGGGTTAAGCAGTTAGGGCGTCTGCTAAGGCAAAAGAATTATCAGATCGCGGATTTTTTACAGGTGCTCTTGCTCTCCGAAGATTTTTACCAAAGCCGTGGTGCGCGCATTAAAGGGCCGGTTGAATTGGTCGTATCGACTTACAAAAAACTGGGTCTCGAGCAAATTCCGGGTGTTCCGGATTTTAATCAGGCCACTCAGGCGATAGGCCAAAGATTGATGCATCCGCCGACTGTAGCGGGTTGGTCGCATGGCCGAAGTTGGGTCACGCCATCGCTGCTCTATGAGCGAGGGAATTTTGTTTTAGATGTTTTGTTTCCGGATATGAGTTTCGTACCACCCGATCGATTTCCTGTTTACACCCCGGAGGTTGCTCAAGTGCAACAGCGGCTCAGGCAGGGTATGACCATCAGTGCTGCAACGCGCCCCACAGGGGTGCAACAAGGTGGCATGATGGCGCAATCTAACGCGCTTGCTGATCGCGATGAGGACTTCAATACCAGAATAGGCAGTATGCGCGGCTGGCAGATGGCCTTGGAACGGGTCAAGCCGATCTTGCGAGCGCCAGCCCGGGTTCGGTTGAGTACAGAGGTGCTGTCTGCNGGAGTAAAAACACCGCGTGACGTCGTGGGGTATTTTGCGGATAAGTATTTCAGTGTCGAACTGGCGNCAGAGGTTTTGCAAGAATTAGAACAGTCGTTGGCAGAAGACCTCGCGGGTAACGAGGTTGCAGCGGCCCGCAGCTATCTCGAGGCGCCCTTGCGTCGGTTGTTGCACAAGATGTTGAGCCTGCCTGACTATCAGTTGGGCTAGACCAGAGGACGAGGTGTGTCGTGAGTGATGGATTGACAGGTGCAACGTAGAACCCTGCTNCAAGGATTGTCGGGTGCCCTTACGTTGGCGCTCGCGCCTAATGCAGTTGCCTTTGCGTCTATAAGGGGCCGTAGCAACAATGACGGTAGAAAACCTATTTTAGTTGCTCTAGAACTGTCCGGGGGTAACGATGGCCTGAATACGGTGGTGCCGTTCCGCGACGATAACTACTATCGGTTAAGGCCATCAATAGGCATTCGGGCTGCGGATCTTTTGGCANTGGACGCCGAATTTGGCTTCAATCCGGGTGTTGCTGGGTTGCAGTCATTGTGGCGCAACGAGCAATTGGCCATTGTTCATGGTTGCGGATACCAGCAGCCGTCCTATTCGCATTTTACCTCTATGGCCTATTGGCATACGGGTTCGCCGAATCGAGGCAATGAATTTGGTTGGCTCGGTCGTGTTGCGGATAACTTGGCTGAGCAGCGCCGCGACAATATGCTTGTGAATGTTGGCACCCACCAGTCGTTGGCGGTTAACAGTAAGGTTCATACGCCNGTGGTATTTGATGACCCAGACAAATTTCAGCGCGACCGATGGATGGCTGCGCACGCAATGGAGCAAGCCCGTCCTAGGGCCTCAGGGTTGGATCCAAGTTCGAATCGAGCCTACCTACATACGGTGCATGCGAGTGCTCAAGCGTCGTCCAAACTCATTCGCTCGGCTTGGCAGGCCTATGTCGCTGACGCGGACTACGGGGTGGCGTCCTTTGATTTGCCTAAGGTCGCTGCCTGTATTGACGCTGGGTTGCCAACCCAGCTCTATCACGTTTCGGTTAGAAACAACGCTTTTGACACCCATGTACAGCAGCCGGCGCTGCATCGGCGATTGTTAAGTTATGTGGCCGATGCGGTGACCGGGTTTGTTAGAGATTTGGAGGTCAAAGGCTGCGCGGATGAGGTTGTAGTGATGCTTTATTCCGAATTCGGGCGCCGCCCTGCGGAAAATGCGAATCAAGGCACTGATCACGGCACCGCTAATTTGATGATGCTGGCAGGTAAGCCCATTCGTGGCGGACACTATGGGACGCCAATGGATCTAAGCGCTCTGGGTCCCGAGGATAATCCTGCGCACACCGTAGATTTCAGGCGTGTGTACGCCAGCGTTATTGATGGTTGGCTAGGAGGTTCGAGCCAAGTTGTGTTGGGTGCGGCATTTCCCCGTTTTGATTTGTTTCGTACTTGAAAGAGCGGCAACTAAGTCGGCCAATGGGGTCGTTAGGGCGCGTCATGAACTGTTTTTGACGTGGTTTTGCGTGCCGCCTGCGGTAGGATCGAAAAATAAACTTGGGTTTTTGGGGTAAGAATGTCGGTAGCACAACCTTTAGCTGGCGTCACGGTGTTGGATTTCGGTCAGGTGTATAACGGCCCNTACTGTGGCTTTTTATTGGCCCAGGCTGGCGCACGAGTCATTAAAGTCGAGTCGCCGAAGGGCGAGACTTTGCGCGGGCGCGGCAACCCGATTTCGGGCAGCTTTCCTTTTGCCATGCTCAATGGCGGTAAGGAATGCATCACGCTGAATATCAAAAATNTGCAAGGCCAGCAGTTGCTGAAGCAATTGGTCATGCACGCAGACGTGCTGGTGGAAAATTTTGCTCCGGGGACTTTGGCGGAATATGGGCTTGGCAGCGACGATTTACGCGCGCTCAACCCACGCCTGATTTATGCCGCCAGCACCGGTTATGGCAGTTCCGGCCCGTATCGTGACTATCTGGGTATGGACATTACCCTGCAAGCCATGAGCGGCATTATGAGTGTCACCGGTGCGGATGACGGCCCGCCGATGAAAGCCGGTGCGGCGCTTTGCGATTTCCTCGGTGGTGTGCATTTATACGCGGGTATCACGTCTGCCCTTTATCAGCGTGAACAAACTGGACTCGGCGCGGTTCTGGACATTTCGATGCAGGATTGTGTGTTTCCCACGTTGACGACGCAGTTAGGTGCGTTCTTTCAGTCGGGCAAGCAGGGCCCGCGTACCGGCAACCGCCATGCCGCGCTGTCTACGGCGCCATATAACGTGTACCGAGCGCGGGATGGTCATGTGGCAATGATCTGTATTCGCGAAGGCCATTGGCGCAACCTTTGTGCGGCTATGAAGCAACCTGAGCTTGCAGCCGACCCGCGTTTTTCCAAGGTCAGTTTGCGTGCAGAGAATATGGATGAACTGGACGCCACCATTGAGGCCTGGACACTGCAGCACGANAAAGCAGAGATTTTTGCAGTGGNGCAGCAGCACGGTGTGATTTGCGCGCCTGTTCAGGATTTAGAGGATGTGGTGAACGATAAACATTTGCATGCCCGAGGTTCCCTGCATTGGCATGAGCACGAGTCGTTAGGTGATACGGTGCTGTTCTCTACGCCGCTGCGGTTTAAAGGCAGCGAACCGCCAGCACCCCAGTCGGTAGCCGAGTTAGGGGCGCACAGTGAAAGTGTGTTGGCCGAGTTTCTTAATTTGTCGGCTGCAGAGGTAGACAAGCTGAGAACAGACGGGGCGATTTAGTCCTAAGGCAAGCTGTGATCGGCGGCTTGTGCTAAAATTTCGCCCNCATTTTGTTGGAACAAACAGCGTGACCACCGAATTTAACACCATCGAAGAAGCTTTGACTGCCATCCGCAACGGCGAAATGGTCGTAGCGGTGGATGATGACGATCGTGAAAACGAAGGCGATTTGATTATGGCTGCCAGTAAGGCGACGCCGGAAGCAGTCGCATTCATGATTCGGCACACCAGTGGCATTTTGTGTACGCCAATTCTTCAGGAGCAAGCGACAGCATTGCATCTCGATCCGATGGTTGGGCGTAATGATGCGCCCATGAGCACTGCATTCACGGTATCGATCGATTACAAACAAGGCCTTACCACGGGTATCTCGGCAGAGGAGCGCGCGGCAACGGTAGTGGCGCTGACATCAAATAATGTAGCAGCAGATGACTTTGTTCGGCCGGGCCATATTTTCCCTTTGGTGGCTCGTCAGGGCGGTGTGTTAGTCCGTTCTGGGCATACTGAAGCCGGCACCGATCTGGCTACCTTGGCAGGACTGCCGCCGGTCGGTTTGCTGGCAGAATTGGTTAACGACAACGGTACCGTTCAGCGCTTACCGGAATTGGTGGAGTTTGCGGCAACCCATAACCTTAAGATCATCACTATTGCGGATTTGATTGCCTATCGGCAGCAGCGCGAAAAGCTCGTGGAGCGCAGTTATGAGTTTGCCGTTAAAACGTCCATTGGCGATGCCAAAGCGTTTGCTTATCGCACGCAATTCGAAGATGCAGAGCATGTTGCCGTAGTTTTCGGTGACATTGCCGCGATGGAATCGGTGCCCGTGCGTATCCACCGCGANAAGTTAGTTGAGGATATTTTTGGCACCCAGGGCGAGCACGAAACGAATGTTTTGCAGGCCGCGCAGAATCGCATTCAGAAGTTGGGAGGCGGCGTTTTAATTTATCTGCGNACGGGTTTTGTTGGTGTGCCGCATGAGAANCTGGCATCGCAAAGTAAAGAAGAAGAGCGTCGCAGTGAGTGGCTTGAAGTTGGTGTTGGCGCGCAAATTCTGCGAGATTTAGGCGTCAGCAACATTCGTTTAATTGCCGGTCGCGAAGTCGATTATGTTGGGGTTGAAGGCTTTGGTCTGACTCTGCAGTCCACCGAGATTCTGTAGCGCATAGAGTTCTCAGCGTCGGTACTGAAACACCATTCGCTTACCAGGCGGACCAACAAAAACAATACGCAGATCTTGGCCGCGAATATTGCAGCCAGTACAGCGTAGTCTTGGACGCAGATCGGTGACAGGGAAGTCGTTGCCGAGTCGTGCAATCAGTTTTTCAACGCTCAGTTGCATACTGCGCTGACAGCGTTCGCATTCAGCATAAAGATGGAAGGACTCCAGTAAATCGTTCAGGCTATGCATCGGTACGGCAGATGCTTTGGCGCGTCAGCGCGGCTTCAGACCATACAAAGATACTGTATAAATGTACACTATAAGTTGACAGTTCGGGCGCAACCAACTCCGTATGCCGTTTGCGCAAGGGTTGTCGGGAGGCAAGTGTGTCGAGACCTATAGCAATCACTTTGGGCGATCCGGCCGGTATTGGTCCGGAAGTGGTGCTCAAGACATTGCTCGCGAACCCGCTTCCGCGACATCCGTGGGTCTTGGTGGGCGCATTATGGAGTTTGCAGCGTAGCGCTGAGGCGCTTGGGTTAGCGATGCCGAATGTCGATAAAATAGAGGCATTTAGCCAAGTGGCGTCTGCTGTAAGCATCCTCGAACCGGCACATCTAGCGATACCTACAGACTTTTGCTTTGGCCAAGTTCAAGCTGCTTGTGGTGACCTAGCGGTGCGCTCAATAGAGCGCGCTGCTTATGCTTGCCTCGCCACAGAGGCGGCCGCAATGGTGACTGCGCCGATTAATAAAGAGGCCATTCATGCGGCCGGCTATGTGGATGACATCGGCCACCAAGAGATTCTTGCACGCATAGCCGGCGTTAACCGAACCGCTACTATGTTAATGACGCCGGGGCTTAAGGTTGTGCATTTATCGACCCATAAGTCACTGGCGCAAGCCGTTAACTACGTCCGTTATGACACGGTGCTGGATAAGTTACAGCTGATGCACGACACGCTCACGCGTTGGGGCATGCAACGACCGCGCATCGCGCTGGCGGCGCTGAACCCACATGGAGGCGAAGGCGGATTGCTTGGTGCCGAGGAAATTGAGCAATTGATGCCAGCAGTAGCCGAGGCCGTTGTTCTGGGGATTAATGTCACGGGCCCCGTGCCAGCAGATTCGGTATTTAATCGAGCGATTAACGGTGAGTTTGACGTTGTGCTGGCGCTTTACCATGACCAAGGCCATATCGCGATCAAGGTACATAATTTTCACCAATCGACCACCGCAACGCTGGGAGTTCCGTTTGTGCGGACCTCTGTGGATCATGGCACGGCGTTTGATATTGCGGGCAGAGGGGTCGCTGATCCTACGGGTTTGTTGGCGGCAATAGAGGCGGCAGAAGCTATTGTGGATGGTCGGCTGGCCTGAACGGGTCAACTCACATCGTCTGCAAGCCGCAACTTAACTCCGAAAAGAAACAGCGACGGTAAACACCCGGTGTTATCTATGCGCAGGCAGAGGTCTGTGGCACACTCAAATGCATAGATGCGATCAAATAAGTGCCAGATAAAGGGGAGATCTCGATGAAAGCAGCNGTATTTCGCGAAGTAAACGTTCCAATGGAAATCGAGGAGATCGCGGTTGCGAAACCGGGTCCCAGAGAGGTGCTGATTCGCACTATGGCAGCGGGTATTTGCCACAGTGATATGCACTTCTGGAATGGTAGCTATCCGGGCAAGGTGCCCATGGTGCTCGGTCACGAGAGTGCAGGAATTGTCGAGCAGGTCGGCAGCGATGTTCATTATGTCAAACCGGGTGACCATGTAATTACCTGTTTGTCGGTGTTTTGCGGCCACTGCGAACAATGTTTAACCGGCCATCTATCGCTGTGCCAAGAGCCGGAAACCAACCGCAGTGAGGAAGAACAGCCGCGGCTTAGCCACAACGACGAAGCGCTTACGCAGTTTGCACAGTTGGGGTCGTTTGCAGAGATGATGCTTGTGCATGAGCATGCCTTGGTAAAAATTCGTGAAGACATGCCTATGGCTCAGGCTGCGCTGATTGGCTGTGGTGTGACGACTGGCGTAGGTGCAGTTATTCATACTGCAAAGGTAGAAGCCGGTTCGACGGTAGCCGTTATCGGTTGCGGCGGAATCGGCCTGTCGGCAATTAACGGCGCTGCAATTGCTGGCGCGTCGCGGGTTATTGCGGTGGACATGGTTGCTTCTAAGCTCGATCTAGCGCGGAAGTTCGGTGCAACGGACGTTGTGGATGCCAGCGACGGTGACGCCGTCGCTAAAGTGATCGAAATGACCGGCGGTGGCGTACATTATTCGTTTGAGGCCATTGGTCTCAAAGCAACGGCTGAGCAAGCGTTCCAAATGCTGCGTATGGGTGGCGCTGCCACCGTCATTGGTATGATTCCGCCCGGACAAATGGTATCGGTACACGGCGTCGACTTCTTATATGAGAAAAAGATCCAAGGCTCCATGATGGGTTCCAATCGGTTCCGTGTGGACATGCCTCGATTTGTAGATTTTTATCTGCAAGGTCGCCTGCATCTGGACGATTTAATCTCCAGACGTATTGCTCTGGAGGACATTAATGAAGGCATGGACGCTTTAAATACGGGAGAAATCGCGCGCAGCGTGATCATGTTCGACTAGAGCCTAAGTGCAGTAAGGGGGAGACTATGCGCTGGTTATCGTTTTATCGCTCGGTACCCGATCGTAGCCAGGCGTCCAGTTATAATCAGGCGTCTTTTGGTTACGTTGTTCCCGCAGAGCGGGACGGCGATGGGCGAGAAGGTGTAGTGGATGTGGGTGCGCGTAGTGACTTCGGTACGCTTCGCGAAGCCATCGCTGCGGATGCTTTGGACGCATTAGTTAAACAGTGCGGTGACCAATCGGACCTGTCGCTCGACGGGCTGCATTTCGCCCCAACCATTACCGATCCTAAAAAGATCCTCTGCGTAGGCCTGAATTATAAGGCGCATCAAGAGGAGACCGGTCGTGGCGGCGAGGGTGTTCCCACAGTGTTTGTTCGGTTTGCCGCCGCGCAGATGGGTCACGGTGAGCCCATGGTGCGGCCGCGCGAATCGGCGAGTTTAGATTTCGAAGGTGAGATCGCAATGNTTATTGGTCGTGGTGGTCGACGCATTGCGCGAGCAAATGCTCTGGATCACGTTGTGGGGTTTGGCATCTATAACGACGGCAGCGTGCGCGAATACCAACGGCAGACCAGTCAATTTACCCCAGGTAAGAACTTCGCCAACACCGGCGGTTTTGGACCTTGGATGATGACGAAGGACGAAGTCGGTGATCTGTCAAAAATGGCAATAACCACGCGCTTGAACGGTGAGGTGATGCAACATGCCACCGCGGATCTCTTGGTGCACGGCTTCGATGAGTTGATTGAGTTTTGCTCGACGTTTATCGAATTAGAACCAGGCGACGTGATCGTTACGGGCACACCGGGTGGCGTGGGTGCCGCGCGGACGCCGCCGGTGTTCATGGATCAGGGTGATGAGATCGAGGTTCAAGTGCAGCCTATCGGCACGCTAAGAAACCTGGTTGTTAATGATGTACGGGGCTGATCGAGGTGCTATCGAGATTCGTATTGGACGACGGGCACCGCGCCTTGAGGAGGGTGTTTGTGCGACACCCATGGCCGGATTTGCATCATCAGTAAAACGCACAGAATTACTCATTAGGGGGGCATTATGAGCAGCAAATTTACCGGAGCGGACCTTATCGCTGACGCGTTGGCGCAGTTGGATGTAGACCATGTCTTTGCCATCGTCAGTATTCATAACATGCCTATTCTTGATGCAATCAATCGGTTAGGTAAAACCAAAATTATTGATGTACGCCATGAGCAAGCGGGTACCCATGCTGCCGACGGCTATGCTCGGGCCAGCGGTAAGTTGGGCGTTATGATTGCTTCAACAGGTCCGGGTACATCCAATACGGTCACNGGTTTGTACGAAGCGCAATACGGATCGTCAAAGGTATTGGTGATCACCGGCCAAGCGGAAACGGCATTTTATGGGAGAGGCTTGAGCTATGTTCATGAAGCCGAAAATCAGGTGCCTATGCTTGCAAGCGTGTGCCGTCGAGTTGAAAGCCCGCGCCATATTGATCAATTAGGTAATGCTTTCAATGCTGTCGTTAACGACATGTTTACGGGACGCGGGGCGCCTGGCGCTCTGGAAATCCCCATAGACATTCAATACGCCGAGACTNTAGCAACTCAGGTGGTATTGCCGAAGGCAGAACTGTTTCAACCAGACACCGATGGCCTAGACAAAGTAATTGAAAAACTCGCGAGTGCGCGTAAGCGCATTATTGTTGCCGGTGGTGGGGTTATCGCCGCTGGCGCGCATAAAGAACTCCAAGCGTTGGCAGAGCGATTGGATGTACCGGTGCTGACAACTGTTGATGGGCGCGGAGTGATTCCAGAAACCCATCCATTGTGCATTGGCAATTACTATAACTCCGCTGGCATGTATAACGCTTTAACGGAGGCTGATTTAACCCTAGCTATTGGTACCAAGTTTGCGGTGGGTGTGGGTGGCCAGTTTGCCGAGCAGACGCCGCCTGGTGAACTGGTGCACATCGACATTGACGGCAACATGATTGGCCGCACCCACACGGCGCATCTCGGCCTCATCGCAGATGCTAAACAAGCATTGGCGGGCGTTAACGCAGGTTTGCAGGACCCTTCGCCCAACGACAGCCAGTTCAACGACGGTATTTGGCAAGCGCGAGACGGTGTCCGCGCCGCTATGCGCGCGCGTCTGGGTGACGACTGGCCCCGTGTGATGGACTGTATNCGCGACAAGTTACCGGAGGACAGTGTATTCGTCCGCGATCAGACAATTTCCGCNTATAATTGGGGTAATCAACAGTTTCCGATTCTTGAGCCCCGCACCTCGATTAATCCAACATCCGGAGCAATTGGACCGGGATTTCCGATGAGTGTNGGCGCTGCGATCGCCAGCCAGCGTAAAACTCTGGTCATTCATGGGGATGGGGGCTTTATGTTCCATGCGACGGAACTGGCCACCTGCGCCCAGTATCAGGTCCCCCTAATCATCTGCGTGTTTAATGATTCGGGTTACGGGGTTCTGCGTTGGTTGCAGCAAAATCAGTTCGGGCGCATTAACGAAACCGATCTCGGCAAGGTCGCTTTCGCCCAGATGGCGCAAAGTATGGGCGTGCCCGGGCAGCGCGTAGCNAGCGTTGATCAATTTGCGGCCGCTATGGATACGGCGATGGCTGCAGATGGCCCTTATTTGATTGATATCGATATGGAGCACTTTGCGCCAATGGAGATTTCAGTGATGCCAAAACGCACCTTAGAAGTAGACCTCAAAGACTGACAATATGGCCTTGCATCTAGATAAGCCTTGGCTAACGAGCGCGCGNGCGTTGGCGCAGGTTCGTGGCCAAATGGGTGTCTATCAGTTCGCCAACGATGCCGGTGAAGTGATTTATATGAGCTACGCGGGTGGCCGCAGTTTGGGCGGCTTACGTGGCGAAATAACACGTTGTTTGGCAGAGCACANTAACGCCAGTCNGGTGCGCTACGAGATCACCACCAGTTATNTAAGCCGATATAAAGAGTTGTTGATGTTNCATCAGGCCGAGTATGGCGGCTTGCCAGCNCATGATCCAAGTGTGCGTTTGGGTCGGCTCAGCCCAGCAGGAGTGGGTGGAAATGGATCTTAATTTAACACCAGAACAAGATTTGATTATTGGTATGGTGCGGCGTTTCGTGCGCGATGAAGTCTTGCCGTTAGAGCAGAATCTGGACCCGGATGCCGACGAACTGGAAGAATCTGATCGTTTACGGCTGGTGGAAAAAACTAAAGAGATGGGCCTCTATGGATTAGACATTCCGCCAGAGTACGGAGGTCCGGACATCGATTTAGTGACTCGAACGCTGATGGCCGTGGAGATGTCGCAACATCGAGCGGGGTTGTACGCGCCGTGTTATGGCACGTTTGGCGGTGCTGGATTGGCGCAATTGTTTGAAGCGACAGAGGCACAAAAAGAAANGTATCTATANCCNACACTNCGCGGCGAAAAACGCGGCTTTTTTGGTCTTTCGGAACCTTCAGGCGGCTCCGATCCGGCGCGGGCGATTCAGACNAAAGCGGTGCGCGACGGCGATGATTGGGTCATAAATGGTGGCAAGCTGTGGATCAGTGGAGCCGACAAAGCAGACTTTGGGCTGGTGTTCGCGCGTACCGACAGCGATCAAGGCCGCAACGGGGTTACCTGTTTTATTGTCGATACCGATCAGCCTGGGTTTCATGTTCGTCGAATAGTGCACACGCTGCGCTCTGCGCATTACGCCACCGAGTTGCAATTCGAAGATCTGCGCGTTANCGACGAAAATATTCTTGGCCAACTTAACAAAGGTTTTGCGATTGCNAATGATCGCCTGACCCGGCAGCGCATNCCGTATGCGGCGGGTTGTATCGGTGTTGCCATCAAAGCCCAGGAAATGGCTTTGGAATATGTGCCTCAGCGGGAAACGTTTGGAGCGCCGCTGTCGACTCGGCAATCTATTCAATGGATGCTGGTGGATAATGACATCGATATAAGGCAATCACTGTGGATCACCTTAGAAGCGGCGAGCAAGGCACAGCAGGGCGAGTCGTTTCGTAAAGAAGCCGCAATGGCGAAATTAGTCGCTACCGAAGCAGGGGGTCGCGTGGTCGATCGCTGTATGCAGATGTTTGGCGGCTTGGGTGTTGCAAAAGACCTGCCATTTGAGCGCTGGTTTCGAGAGATGCGTATTCGCAGAATTGGCGAAGGCCCTAGCGAAGTTCAACGTCACGTCATCGCGCGGGAGCTACTTGGGGCTTCGTTGCGTTAAGACGCTTCCGGTTCTGCTGTCTTTGTTGTCACTCGGTATATAGCACCTGTTTGGTCGTCTGAAATCAGTAATGCTCCGTCGGGCGTTGGCAGCACATCATTAGGTCTGCCCCAAGCGTTTTCCCCTTGTAACCAACCGGTGATAAAGGGTTGGTAGTTGGGTCGCCCGTTGGTATCGAAGGTTGCCACGCTGACCTGATAGCCAACCTTTTTGCTGCGATTCCATGAGCCGTGTTCTGCGACAAATAACGCATTATGGAACCGGCTTGGGAACTGTGTACCCCGATAGAAGCCGATGCCAACAACAGCAGCGTGCGCCTGCACGCGCACTGCTGGGTCCATGAATGTTAGGCCTTGTGCAGCAGTATGATCGCCGAATTTTGGGTCGTTGATGCGGCTGCCGTCAGGGGCTGAGTGGACAAATGGATAACCATAGTGGGGCGCTTCTGTCAGCCCTGGCGGAATCACGTTGAGTTCATCGCTGGGNATATCGTCGCCCATCATGTCCCGGCCATTATTACTCACCCAGAGGTCGTCAGTGCCGGGCTGCCAGTCAAAGCCTACGGAATTGCGTATGCCATGGCCGATGATTTCGGTGCTGCCGGTAGTCGGGTCCATGCGCAGCATGGTGGCAAAACGTGGATCATCAGACAGGCAGATGTTGCAGGGTGCACCAACCGGTAAATACAACTGGTCGTCGGGACCGGCTTTTAGGTATTTCCAGCCGTGGTGACGCTCGCTGGGTAGGCTGTCAGTGATCACGGTCTTGGTCGGATCGGGTCGTAGTTGTTGATCGATATTGGTGATTTTGTACACGGTGGACACCGCAGCGAGGNACAGATCATCGCCAAGTACGGCCACGCCACTGGGCATGTTGAGGCCTTTGAACAANGTAATGACTTGAGATTTTTCGCTAAATGGCTGGAGTACCGCATAAACCTTACCCGCTTTACGCGTGCCGACGATTAAAACGCCGCCATTTGTNAGAGCCATTTGTCGAGCATTAGGCACTGAAAAGGCCAATGTTTCGATCTGAAAACCGGGCGGAAGCGTTAGCCGATCATCGGCGGATGCCGCATTCATTGAGCTTAGAAGAGCAGAGACGGTGAGCAATTGGATAATTNTTTTCATTTGGTGACTGTCGCAGAAACGCAATAGCGGCTCAATGCAGGACGACCAGCATTTGGTCATGTCGAAACGCGATCCAAGCGCTAATCGAAGCGCTATCGCTTGGCTTGCCGAACACTTTGCCGCACAGTTGCGATCATGAGCCAAGGGTTACTCACAGACCAAATCAAGGACGCGATTCAGNACGCTTATCGCACTTGGCTNTCGGCCAGAGAGTTTAAGCCGCGTCGNGGTCAGCGCGAAATGATCGCGCAAATTGCGCGCACTCTGGGTCAGGCCGATTCGCGGATATGTGTAATTGAAGCCGGTACGGGTACCGGTAAGACCGCGGCCTATTGCCTTGCGGCGATCCCATTAGCGAAACACATCGGAAAAACAGTCGTGCTGAGTACCGCAACGGTGGCCCTGCAAGAACAAGTCGTGCTGCAGGATTTACCGGACCTAAAGCAGCGNGCGGGTTTGACGTTCAGTGTCAGTTTGGCGAAAGGACGCGGGCGTTATCTGTGTTTGAAGCGCCTTGATGATCATCTGAAATACCAGAATCAACAGGAAATCCCGATATTTGATGCGACCGACGAAGATTTTTCAGTGTTGTATCAAGAGATGCTGAGCCGCTATTCCCAAGGCGGTTGGGACGGCGAACTGGACAGTTGGGTAGAGCCGTTGCCCGATGGTGCTTGGGCAGGCGTAACCACGGATCATAGAGGCTGCAGTAATAACCGGTGTTCTTACTTTAAACAGTGTGCCTTTTTCCGAGCGCGCAACAGCCTCGAGGGCGCAGANGTCATTGTTGCTAACCATGACTTGGTGCTGGCGGATTTAGCATTAGGCGGGGGCGCCGTATTACCGGTGCCAGAAGACTGCATCTATGTGTTGGACGAAGCNCACCACCTAGCCGATAAGACCCAGAATCACTTCGCCAGTTCAGCAAGAATNCAGGGCACCCTGCAATGGTTCGAGAGCGTTAATANTGTCTTGGGTACCGCAACCCAACGATTTGCGCGGCCGGCGAACTTAGTGGGTTTGAGCACCACCGTCGCCAGTGAAACAGCCGCTCTTGGCGATGTTTTCGTTGGACTTTCTCAGGTTTTGGCGATTTTGCCGATGGANCCGCGCGATGAAGAGCGTGAAATTTACCGATTCCCCTTGGGAGAAGTACCGCAAACCATTGCCGAGTTATGTGAGGCATCTCTGCCCGGCATGGATCGGCTGTGCGACAGCATCGAGCGCTTTCATGAATTGCTCAGTGACGCGGTGGCGGGAAATCAAGATTGGGAGAAAGCGTTTGAGGCGGAGGATTGGCTGTTACCTGTAGGGCAGTTGCAGAACCGTGCGCTCGCTACTCGAGCGCTGTTACAGGATTA
This sequence comes from Gammaproteobacteria bacterium, assembly GCA_002725095.1. Taxonomy (GTDB): domain Bacteria; phylum Pseudomonadota; class Gammaproteobacteria; order Pseudomonadales; family Azotimanducaceae; genus UBA4421. The sequence goes on from PBQQ01000028.1 coordinate 50,697, forward strand.
CGCATACGGCGTTGAGCAAACCTATCGTTGTGCGCGCTGGGTTGCGCGTAATCAATACGATGTAGATATGGTCAGTGCACCAATCGAGCCCGGCCACATTTTGCGCGAGGTACTTTGGCAACGTTGCTATGGCGCGGTGTGTACGTCGGCGACACTCACCGCCTTAGGTCGTTTTGAACGTTTTCTAGAGCGTTCTGGATTACCGCCTGAAACGCCCACTGCCAGCATCGCGAGCCCGTTTAATTATCCAGAGATCGCGACCTTTCACGTGCCGTCGATGCAGTCTGACCCCAGAGATTTTGACGCACACAGCGAAGAAGTCACACGTTTGTTACCGAACCTTCTGAACCGAGAGCAATCGGCTTTAGTATTGTTCACTTCATGGCGACAACTTAATGNGGTAACTAAGGCATTGCCTCAGGCCGTCTTCGACGGGCTCCTCATACAAGGAGATGGCAGTAAGCAGGCGTTGATTGTGGAACATCGCAGACGTATTGATGAAGGCGAGCGGTCGCATTTGGTGGGTCTCGCGAGTTTTTCTGAAGGTCTAGATTTGCCTGGTGATTATTGTCGTCATGTGGTGATCGTTAAGTTGCCCTTCGCAGTACCGGATGATCCTGTAGACCAAGCCATTGCCGAATGGGCACAGGCCCAAGGGCGTAATCCGTTTTACGAGATATCCGTGCCCGATGCNGCGCTGAAACTGGTGCAGGCGTGTGGCCGCTTGATTCGCCACGAGCGCGATTATGGAACGGTGACCATGCTGGATAAGCGCATTGTTACCCAGCGTTATGGCCGCGCGTTGATCAACTCGCTGCCGCCCTTTCGTTTAGATATTGCGACGCTCAGTTGAGCGCTATTTCAGCGCAGTAGCGGNGTCCAGTAGCCGACCTGTGGATGGCACCTCCGCGAATTTACCGCTGCTGTAAATCAATAGGCTTTGTTCTTTTAGGCGCCTTTGTAGATCTTTAAAGAACGCTAACATATCGCGTTTGCTGAGCTTGCCTACCTCGCGAGCAATCTGCTCGCGACTGTCCAACGTGTAGTGCTCGTCATAGATGTCCTGCCAATAGCGCTGGCTACGCTCGCCCAGATTCTTGTCTGATTCTGTTAGTCGGTTGATCAGGCCGCTTTTCTGCTGACTAAACTCTGCACCGCTGAGTTTTGGCCAAGCATCAATGTACTGCTGCATGAAAGACAGTGACGCCTCTGTCACGGCTGCGGCGCTTGCCACCGGTGATTGCACCAAGAACAGATTGCCACCGCGCTTATCTAAACGGCGAGCTCCAGCGCTGACCACATAACCCAGTTGCTGATCGGTGCGNAGGCTCGAAAAGTAGGCCGAACGCAGCAACTGTCCGGCCAGACCACTTTTNGCGCGGCTAGCAAAGCTGTCGTCTGGATCCTGAACATAAATCAGTAGAGTTGAGTCGTTGTGGTCAACAGCTAAGTCGAGGCGCAGAGTTTCGGTCAGTTCAGCTACCTCAGAACGTTGACGTGCCACAGTCTTGGGCTTGATNGTCGAGTTGACAAACTCATGTAATTGCTCGGCCTCGGCAACCGTAACATTGCCGTGTAACGCCGCAATCACGCCCACGTTCTTTAGCTGTTGGCTGCGCCATTGCANCAGGGCNTCGAGCGTAANCGGCTCNAGNGCATCTGCCANATCANTGGCTGGCCAGCTGCCAGATANAAGNGTGTCACCAAGTGCCCCAAGAGCTTGAACATAAGGTTTNTCTTTAAGGCTGTTGCGCCAGTCNTTGATNAAGCTGCGCTTGATTGTNGCAAACCTTTNNGCGCTGATGTCGGCAGAAAACAAGCGCTGGGTGACCGTATTCAGTAAGGCCATTTGCTTGTCCTGATANCCGTTGACAGAAATAGCAAAGCCGCTATCCGCGACAGCTATTGAATAACCCAAGCCGGCCAGATAAGCNGGGTAGACGGTGGCACTCAATGAGTCGTTAACCAAGTCTTGATACAGNNGAGCCTGAGCCTGATTGCTCGCGCTTAGAAANCCTGTTTGGGTCAATAGACCCACTGTCATATTGGCTCTGGGCGTGCCGAACTCAATATCGGTGTCGAGCCATAGCTTTAATTCGGGTTGGTCGATAAGCCTCCGCATGATCTGNTCGTCTGCGGCCACCAAATCCAGTTGCTCGGGCAAATAAGGATTAACCTCCGGTAACCGCAACGGTGCATCCGCGACTGTTTGTCTTTTTAGCGGCGCTTGTTTAAGTGCGAAAGGCACCTCGAACCAACGCTCGACCTGATCGGTAGTTGAGTCCGGCGCTGTGATTTCCAACAACACATTGTCGGGTCGCAAGTAGCCTAGAAACTTTTCGATCAAAGCAGGGTCAAACGCTTCCATCAAATAAGGTGCAACCAATAGATCCTCTGCTGGGAACAGATCCAGTTTGGGCGCCATTTGATAAACAAAACCGACGGTTGAGCCCTTTTCTTGAAAACGAAAGGCCAGTTCGGCGACTCTTGCCTGCTCTTGATAGAGCCAATCTTTGGGCGGCTGCGCGCGCAGCATGTCTAAGTATTGGAACAGTAAGTCGGTGATTTCCTCGATGTGATCGCGGCCCGCCTCGGTGAGTTGTATATTAACGGTGAGCAAACTGGTGTTGCGATCGAAGTCCTGACTTCCGGCGCCAAGGCTTTCGATCCAGCCTTTGGCATTCAGTAACTGATACAGGCTGCCTTCACCCTCGTGACCAATGAGGTTGCTCAGATACTGCTCGGGCTTGTTGCGGTATACCTTTAAGGTGCTTGGAATCGGAAAATTAAAGGCCAGCCCGTAGGTGTCTTTCAGAGTCTGAGAGGTCAGCACAGCAGGTAATTGTCGATCTGAGAATACGGGTTCGGCCGGAAAACTAGAGCCAACATCAACGTTGCGAGCTTGATTAAACAGCGGTGTCACCAACGCCTCTAATTCATCAAGGCTCTGGTTGGCTAGAACGACCAAGCCCATTTGGTCCGCTGAGTAATGATCGGCGAAGAAATCCATCAGGTCTTTCCGCACGTCGCCATCGAGTGTTTCAAGTGAACCGATGGTGAAGCGAGAGCCGGGGTGTTCTGGGTTGAGAGCGAGTTTGCTGACCATGTAGCCGCGCCAGCCGTCGTCTTTAATTTGCATCTGGTACTCAGAATGAACGGCGTTTTTCTCGCGCTCGACATATTCAACAGACAAAAGTGGGTCGATAAAAAAGTGCCCGAAGCGGTCTAAGCCCTCGTCAAATGCTGAGTTTTGAATGTCGAAGAAATAGTTGGTGTGGTCCTGCGCAGTGTAGGCATTAGACGAGCCACCATTGGCGGTAATGTACTGCTGAAAGCTGTCC
>PBQQ01000029.1 GCA_002725095.1 Gammaproteobacteria bacterium
CCAGCACATTGCCGGCCCCCGGCATACCTACTGGAATCCAGTTTGCACCGTGCCCAGAAAACAATTGACGGTCGCCCGGATCGGCTCGCACATGGCGTGCCCCCGCCGAATAATTTCCTGAATTACCATACCGCCATAAAAAATCGCCGTCGGGCCCCTTGGCCGCCTCAATACCAACCGCCGGTTCGTCATAATTTGCGGTACTGTGATCGACTATATAAAGCTCACTGGCGATACGCGCCGAGAATAAAATCTGGTCGTTGACGGCATCGTAATCGAGCACGCCGCTATGACTCATATCACGATTCACCGAAGCTAAATTGGTTTCGGTAACATTGATATCGAGCTTTCCGGGGTCGCTCTGATTACCCAAACTTTCGCTGCTGTAATGGTCTTGAAAACGCCACTGCCAGACGATTTCGCCTTCAGGATTTACCTCAACCAGCTTATTTGGCCAAAAGCTCTCTATCCCGGCGCCCAGCCGCTTCTCGGTGGCTCCAAGAGCAAGTGCCTGATCGCGGGTTATTTCTTCGAACGCCATAAATAGCGTATTGCCATTCGGCATACGGTAATAGTCTTCGCGCGGTCGCGTTTGTCGATCTGGCTCTGAGGCTGGGTCTGGATACTGCCAGACAACATTGCCCTGCCAATCCAGTTCCTGAATGCGGGTGCCCGGCCCTGCTTTGTCCATGGCGGTTTTCGTTGGCTTTATACCCCGCAGTAAATTCCCGTTATCCAGCAGGCGCGCAACGATTGATACATTCATCCCGGTTGGCAACGGCCAGCGGTGCACCGCTCTGCCCTGCATATCAATCAAATATGTCGCCCTAGCATCTTTGGGGGAAAGCAAAACGTATCCACCATAGGACTTGTCTTCGTCGTACTGCAGCACGCCCGTAGCGTCGTCACCCTCTCGACTGCCTTCGTTAAATACAAGGTCGCCGCTGACCGTCACTGTGCGCCTGGCGATGGCCTCAGCGTACGGCGAGAACCTGATATTTCCAGTCATGCCCTGCAGTTGAATCTGCACCATAGCCACTGGGTCTAATGCAATGCCACCAGCTGCCGCTTCATCGAATGCAGCCAAATAAGGCATTAACCTTGCGACGACATCTGGATACTCTGCTGCTAGATCTGTTGTTTCTTCGGGGTCATCAAAAATACGAAATAATTCGAAGCTCGCATCGACCCATGGTAACGGCGGGCCGTCGACCCGAACCAGTTTCCATTCGCCATCGATCACGCCGGCTCCAACCATAGGCATGCCTGTTACAAACCTTGGTCTTGCTGCCATTGGCACACCCAACAGCGCCGGCCATCGGCTGACTCCGTCGAACTTGGCGACTTCTTTCTGTAAGTATGCGGATTTGCTCTGGCCTTGGCGCAACAGTCCCAACGCCTCAAATAAGGTCGGCAAAATATCTTCGACGGTGATCATTTGCCGGATCTGCGCGCCACCCTGCAACACGCCGGGCCACCATATGGCTGCCGGAACACGGATACCGCCCTCTAGAGCAAGGGCTTTACCCCCTCTTAACGGCTGGTTACTGCCGCGTGAGGAATGAGACACTGCGTTGGCAGGAAATTCTGTAGAGGCTCCATTGTCGCTCATAAAAAGCACCAAAGTGTTTTGTGCCATGTTTTGAGCCTGCAAGGTCTGCAGAATTTCGCCGATGCCATGGTCCATGTTGTCGACCATGGCCGCATATTCCCGACGTTCTTCGTCAGCGATCGTGGCGTATCGATCAATCGAACTTTGCGGGGCCGCNTGAGGACCATGGGGCGCATTGTAGGACACAAACATAAACAGCGGCCGCTCTTGATCACGTCGCTGCAGTACCCTGACGGCTTCACGAGTAATAAGTTCTGTACTGTAGCCGTCCTCTCGAACCGTTACCCCGTCTCGTTGCCAATCAATGGCCCCCAGAACGTCGTGCCCGTAGTAATCAATGAACCCCCCTAGGAAGCCATAAAACTGATCAAAGCCGCGATTATTTGGAAACCCTGCCGTTGAATCGGTACCTAAGTGCCATTTACCGACCAGAGAGGTCTGATAACCCACTTCGGCAAACCATTCAGGCATAAGCTTGTGTTCTTCTGCTAACCCACCGGTTAGATAGTCGGGGATGGGCCGAGTCATATTCGTAGTGGTTGGCGATTTTCCGGTTAACAACGCAGCTCGTGTAGGAGAGCAGGTTGGGTGCACATAGAACCTNTCCAGAGCAACACCACTTTNAGCAATTCGATCAATATTCGGGGTACGTATATCACTNNCATGATAACCAACGTCANCCCAGCCCATATCATCTGCCATGATGATGATAACGTTTGGCAGGCTATTTGCCGGGGCAGCAGCAGAGAGGCTTTCTGCGGAGGCCTTAACCGACAACAAAAACACCGGCGTTAGGCCAACCAAAAGCAACAGCGTAACGGCTAATCGAGATCCCGTGATTTGGCACTTTTGACACAACCCCGCTTTCAATTCAAACGGCATAAACACTACCTACCCAACGGCTCAGTGATCTCAGAGCCTAGGATATTACCTGCAAATCGACANNATTTGTTATNTTATACTTGCTTATGTACNAGTTTATAAACGTGTTGATTCTAGTCGATAACGCGTTCACTGCTCATTCAGCGCCGGCTTAGAGACCCGTCCTTTTTCTTTCGGTCAAATAGAATAATGCTAGTATTTTGTTGATAGGAGGTTCCATCATGGCTTTACCAACAAAAGAAGAACTGGGCTTTGATCCTGATGCCCTACGCGATAGGTATCGAACTGAGCGAGATAAACGGCTTAGGGAAGANGCAAATGAGCAATATCGGGAAATCAAAGATGAGTATGTGGATTTCCTAACNGANCCCTATGTNGCACAACCCACGTCTAGAGCANCTCTTACTGACGAGGTAGAGATCGCAATTATTGGTGGCGGCTTCGGTGGTTTAATTGCCGGGGCAAGACTGAAAGAACTCGGCTTCGAGGACATTAGGCTTGTAGAAAAAGGTGGTGACTTCGGCGGNACCTGGTACTGGAATCGCTACCCCGGNGCAGCCTGTGATACGGAGGCCTACATCTACCTGCCCCTGTTAGAGGAACTCAATTACGTTCCCACTCAAAAATACGCCCATGCCCCCGAAATACTCAATCACAGNAAAAACATCGCAAAAAAATATAACCTCTATGAAAATTCGTGTTTAGAGACCGAGGTTACCGCGCTGAATTGGGACGAGGCCGCTGCTAACTGGATTATAGAAACAAATCGACAGGATAAATTCAGAGCTCGCTTCGTCATTATGTCTAATGGCCCTTTGCATCGACCAAAGCTTCCGGGCATTGAGGGAATTAACAGTTTTCAGGGGCATACGTTCCACACCAGTCGCTGGGACTACGACTACACCGGCGGGGATTCAAACGGCGGGCTTGCGNGGCTTAAAAACAAGCGCGTCGCNATCATTGGCACTGGGGCTACCGCTGTGCAATGCACCCCTCACGTCGGTGAAACGGCCGAACAACTGTATGTTTTCCAACGCACGCCCTCCTCGATAGATGTTCGCGCCAACCGAAAAACGGACCCTAAATGGGCAGCCGAACTTCAACCCGGCTGGCAAAAGGAGCGCATGGATAACTTTAATATTCTGTGCTCTGGTGGTGTCGTAGAGGAAGATCTCGTAAAGGATGGGTGGNCAGANATAATACGTAATCTAATCTCTATGGCGAACTACAGAGGTGAGGACACCAATTGGGACGAGGTTCCTCAGCTCATGGAAATCGCCGATTTCCAAAAAATGGAACAAATAAGAAACCGCGCGGCGGAGTTGGTAAACGACCCCAAAACNGCCGAGTCTTTGAAGCCCTATTACCGCCAATTCTGTAAGCGTCCCTGTTTCCATGACAGCTACCTGCAAACGTTCAATCGGCCCAGCGTGGAATTGATCGACACCAATGGGNGCGGTGTGGAACGGATTACCGAAAACGGCGTTGTCGCCAACGGGAAGGAATATCCGGTGGACTGCATCATATTCGCGACAGGCTTCGAGGTTGGAACCTCTTATGTGCGCCGCTCTGGTTATGATGTTACTGGTGCNGACGGCCTTACGTTGAGTGAAAAATGGGCTGACGGCATGCGCACCATGCATGGCGTAATGACTAACGGATTCCCAAATCTATTTATCATTAGTAATTCTCAAGCTGGTTTCACCACAAACTTTCCTCACGCTATGGACGAAACCTCGCAACATATTGGCTATATGTTGAAGGAATGCAGAAGCGAAAACCTCTCCTCGATCGAAGTATCGAAAGAAGCAGAAGATAAATGGGTCGAGGAAATTCTGGCGGTATCTAGGTTTGCATCAGATTTTCAAGAGTCTTGTACGCCCGGCTATTACAACAACGAAGGCAAACCTAATCCCAAAAGCGTCCAAAACGGTCCCTATGGGAAAGGCTCAAGGCCCTATTTTAGGATTACAGCTGCTTGGAGAGAGGAAGGAAATATGGCCGGAATCGTAAAAAGACAGTGATTAACGTAAAGGACAAAGTCGTCCTCATCACAGGCGCAGGCGGAGGAATAGGACGAGAGCACGCACTGGAATTCGGCCGCCGCGGCGCCAANGTGGTGGTCAACGATCTGGGTTCGAATGTCAGAGGCGACGGTATNAGCNACCTNGCTGCAAGCGTTGCAGCAGAAATCGTGGCGCATGGCGGCAAAGCGGTGTCTAACAATTTCTCGGTGGCTGATCCGGACGAAGCCAAAGCAATGGTTCGACAGGCCATAGACGAATTCGGTCGCATTGATGTTGTTATAAACAATGCCGGCATCTTACGAAACAGAACATTCAAAAACACGACNACCGATGACTTTAGACTGATTGTCGAAGTGCATCTGTTGGGGTCCGCCTATGTCACACACGCTGCTTGGCCTTTTATGTATGAGCAGAACTACGGAAGAATAATACTCACCTCATCGGTTTCGGGGATTTTTGGACAGTTTGGTCAAAGCGCTTATGGTGCGGCCAAAATGGGCATGCTGGGATTGATGAATGTTCTCGCATTAGAGGGCAGATCCCATGGGATCAAAATAAACTGTCTTTCGCCGGGTGCCGACACTCGAATGACGGCTCTAGATAAAGAGCTTGGTATTGACCCCGATAACCCAAGACCTCAATCGCACCCGAAACTCGTAACACCTATAGCCCTATTTTTGGCAAGTGACGATGCGCCGAATGGTATGGTGATTCATGGACTCANTGGCAGATATTTGCGTTCGGAAACCTTTGCCAACAAAGGTATAGCCCTTGATCCAGACGCCCTAGCGGAAGATCTGATCAGTAACATTGAAGATGTTTTAGACATGTCCAGCGCTAAAGCGCTTGCCGAACCGGGTAATATCTCCCTATTAGGAAGCTGATTTAAAAGGCGCTTTAATTTACCAGCTTAACCTGACCACTCACCTTGCTGGCCTTATCCCCACGGTCGATACTCAGCCGCTCTACGCTCAGCCCCTGCTTTGTTTCGAGCAACGTGAGCCACTTGAGCACGTGATCAAACTGCTGCTCCTGTAAAGTGATGTTTACTCCGCCATCTGAATCCGGCTGCAGTCGGTCTAGCTTCAGTTGATTTTGATTCGCGGCGTTCGTAATGCTCGGNATCAACGCTGGGGCTGCACTAGAGCCTTGGCTCGGCTGTCTCGCGCTGTTTCTTAGGGCGCCTTGGTTTAGAGCGACCCATTCCGACAGCGTCAGTTCCGTGACGTATCGCGCTTGCTGGTTCGCCGCATAATCACTGACGGGCTTCCATATCCCCGTATAAAACACGGTAGCAACTATTAGCCCCGCCACTGTNTTTATGATTAAGCGATCTGTTCCNGACTTTGTGGCGTACCATTGGCCTANGCTACCTTGCTGCAATTGGCTTAACAGACTTTGAATGACGCTCATTTTGTATAACTCGCTCTAAGTCGGGCGCTGATNCCGCCGTCTATTGATCCGGCGCTNACTACTTCGACATCAACACCGCGGCCTTTCAGTTCTGACTGTATTTGGTCAACCTGGTCGTAACCCTTAAGTTCCATTTCGATGGTCAGCTCTTTTTTGTCTTGCAGGTATGACAGTGACTGAACAGCACCTTTTGTTCCGAAAATTGCTGCGGTTTCTCCNAGTAACTGGACAAATCGCACGGNACCCTCTGTTGTCTGCTGAGTCTGGTTTCTTAATTTACCCTCGAATCTGCGTCTCAATTGTGCTGCGGTAATCGGCACTGAATCCTGAGGGAATAACTCTACGTAACGGTCTCTATTTTCTGCCGCCAGTCTATCCGCTTGGTAAGAGGACCATAGACCTTGGGCACTCAGCCCTGCGACATATATTACAAGCCACGCAGCGGCCAGCTTTGCCAACGTCATGAGATCTTGTTTTANCCCGGATTTTCTATTTTCTACNGCGTACGGGCCCTGAAATAGATTTATCGGTTTTTGCTTGGCGTAGCGCNCGAACAGGAATGTTGCCGCGTTGACTTGCTGCTCTACCTCGATTTCCTCGTCTAACTGGCTACGTTCAAGGTCAGATAGTTCTTCGCCCACTGTGATCAAGCTGCTGATTGAGAGATCTTCCAGCAGTCCGACTAATTCCTCGCGCTCTACCATGGCACTTGATCGCTCGTATACCGCNGTGGCTTGCTCACGGCTAAGAAACACGGTGCAGTCNTTTGTTTCTGGTGCCAGCTGAGCCTCGCTCACCAGCACATCGGCCATAATGTGGTGTTCGGACAACCAATTTTTCCAATGTCGCATTTGCGCATCGCCGATGAGCGCGCAATGAATCGTTTGGCCGGCTTTTATTGACCCCGCCGCAATGTGCATGTCTTCGATATCTGTGGCGACGTATTCCTCTAACGCGTACGGCAACGCCTGACGCATTTGCCCGCTGTTGCGGCCGGGCACCTGACAGGACAACAGCAATACTTGTTCCGTTGGTATCACCACGACGATGTCAGCGCTCTGCAATACACCCTCTTCGAGGCTGTCCAACTGCTGATTGAGCGTAGGTACTGTGGCATCACCATGGCCGACGATTTGATCCTGACGGCCAAGCACCCATTGCAGCGTAAAATCGGCGCCCAACCCCACACCCTCGCTGGACTCAAGGCTTTGGTCTGCAGGGGTGCTGTTTAGAATTCTAAGTAATAGCGTCGTCATTATTGGGCTTCCACAGAAGCGTCTATTGTTAAAGATGAGCGGAATAGTTTAGCAAAGTCTCGCTGTAACACGGTGACTCGTCCGTCTGATGAATTCCTCGCCAGATGGGAGTACAAGGTTACCGACCCATCGCCCACGACTGCTTGCACATGCAGCGCGAAGTGATCGCTGCGTACTGTCAGATCATCCGCAACCGCCGAAAACTCGGGGTGTTCTTGCACAAAATCGGTCACGCTGACATAGGCCCGGTCGCTCATCGTAATCGCTTCAGCGCTACCCAAGCCAATGCCGTCATCAAGCGTCGCTAAGGTTAACGTATTCGCGGTATTAACGTTTATTCTGTTGTCCGCGAACGGCAGCAAGCAAACGTGGGGCAATAACTTTCTGACTTGCTCGCCTTCAGCGATATCCAAAAGATACAGTTCAGACAGATGATAGATTTTCGCGTTCGGCGATCGGTACGGCGGATACTTGCCCAAATAGCTATTATCTTCGGCGCCAAACCCCTGCACTTTACTGTCTGCATCAACCCAGTCGCGCACGTTATCAGCTAAGGCTTCGTCGATCTGTAATTCTCTAAGCATGCGCTTCAGACGTTTCGATGAACGTTTAAGAACCACCTCATCACTGGAAGCAAAAGCATTCAAGTTGAAGCATCCGTTCAGATCCCTAATTTGCGCTTCCATGAATCCAATGTCGTCGAGTTCGAAGGGAACCAATTGCCTCGCCCACGGCTCCCCTAAATGATCTATCTCCGGCCCGGAGTTCGAGTGGTCCTCGTACAACACTTGTCGGGCAAACGCCTCGGCGCCA
>PBQQ01000030.1 GCA_002725095.1 Gammaproteobacteria bacterium
CTAAGTTTTTCTTTGATAATAACTCGTGGTTGCTGCCGCAAACCGAAGATCAGTACCGCGAAGGCATCGAGTATTTCAAGGCATATCGCAACCGCCTGGCAAACCCGCTCGAAGCGAACGCACAGTTCTACGCTCGCGCTGATAATCTGCAACAGTGGCTTGCAGCCGTAGAAACCCGCTTGGGCAGTTTATCTCAAAGGCTTTCTGCCAGCGTCGGCAAACGCCAGCTCAATACTGACTTGGCCGGCGATACCGCGGCAAGTCAGGCAACCCAAAGCCCACAAGAGCAGGTCGTAAAAACACCGTGGCTGCAAATAGACAATGTCTTTTATGAAGCGCGTGGATTCACCTTTGGACTCATCCATATGTTGCACGCAATAGACAACGACTTTGCCGATGTGTTGGACAAGAAAAACGCTCGCGTATCACTGAAACAAATCATTCGCGAGTTGGAGCCGACTCAGGAACCCCTGTGGAGCCCGATGGTTCTGAACGGCGATGGCTTTGGCCCGCTGGCTAATCATTCACTCGTTATGGCGTCGCATATCTCACGGGCAAATGCCGCAATCATCGACCTGCGCACTTTACTGACCCAAGGCTAGTAGCAGACAGCTACCAAACTCATCGAGCAACGTTATTTTCGCCTGAATGTATGTGGTAACCACCGGTGACGCTGGTATTATACGCGCCGCAGACTTGCAGGGGGCTCGTTCTGGTCGTCCAAAACTTCACGCGGCTACGTCCCTCTTGCAGACCGATACACCAATCTGTTGGGGACTTAAATGACTGATCTCTTGATATGGCCGCCGTTACTTGGCGTACTTGGTATGGTTGTAGCCGTGATTATTTATATGATCGTGCGCAGCTATGATCCGGGTTCGGAGGCTCTTCAGAAAATCGCAAACGCTATTCANGAAGGCGCCATGGTTTTCATGAAGAGAGAATATACGCAGCTGGCAATTTTCGCGGCGGTACTCGTGGTCGCTATTTACTTTTCGCTTGGAACGTCTACTGCGATAGCGTTCCTCGCTGGAGCATTGTCCTCAGCTTGTGCAGGGTGGTTTGGTATGTACACCGCTACCCAGGCCAATGTCAGAACAACTAATGCGGCTCACACTGATGGACAAGCCAGCGCACTTTCAGTGGCCTTCTTTGGTGGCTCTATCATGGGACTCGCAGTAGCGTCGCTTGGCCTTATCGGGTTGGGTTCTGTCTATTATTTATTCGGTGGAGATCCTGAAACGGCACATCATATCCATGGATTTGGTATGGGCGGATCAGTAGTTGCCTTATTCTCTCGAGTCGGCGGGGGCATTTACACGAAAAGCGCGGATGTTGGTGCAGATCTAGTTGGGAAACTTGAGCAAGGTATTCCTGAGGACGATCCACGAAACCCTGGCGTGATTGCAGATAACGTTGGCGATAATGTGGGCGATGTAGCGGGTATGGGGTCGGATATTTTCGAGTCATACGTAGGCTCTATGATTGCGACCATTGCAATCGCTTCCACGCTCGCAGCGGCATCGATAGCTGCTCTGGCGCCCGAAATGAACGAGGCCGAAGGCAGGGCAACACTAATGTTTTTACCCCTGGCTCTCGCCTCCAGTGGTTTGATCTGTTCAATCCTTGGCATTGGTGCCGTCCGTGCGATGTCTACCTTTGAGCCAGCGAAAGCGCTTAGATTTGGGATGATTGGAACCACCGTCCTTTTCATGGTGGTGGCCTACTTCCTCGTAGGTATGATTGGTTTGACGACCAATATCTGGTATTCGGTCTTGTTTGGAGCGGCCGGCGGCATTTGTATTGGTCTCATAACCGAGTATTACACGTCTTCAACGCCTGTCGTGCGCATTGCAGAGTCCGGTAAGACTGGCCCCGCTACCGTAATGATTACCGGTCTCGCCGTGGGCATGCAGTCGGTGGTTGGCCCTCTGCTGATTATTTGCTTAATTATCTTTGTCTCGACCGAACTTGCTGGCCTTTACGGTGTCGGCGTTGCCGCAGTAGGACTCCTGGCCACCGTCGGCATGACCATGGCTGTGGACGCCTATGGACCTGTCGCCGACAACGCGGGCGGTATAGCCGAAATGGGCGGCTTGGGAGAAGAAACAAGAGCCATCACAGATTCACTTGATGAACTGGGTAATACAACAGCTGCCATGGGTAAAGGTTTTGCNATCGGGGCGGCAGCACTCGCAGCACTGGCAATCATTGCAGCGTACGTCGAGGTGCTGACCTTGGAAAGAGGCGGCGATTTTGTCCTGCACATTGGTGATCCAAATGTTCTCATTGGCCTCTTTATTGGCGGCTTGGTCCCATTTTTGATCGCCAGCATTACTATGACCGCGGTGGGGGATGCAGCGATGGAAATGATCGAAGAGATCAGAAGACAATTTCGCGAAATCCCTGGCCTTATGGAGGGAACCGCTGAACCGGATAACGCCAAATGCGTCGATATTGCGACGGCCGCGGCATTGAAGAGGATGCTTTTGCCCGGAATAATCGCCGTGGCTGTTCCACCCGTAGTCGGTTTCACATTGGGCGCAGAGGCTCTCGGTGGAACTCTTGGCGGCGGACTATTAGGCTGCGTACTGTTAGCACTGACTATGGCAAACGCCGGCGGCGCCTGGGACAACGCCAAAAAGTANGTTGAAAANGGCAANCTNGGNGGCAAAGGATCNGATGTNCANNCNGCAGCNGTTGTCGGCGACACGGTCGGCGACCCCTTCAAGGACACCTCTGGCCCTTCGATGAACATCCTCATTAATGTNATGGCCATCGTCAGCCTGGTGATTGCCCCACTACTGGCCTAGGATTTTCCNAACCCAAAAAAAGGGGGCTAAGCCCCCTTTTTTTGGGTCGTGTTTTTAGTCACCGCCGCGGCGCAACCACTACCATTTCGCCGGCAGCTTCTTCGCAACCCGCTGTTGCTTGAGCCGCACATATTCCGGCACCCCATTTTTATAACAAGGATAGTCCTCACCAGCAATCAACGGTCGCAAATAACGCATCGCTCGAGCGGTGATATCAAAGCCATCTTTGCTGATATAGCTCTTCGGCATAAACCGCTCTACATTCGCGACCTTGGACAATTTAGCTTCGCCAATCTTCCACTTATAAGGCGCATCATTAGTCCGCACAATTGTCGGCATGACCGCGGTCTTACCCGCTACAGCCAATTTAACCGCCGCCTGGCCTAGGGCGTACGCTTGCTGTACATCCGTNGCAGAAGCAATGTGTCGNGCAGAGCGCTGCAAGTAGTCCGCNACCGCCCAGTGGTTTTTAAANCCCAACTTGGCTGTCACCAAATTAGCGATCACCGGCGCCACACCACCTAACTGCGCATGGCCGAATGCGTCCTTNGCGGCACCTGATTCTCCAACGAACTCACCGTTCGCAAACCTCACACCTTCGGATACCACCACAACACAAAAGCCCTTTTCCGCAACGGTCGCTTTTACTCGACGTAGAAATTGCGCCTGTTTGAAGGGCACTTCCGGCAGCAAAATAATATGCGGCGCATCTCCAGCCTGCTCCCGCGCAAGCGCACCTGCGGCGGCGATCCAACCGGCATGCCGTCCCATAACTTCCAATACGAATACCTTGGTCGATGTCGCACACATCGACTCAATATCCAGCGCAGNTTCCTTAGTGGATACCGCTACATATTTGGCGACAGAGCCAAAACCTGGGCAGCAATCCGTTATCGGCAAGTCGTTGTCGACCGTTTTGGGCACACCAATGCATTGCAGCGGATAGCCTANGCGGGCACCAAGCTGTGACACTTTATTGGCCGTGTCCTGAGAATCGCCACCGCCGTTGTAAAAAAAGTAACGGATATTATGCGCTTTGAATACCTCAATCAGACGCTGGTATTCGCGAGGNTCCTCGGCATAGGGCTTGAGTTTGTAGCGGCACGAGCCAAAGGCACCACCAGGGGTGCTACGCAAGCCAGCGATGGCGCGNTTACTTTCTTTAGAGGCATCGATCAGTTCCTCATTCAACGCGCCAACGATACCGTTTGCCCCCACTAAGACTTTGCCAATGACGTCTTTATGCTCGGCCGCGGTTTGCAGTAACCCACAAGCGGTCGCGTTAATGACCGCCGTGACACCACCAGATTGGGCGTAAAAGGCGTTTGCCTTGACCATTTAATTCTCCTTCAAGCGACGGCTGTTCGTTAGGCGCGGAATTGTCTGCGATTCCGCGAATTTGTGCGACAATTTCTGTCTAATTTAGGCGCAACNTNATGAGCAAACACCTCTATTTTCTTGGCATCGGCGGCACTCTNATGGGGAGTCTTGCGCAGTTGGCAAAACAGATGGGGTNTGAGGTCAGCGGCAGCGACGGCGCCATATATCCGCCTATGTCCGATCAACTTAGCCAAGCCGGTATCCGTGCCTTCGAAGGTTTCGANCCCGCNCAANTCGAGCCGCCACCAGACCAGATCATTGTCGGCAATGCAGGCCTTCCGCGGGGTAATGCCGCGATCGAATACATACTTGAGCGGAATCTGAGCTACACCTCTGGCGCAGAGTGGCTGGGCAACGCGGTGTTGCGCANCCGCTGGGTATTGGCTGTAGCAGGCACCCACGGTAAAACNACGACGGCGAGTATGCTGGCATGGATATTAGATCATGCAGGTCTTAACCCCGGCTATCTAATTGGCGGTGCACCCAACAATTTCGAACAATCCGCACGAATCGGCGACAGCCCTTTCTTTGTCGTTGAAGCCGACGAATACGACACCAGCTATTTCGATCGCCGCTCAAAATTTGTGCATTACCGACCGCGTACGTTGATTGTGAACAACCTCGAATATGATCATGCGGATATATTTCCAGACATTGCGGCNATTCAGGCTCAGTTTCACCTGCTGCTCAGAACCGTTCCCGCCGGCGGACTGGTATTAGCACCCAGCGAAGATGAGGCGTTCAATGACGTACTCCATCAGGGCTGCTGGAGCGAAATAGCAAGGGTGGGTGATAAGGCCCCCCGAAAGCCGGTGGAACAAGACAGCGGAGATTTATGGTCGACCAACCAGAGTTTGGCGGATCCTGAGGCATTCGAAGTATTGCTCAACGGCGCTGGCCAAGGTGTCATTGAATGGGCACTCAAAGGCGCGCACAACCGCACCAATGCCATCAATGCGATTGCTGCGGCGCGCCATGCAGGCGTGCCGACCAACGTATCTATCGAAGCCTTGAACGAATTCAGCGGCGTGAAACGTCGGATGGAAATCATCTTTGAAGACCCCAACACCGTCATTTACGACGACTTTGCTCACCACCCGACCGCGATTCGAGCCACTCTGCAGGGGCTTCGGGACAACTCCAGCACGGACGAAATCGTCGCCATTATCGAGCCNNGGACGCACACCATGTCCCTGGGGACCTTGCAAAACNAGTTAACCACCTGTTGCGCAGCAGCCGACCGGGTGGTTTGGTTTCGTGGCAGCAATATCAAATGGGACGTGCATCAACTCGCCGCCAATTGCGTGGTCGAAGCCACAGTCGAGGACAATACCGAACTGTTGATCGACCATTTGCTGCGCTTACCTAAACTCGAAAGTGGCCGCAAACGCCATCTGGTGATCATGAGCAACGGCGCTTTCGACGGCATTTACAGCAAAATCGTCACAGNCTTTAACNCACTAAAATAATCAGCGTCATAAAACGCATCACAGGGGGTCTTCGTGTTAACTGAAAAACGCATTGTCATTACGGGCGCAGGCAGCGGTATCGGCCGCGCTACCAGCATTCTTGCGGCTGGCTACGGCGCAAACGTGGTCTGCGTAGACCTTANCGACAGCGTNAGCGAAACCGTTGATGAAATTACCGNTAATGGTGGAACGGCCATGGCGGTTCAGGCGGANGTGAGCGACGAAGCCGCCGTTGCAGATTTTATCCATCACTGCGTCGACCAATTTGGCGGCATCGACGGCATTTACGCCAATGCGGGCGTATCCGGTGGACGCAAAAGCCTTACCGAACTGACCGTAGAGGATTGGCAACGCACTCTGGCGGTAAATACTGTAGGCGTGTTTCTAGCCATCAAGCACAGCGTGCCGCATTTCGTGAATCAGGGGCACGGTGCCATTGTCTGCACCGCATCCGTTGCCGGATTGCGCGCAAACGCAGGTGGAGTAGATTATTCAGCAAGCAAGGCTGGGGTCATCAGCAT
Source organism: Gammaproteobacteria bacterium (assembly GCA_002725095.1). Lineage (GTDB taxonomy): Bacteria > Pseudomonadota > Gammaproteobacteria > Pseudomonadales > Azotimanducaceae > UBA4421. The sequence continues at coordinate 6,184 of PBQQ01000030.1, forward strand.
TGTCCAAACTACCGCTTATCAACTTTACGGCACCGGCGTACGGATCAACGCCATATGTCCGGGACTCATTGAAACCGGCATGACCAAGCCGACATTTGATCTCGCACGCGAACGTGGCAAAGAGGATAAAATTGGTCAGATTAATCCTGCCAAACGCTACGGCCTTCCCAGTGAGATCGGCGAAGCCGCGTGCTTTTTACTCAGTGACCGTGCATCGTATGTNAACGGCCATGCATTACCCGTGGACGGCGGTCTATCCGCTTCCCATCCTTGGGTCTTTCCCAGAACCTAAAACAGCGCCTCGGGCATTGCCATAACGGCCTCTGATTCTGCATTAATGCTCTGCTCCAGACCCAAAGTCTGGGGCAGTAGCCGTGCAAAAAAGTATCTCGCCGTGATGCGTTTGGCATCACCGAATTCACTCTGCGGTGCGCTGCTCGCCATCCGCGCCCACATCCAAGCGCACAACGTTAGACCGACGAAATCTAAGAAATCTACGGAAACAGCGCCCGGTAGGTTTGGATCCTGCTTACCGCGCGCAACCACCGACCGGGTTACCGTATCTAAGCGCTGGCAAACATCGGCCAACGGCTGAACAAACTCCGGCGCAACCTCACTGGCCGTGATGTCGCTCAGCAAGTCCTGTAGCGTTTTGCCGCCATCACGCATGATCTTGCGGCCCACTAGATCAATGGCCTGCACACCGTTAGCGCCCTCGTATATCTGGCCGATGCGCGCATCGCGCACAATTTGTTCCATGCCCCACTCTTTAACGTAGCCATGACCGCCCAGCACCTGCTGGCCAAGCACCGCACAATCCAGCCCTCGATCGGTTAAAAAGGCCTTAACCACGGGGGTGAGCAGCTGACCAATACGGCCCGCACGCTGATCGTCCGCATATTTTTCTAGATCCAATTGCATGCCGACATAAAAGCCCATAGCACGACAGCCCTCTGCATAGGCTCGTTGGGCCAACAGCATGCGCCGAACATCCGGGTGCACCAGCAACGAATCGGCGACGGCATCTGGATTTTGCGGCCCAGCGGGCGCTCGTCCCTGCAGACGATCTCGGGCATAACTGGCTGAATGCTGGTAGGACAGTTGTGCTGCACCTAGGCCCTGCAGTCCAACGCTGAGGCGTTCGTAGTTCATCATGGTAAACATGGCCGCAAGGCCCTGATTCTCTTCGCCNAGCAAAAAGCCTTTCGCACCATCATAGTTAATCNCTGAGGTAGCGCTGCCTTTAATGCCCATCTTGTGTTCCAAAGAGCCACTGGACCAGGCGTTACGTTCACCAAGAGCGCCCTCATCATTCGGCAGGTACTTAGGCACAATAAACAGCGATATGCCTTTACTGCCGAGCGGTGCATCCGGCAATCTGGCCAGGGTCAGGTGCACAATATTTGCCGCCATGTCGTGCTCGCCGCTGGTAATGAAGATTTTCTGGCCAGTGATCGCATAACTGCCATCGCTTTGTGCTTCTGCCTTGGTACGCATGATCCCGAGATCGGTGCCGGCGTGAGACTCCGTCAATGCCATAGCCCCGGTCCACTCGCCCGAGTAGAGCTTCGGCAGATACACGCTCTTNTGCTCTGGCGAACCGTGCGCGTCAATACACAAACACGCCCCAACGGTCAGCGTTCCGTACAAATAAAGACTGCTGTTTGCCGACCAAAACATCTCTTCAACCAAGCACCCAAGGCTTTTTGGCATGCCCTGACCACCAAACTGCGGATTACCCGACAGACCGAGCCAACCGCCTTGCGCGAGTTCGGCAAATGCAGCGGCGAAACCGCTGGGCGTTGTGACTTCGCCGTCATGCCACTGACAGCCTTCTGCGTCTCCGGATTGATTGAGCGGCGCCATCACCTCAGAGGCCACACGCCCTCCCTCAGCGACAATGGCTTTGACCACATCCGGCGACAAGTCAGCAAACGCCTCTATCTCGCTCCAGACGCTTTGAACATGGAAAACCTCTTCCATTAAGAATTCAATGTCACGCTGCTGTACTTGGTATTCCACTGATCTTCCTTGTTGTGCCGAACCACTTTATTTCACCCGANGTGGATCTGATTAGCGAANGAAATTCTAACCGTAGCTCTGGTGTTGTTCTAATTTTTTGTCGGACGGGTTCACAATGTCTAATTGCGGTGAATGTTTTAGCGCCTGAACTGCCTAATCGNTCATCTGTCTAGCCAATGGCTGACGCAAATTTCAGCCCAACACCCATGTCACAACCATTTAGCGCGTTCACAATGGGCCGTTAAATGCCCAATAAAGCGTATCCCAATCGCGCCACCAATACCGATAAGCAAAATCCGCCGCGCGGCCCGTTTCGCGGCAGACTATGTCGTTGGAGACATCTGCGTGCTGTGTCGACTGCCTTTAGCACCTCACCCATGGCAGGCGCCCTTACGTCTGAACGACCATCTGTGCCCATATTGCCGCAGCGCCGTGGCCTTGAACACCCATCCCTGCAACCACTGCGCGTTGCCCCTACCTTGCGAGCAGCACATCTGCGGTCGCTGCACGTCAGAGCCCCTTGCCGACCTCACATTGGCACCGATACTGCACCAGCATTACGGCGCTTATTTAGTACATCAATTGAAATTTNACCGCGGTGAACGCGAGGCCCTCGCGCTGGCCAGTTTTTTGTTGGCCGCGGTACGCNAACGCTACCCNAATTACGACGATATGCCTGAGCTGCTTATTCCCGTGCCAATCGCGCTTTGGACCCAACTGCGACGNGGCTATAATCAATCGCAATGGTTAGCACAGACTCTGCATAAGCAACTTAAAGTGCCGATCGCCACCAACTTGCTAACGCGCAAAAACGGGCCATCCCAGCGCACCCTAACGCGCAGTCAGCGCATGCGCATGCCACTGAACACTTTCATGCTAAGGCCTAATGCANAAGGCGAGGTGCTGCAGGATCGTCATGTTGCCATCGTCGACGATGTGCTCACCACAGGCACTACGGTGGCTGTAATTGCCAAAACCTTGCGACAAGCAGGCGTTAAACGAGTCGACATCTGGAGCGCCACACGTGCTTAAGGAGTGAAACGACAGCGCCCAGATCTGACCCATGTAAAGGATGCTGCTACAGTGCCGTAATGGAGCAATCAGCAGCACCCACGCCTTATCAAAGCCTGACCCCTGACGCCATTCTCGACGCGTTAGAAAGCATCGGTTTACAGCCCAATGGCAGTTTGTTGGCACTGAACAGCTATGAAAACAGGGTCTACCAGGCCGGCTTAGAAGATCAAAGCTTTGTCATCGTTAAATTCTACCGGCCACACCGCTGGAACGACGAGGCCATCGCCGAAGAACACACCTTCACCCAGTCATTGGCAGACGACGAGTTGTCGGTAGTAACGCCAATGCGTCTACGCGTGACGGATACCCAACCCGTTACTGTGTTTCAGCACCTTGAGTTCCGCTTCGCAGTATTCGCACGACAAGGCGGGCATCCGCCCAATCTGGAAAATCTTGACGATCTCGAAGTGCTGAGCCGCACCGTTGCGCGTATGCACGCGGTCGGGGCGCAACAACCCTTTCAGCACAGGCCACAAATCAATGCGCAACGTTTTGGCCATGACAGCCGCGCCTTTCTGCTTGAAAACGATTTTCTACCCGCCGAAATGGCATCGGCTTACGCCTCGGTAAGCGAACATCTGCTGCAACGCATCGACCCTTTGATGAGCGACGTACCGAATATTCGGATCCATGGCGACTGCCACATGGGCAATNTNTTGTGGCGCGATCAAATCCCTCATTTTGTCGACTTTGACGACTGCATGATGGGGCCACCCATTCAAGATCTGTGGATGCTGCTGAGCGGCGAGCGCCATGACCAAACCGCACAGCTGGCAATCATCCTAGACGCCTATAACGACTTCTATCCTTTTGACGTCAGCACCCTGAATCTCATCGAACCGCTGCGCACGCTGCGCATCATGCACCACGCGGCTTGGATCGCGCGGCGCTGGAACGACCCGGCATTCCCGCTGGCGTTCCCAACCTTCGACAGCGTCAATTACTGGTCTAAACATGTTTTGGAATTACGCGAACAATTGGCTTTGTTAGACGACCCGCCACTGACCTACCTATAACCCAGCCCCTGCTTGATGCAGCGCGCTCTCAATCCGGCTGCGGCCTAATTGAGACTAATGATCAATGTCCAGCTCGCGCCGATTAGCGCAAATGTTGGCGTATTGCTGGAGCAAACACAGACGCTCTGGCTCCGAGCAACTGAGCAGCTGCGATTGCAAAATATTCATCGCTTTCGAACCCACCGTATGGTCTNGCACTTGACCCGCCAATACAGAGTCCGCATATCGGTTGGTTGAAAACACCCGAACGCCGCCGACGATTGCACGGTCTAATCGTTCAGCGAGTTCATGAACGCCGTCGCAGTCGTCAACAATCGGCGCACTGAAGTGCACATGCACACGACCTTTGTCGCCCACCAGACCTTGGATCATGCTGTGCAGATCTTCTTGTTCGCCCTTTGCGTAATGCCCATCACGATCAATAGCTGCACGCTCGCGGGCCTTCGCTGGGCCACACGGGTCGATTTCGTAAGACAGCGACACCGGCACCAACGCGCCGTTGTCGACCAATCTGGCGATCGGCTGTGCCTGTTTACGATAGGCCAACAACAACATTTTTAGCAACGCCGGATCCGTGCGATCAAAGCCGTCTTTCGCCCGACCTTGGCGTTGCGCGATCCAAACTGAAACATGTTCTTGCAGGCTATGGCGGATGTAATGACTGGTGCGGGTCATCGCCCGATAACCCGCGCGCGCACTGGCTAGATCTCGCTCTACGACAAAACTTTTATTCAGCCGCATAAGATCCGCGGCCAGAGGGTTATGCAGCAAATTATCGCCCACAGCCATACGGCACGTCTCATTACCTGCCCGCAGCAGGAGCAGATTAATCAAACTCGAATCCATAACTATGTCGCGNTGGTTCGAGATAAATAAATATTGGCGAGTGGGATCCAAGTGCTCTAAACCCGATACCGTCAACGCGTCGACAGAACTGGCGACCAATTGCTCAAAATATTTTGACACCAAGCGCTGAACATCGTCGACACTGCGTAAGTTGCGCAAACTGAACCGCAACACCAATTTGGTCAGCCACGGAGCAAAAAATCTCTGCGCCAAGAAGTTGGGCANTACCAATTGCTTCGCCGCCANCGCCAACTGCGGCGACCGGCTGATGCGCGTCAGCACCCNAGGGACCTCATGATCCTGATAGGGCCGTATCGGATCAAAATCCGTCACGTTTATCGGTTGCGTCGATGTGGTTGCCATTCGGAGCCTTTGCACCTCTACATTAGCGCGTTAGCGTACCACTCATTACGGCCGTTACCCCAACCCAGATCCCCATGATAAGGATTAGCCAGAACGCAGTTCTTTTTAGCGCAGCGTCGCCCACCGGCGGCGCTAAAACATGGCCCCACCACGTGCCGACCAATACCACCGGCAAGGCAATTGCTGCAATCAACAGCACCGACTCCGTGAGTTCACCGCGCCACCCGATCATCGCCGTGCGCGAACTGGTNACGAGTAAAAAACTCGACAACAACGTAGCACGAATGACGTTTAACGGCAGCGGCTGGCTAAAGCCAAAAAGCCCAAGTACCGGCCCGCTGGCAGAAAACATACCTCCCAGAGTGCCGCCACAAAGCCCAGTGAGCCAAGCCACCCACGACGGCGAAACGCGCAACAACGGCTTTGGTTTAAGCAGCATGCCCAAGGCCCCCAGAGTCAGAAAAAGGCCTAAACACAGTTCCAAAAGCCAACGCGAATTTGCCCCCAAGTGGTCAAGAAAATACAGGCCCAAGACCAAGGCGGGGAGTTGTCCAGCTGCCAACCAAGCAAACAGACGCCAATGTACATGCTGGCTCTGCCCCCACAAAGACAGGGCCGAGTTCGTCAGACTGAGAATACTCACCACCGCCGCCAGAGTTTCGATTTCAATTAACCTCAACCCGCCGGCCACCGCGACGATCAGCATACCCATGGCAAAGCCGGCAACGGCCTGAATATAGCTGCCAAGCAGAGTGATCAGTAAAAAAATAATGAGTGCAGGGACATCCACCAACCCATTGTGCCATAGCCGCGAGGGTCCAGCGCTCACACACCCACCACGTTCGGTCTGCTATCTTTGCCCGCTGTTGAGGTATGTAAATGGGCAAATCATGAATTTCTCTTTAGCTGAAAAAACAGCGCTGGTCACCGGCAGTTATCGCGGCACAGGCTTCGCCATTGCGCAAACCCTGTTGGCCGAAGGCGCAAATGTATTAGTGCACGGGCTAGACGCCGAACAGGCCGAGGCTGCGGTGGCAGAGTTGGGTGCCGGCATACCGGTGTCCGGAGACATAAGTAATGAGGCCGGCTGCCAAACTCTAATCGACACTTGCGCTGAACATTCGATCCAAATTCTCATCAACAACTATGGCGGCGCAGATCCGAGCACCTGGCTAGACAGCAGTACCACCGATTGGCACAGCGCTTTCGAAAAAAACGTATTGTCGGCGCAACGTATTACCCAAGCACTGTTGCCCGGACTGTTGGCAAGCCCGTGGGCGCGCATAATTAACCTCGGTACAGTGGGCTCGACGAGGCCTAATTCGCGGATGCCCGCTTACTATGCGTCCAAAGGTGCACTGGCCACTATGACCATGAGTTTGGCGAAAGAGGTTGCGGGCAGCGCAATCCGCGTAAATTTAGTTTCGCCGGGNATCATTTTGACCCCAGANGTTAAAGCCGCGTATCTAAAGCGAGGTCAGGCGAAAGGCTGGGGCGACCAATGGGCAGAAATTGAAGCGAAGGTGGCCGCAGACATACCCACGCGACGCATCACGCGACGCGAAGAAGTCGCNGCACTCGTGGCTTTTCTGTGCAGCGAACAAAGCAATGCCATTCATGGACAGAATCTGCGCATTGATGGCGGTCAGTTGGATGTTTTGACATGAACGCCTTACCAGAGAGATGCATCGGCGTGGCGCTGACGCTGGGGGCTATCTTTACCATCGATCTGAATCAAATGACCCCAGTACACCAACTCTGGCTACCTCTGTTGTTAGCGACGGGCGCTTACTTAATGAGCCAATCGCTAATGGCCATCGCCATCGCCTGCGGCACGTTGGCCTACACTCACATTAATAGNGCGTCGCCATTCTGGGTGGAATCAATCGCCTATCCACTCATCGCCCTGTGCAGTATCGCCATCATCGGCCGCACTCTTTTAAAACGCTTTCGTCAGCGCATCGCTGCCACTCACAACGCCCGTTGGGCGGAACGTAACGGCTCCAGCAAAGACAATTCATGAGCAAGCCCCAAACCACCGACGCGGTGTTATTTGACTTCGACGGCACGCTGGCACCAAATTTGGATTTAGCCGATATGCGGCGACAGATTGTGAAGCTCACGGTTGACGCCGGCGTGCCAGACGCTGTTTACAAAAACTTATACATTGTCGAGGTGATTGCGGCCGGCTTTAAATGGCTCGACGGAAGCGACGCCGAGCGAGCCGCGGACTACCNACAACAGGCAAACCAGCGAATTTTAGACATCGAAATGAACGCGGCTGCCGCAACGCAACTGTTCCCCGGTGTCAAAACCATGCTTACCCGCCTGCGCCAACGCAGCATTGGAACTGGTATCGTCACTCGCAATTGCAGAGCGGCGATCGAGACAATATTCCCCGACTTGGGGCAGTTTGTAGACGCACTGCACGCCCGCGACGACGTCATCCATCTAAAACCCGATCCGCGCCACCTACTGGATAATTTGCGGGCCCTGAAGGCGCGCCCAGAGCACAGTGTCATGGTCGGCGATGGCGCCCTCGACATGCAGGCCGGCACGGCATTAAATATGCACTGCATCGGTGTACTTACGGGCAGCAATGACTCAACTGCGTTGCGGCGGGCGGGCGCTGCTCAGATATTAGACGACTGTCTGTCCCTGCATAACGTACTGAGTTAATGCGTTATTCTAGGGCACACTAAGGATCACGCTCCGAGGAGATCGCCTTATGGAAACAGGAACTCTGGTTCGAAACGAACTCGGTCCATTGTTGGATCGACTTATCGTGCAGTTAGAGGACGAGNGCAAATTGACCTATCGAGCACATTTTACCCGTATCCGTACACACCTCATTAGCGCCCATGAAGATTGGGAATTAGCGCGACCAATCATCGACTTATCTGCCGCCAATGCCATGGGTTTTAAATTTTCCAGTACTGCCGATGCTCTGGTGACACGTATCCTAAACAAATCTCAACGACTGATGCGCCAGATCAACGGCATCGACCAAATCCACCACTGAGTCATTATGCAAGCAAACATCCAGACGCTTTACCGTTACCCCATTAAAAGTATGGGCGGGGACGCCCTCGACAGCACCGCATTGACCACAACCGGCATTCCAGGAGACCGCTGCTGGACACTGAAGGATGAAGAAAGAGGCGGCATTAAGGGGGGCAAAAGATTTCCGCAACTTATGGACATGCATGCGGNACTCGAACATGAACCTGACGCGCGTACGCCCTCGCCCCCGGTCACCATAACTCTCCCGGACCAGAGCGAAACGCATTCCAAAGACCCCAACGTCAATCAAGCCCTTTCTGCAGCCATAGGGGCACCAGTAAGTCTTTGGCCACTGCTGCCTGCAGACCAACTCGAGCATTACAAACGCCCACCAAACCCTGATAATTTTGATCAGATGGCTTACTTTCGCGAGTTGTTCGCCCGCACGGAAGATGAACCACTGCCAGATCTGTCGATCTTTCCGGCCGAACTCTTCATCTACGAGTCTTCTCCCGGCACCTACTTCGACGCGTTCCCGCTGCTGATCATGACCACTGCGTCTTTGAACGCGATGGCCGCAGCGACCGATGAAAGCAATTTCGATGTACGGCGTTTCCGCCCGAATATAGTGATCGATACTGAGGCCGACGGGTTTGTCGAAAACGATTGGGTCGGCAAACGTTTACAACTCGGTAGCGCAATTCTGAGCATAAATGCCATCTGCCCGCGCTGCGTTATGACCACTCACGGCTTTGCCGATTTACCCAAAGATCCAAAAGTCATGCGCCATCTGGTGCAGCAGAACGACGGCAACTTGGGCGTTTACGCAAGCATTGAACAGCCCGGTAACATCAAAGTTGGCGACACCGTGGAGTGGCTGTCCACAACATAGTCTGATGTGAAAAAATCGCTGTCCCATAAGGGCTAAAAAAAGGGCGCCAAGCGCCCGTTTTTAAACTATGACCACGCGACTATGACATCAAAACCGCAGGCAGCGATCAGTTACCACCGGTCGGCACATCGGTAAATGCCATGCCTTTGTCCATACGCGGTTCTTGCGGCATACCCAACACCCGCTCGGCAATAATGTTGGCCATGATTTCATCGGTGCCTCCAGCAATTCGTCCGCCAGGTGCACCCATGTAGGTCAACTGCAACATACCTGCCTCTTTCGACAATTTTTCGTCCCATACCGCCCCGCTCATTTCCAGCAAGTCCATGCAAAACGAAGCCATTTCTTGAGTCTTTGGTGCGCCCACAAGCTTACCAATCGAGTTTTCCGGCCCCGGGATCTCACCACGCGACATCGCCGTCATGGAGCGGTAGCCCGTGAACCGCAAGCCCGATTCCTGCACATACCAGTTGGCCAACTTAGCGCGCACNGCACTGTCGGCAATAGCCGGTTTGTCATCAATCATCACTTCGTTGGCAATTCGATAGGCCATTTCCACATTAACTCCAGCGCCACCACCGCCAATAGCGGCGCGCTCATTCATAAGCGTTGTCAGCGCAACTTGCCAACCCTGGCCTACCTCACCAAGACGCTGGCTGTCCGGAATGCGNACGTCGGTGAAGTACACCTCATTAAAGCCGGAACCCCCTGTTAGCTGCTTGATGGGTTTGATCTCAACACCAGNGGACTTCATATCCAGGAAGAAGTAGCTCAAGCCCTTATGCTTNGGCACATTGGGATCGGTGCGCACGACTAGAATGCCATAATCAGAATAGTGCGCACCTGAGGTCCAAATCTTTTGACCGTTAATGACCCAATCGTCTCCATCACGTTCGGCCTTGGTACGCAGTGCCGCAAGATCAGATCCTCCGGCGGGCTCAGAGAACAACTGACACCAAATTTCTTCACCACTGGCCAGTTTCGGCAAATAACGCGCATGGTGCTCAGGCTGGCCCCAGGTCATCAGGGTCGGCGCCGCCATACCTTGTCCAATAACAAAGAATCCTGCAGGCACGTCATATTTGGCTTCTTCCTGATTCCAGATCACTTGCTGAATCGCGTTTGCGCCGCGGCCACCGAACTCTTTGTCCCAGCGAATGCATGCCCAACCCGCATCGTATTTGCGTTTTTGCCATAGCTTCGCCGCAGCAATTTCATCTAAACCTGCGAGATCGTCCTTACTCGGCACATTGTCTTGCAACCACGCCGCTGCTTCAGCGCGAAACGCCGCTTCGTCTTTTGAGTCATTAAAATCCATCGTAATCTTCCTTTATTTGTCTCTATCGCTTGNTCGTACGCGCAGCTTATGCGGCGTTGGTTTGTTCATAGGCGGTGATCAGTTTGTCTTGCCAATAGCCCTCGCTGCCAATATTGACACTGAGTAATTTGGCGCGGCGATAATAAAACTGACAATCAAACTCCCAGGTAAAGCCCATACCGCCATGGGTTTGCACATTTTCCTCAGCNGCATGCACTGCGGCCTGAATCGCGCCTACCCGCGCAGTTGCCGCGGCCAATGGCAATTCGGAACTGCCGCTGTCCAGCGCCCACGCACCGTAATAGCAGTTGCTGCGCGCCAAGGTGTTCTTAACATACATGCCGGCAAGCTTATGTTTGATCGCCTGATAGGAGGCAATCGAGCGACCAAAGGCATAACGGCCCATGGCATAGTCTCGTGCCTGCTCAAGCGCGGCGTCAGCTAAACCCACCTGCTCCCAAGCAAAAAGTACCGCCGCTCGGTCGAGCAAGCTTTCCATAGCGGCCCAACCCGCCCCATCACCGCCGAGCAATTCAGATTGAGCATTAGAGAAATCGACGGCCGCGTGACCGCGGGTAAAATCTAGAGTTCGAACCGCTTCTCGACTTACTCCCGGCTGATCCAATTCAACCAAGTGCAAGCTCGCACCATCGCCTTGATCGCTAGCAGCAACGACTACGGCGAAATTCGCAATGCCGCCGTCGGCGACAGGCATCTTGNGTCCACTCAAGGAGCCGCCAGAGGCTGTGGTTTTAAGACTACTNACCGCCGGCCGGCCNTTACCTTCGGCCAGAGCAAAGGTGCCAATGGCTTCGCCACTGGCCAACAGTGGCAACCACTTCTCTTTCTGCTCCTGACTGCCCGACATAAGCAAGGCTTCAGTGGCCAAATAAACNGAAGAACTGAACGGCACAGGCGCAGCCGCACGACCCAACTCTTCAGCAATAACCGCTAATTCGAGATAAGACAGTCCCAAGCCGCCGTATTCTTCGGGAATCACTGTAGCCGTCCAACCCATCTCAGCGACTTTTTGCCAGAGTTCGGCGTCGTATTCAGCATCGCCGTCCAAAACGTTGCGGACTACGCTTGGCGGACAGTTATCCGNCAAAAATCCGCGCGCCTGCTCGCGCAGCAGCTCTTGTTCGTCAGAAAATTCAAAATCCATAATCGCCTTCCCCAATGTAGTTTTTGCTGAATTTGCCTTGCGCAAGTCCCTCATGCGANCGNNGGAATATAGCAGAGCCTCGCGAGCTTTGACTATGCGCGCGCGCAGGCCCTAGCCTTTGTCTCAATTGCATCGCACATCCCCTTTAGACCGACCCGGCAACGACGGAGCCGCAATAATTCGCACAACCTAAACTTTACAGCAACGCTAAATTTACGCGGGTTAGCATTTTTATCTGCGGCTAATCTCTCTAGAATCGCTGCATGCATTCTCCAGACTTCAACGCTCATGGTTTTTTACGCGTCGCAGCAAGCACTCCTGTCGTCAGTATCGCTGACCCTATGGCTAATGCTGGCGCAATACTGGCGCAACTTGAGGATTTGACTGAACAGCACGTTGCGGTGGCAGTTTTTCCGGAGCTCTGTTTAAGCGGTTATTCCGCCGAAGATTTGTTTTTTACTGAAAAGCTGCTGGGCGATTGTCGCCAAGCGCTGGCGCTGCTGGCCGAGCGCTCGCAATTGCCGCTTTGCGCTGTCGGTATACCTTGGCGTTTAGCCGATGGTCGGCTGCTTAATTGCGCCGCAGTCATCGGCAACGGCAGAGTCTTGGGTATGGTGCCAAAATCTGTACAGCCTAATTACGGCGAGTTTTATGATCAACGCTGGTTCGTATCTGGCCGCGACGTCAACGAAACCGAGGTTACCGCTGACCTTGGCAGCTTTCAGATACGCTGTGATCAATTATTCGATGTAGACAGCCATCTGGTTGGCGTAGAAATCTGCGAAGACTTATGGGCACCAATAAACCCAGGCAGTCTGGCAGCCTTGGCAGGNGCGCAAGTGATCCTAAATCTTTCTGCCAGCAATGAGCTNATAAGCAAAGCCGACTATCGGCGTGACCTNGTGCGTATGACCAGTGCGAAGAATNTGTGNGGCTATGTCTACGCCAGCGCAGGGGCTCACGAGTCCACTAAGGATGTCGTATTTGGTGGTCATCGGATGATCGCAGAAGCCGGCCAACTGATCGCCGACAGCAAACGCTTTAGCTTGCAAGGCGATACGTTGATCGCAGATATTGACAGCCAATGGTTGCAACACGACCGCAGCCAAAACACCACATTTGCTCAAGCAGAGCGGCCCAGCCCTTATCGAATTGTTACCTGCTCAGCAAAGCCGCCACGCTTGCCAGAATTGCTGCGCGCGCACCCACGCCAGCCTTTTGTGCCGACGGATGAGCACGAATTAGAGGCACGCGCCGCGGAGATCATGCAAATTCAAGCCACCGGGCTCGCTCGCCGTTTGCAAGCAGCACGCAGTAAGGCGCTCGTCATTGGTTTGTCTGGCGGTCTAGACTCTACNCTGGCATTTCTCGTCGCCGTCGACGCTCTATACAAGCTCGAGCTGACCACCGAGCACCTTTACGCAATCACAATGCCTGGGCCCGGCACCAGCGCCGGTACACATACCAATGCCCAAGAACTTGCCCAAACGGCAGACGCCCAATTCATAGAAATTCCGATTCATGCTGCCGTCGACCAACACCTTGCCGATCTNGATCANGGCGGTGATTTCGATGTTGTATTCGAAAACGCGCAAGCCCGTGAGCGGACCCAAATATTATTTAATTACGCGAATAAAGTGGGCGGAATAGTCGTTGGCACCGGCGACCTGAGTGAGTTGGCCTTGGGCTGGTGCACATTCAACGCCGACCATATGGCGAACTACAACGTCAACGCCAGTGTGCCGAAAACCTTGATCGCCTATCTAGTGCGTTGGTATGCCCAGCATCGAGCCTCAGAACACCCACAACTAGCCGCTGTTTTGACACGGGTCTTGGACACGCCGATCAGTCCTGAACTGATTCCGCCACAAGGTGATGAAATCAGTCAGTTGACAGAATCGTTAGTCGGCCCATACGAGCTACACGACTATTTCTTGTTTCACTTTCTCCGTCATGGCAGCCGTCCGAAAAAGATTTTCGATCTCGCCCTGTGCAGTTTTGCAGGCGTCTATACTGAATCTGAAATTACGCACTGGCTAAAACATTTTTTTCAGCGTTTTATCAGCCAACAGTTTAAGCGTTCTACCTTACCGCCCGGACCAAAGGTCGGCAGNGTCAGCCTCTCNCCTCGCGGTGATTGGCGCATGCCCGATGAAGCNGCCGCCACGGCATTACTCGACGAGATCGACCAGCTCCAATCCACTTAAGGCATCTTATGAATGTAAAGCAGCTGTTTTTTCTGTCCTGCCTCGTTGCAGCGGCCCCGGCCNTTGCCGACAGCGCTCACTGTGGTAACGAGGGTATATGGATCGAAATTCTCGGCGCGGGCAGCGGCGAACTTTCCGACGGGCAAGGCCCACCTAGTTTTCTGGTATGGCAAGACAACGTTGCGCGCTTGATCATCGATACCGGATCCGGTTCCTCAGTAGGATTTGACCGCTCTGGTGCAAACATTAACGACATAGAAGCGATCGTCCTGAGTCAACTCCACCCGGACAATAGTGTCGATCTACCGGCTTACCTGATTGGCGCTTTGGCGGAGGACCGAACTGGCACATTGACGATCCTTGGGCCCGACAGCGGCACCTCCCAATTCATCGACACCGAGACGTTTGTCCAACGCCTAATCGGCACGCACGGCGTTTTTCCGCANATGTCCGGATTGTTGCGACCATCTAACCCAGAGGGTTTCCGCCTGAAAACAACCAACGTTCCGGCTGTTGGCTCGCGCAAATGGGCACGCTACCGGAGNCCGAACATAAGACTGCTGGCGGTGCCTGTTCAGCATGGCGAAATTCCAACCATCGCTTGGCGAGTAGAAATCGGTGGCCGCGTAATCGTCTTTGCTGGCGATTTCAATAACGACAAAAATGTAATAGGTACGTTTGCCAGCGACGCCGATGCTCTAGTGGCCAGCCACGCAATCGCAGAGGTCAGTCGCGGAGCCTTACGCGACGCATTCGCGCTGCCCTCGGAGTTGGGCAAAGTGGCCGCAACCGCCGATGCTCGAATGCTGATCCTAGCTCACCGAACCAATCGCACACGTGGCCGCGAGAGCCTCAGTCGTGCCGCCATTGAAAAAACCTACAGCGGCAGCGTGCTGTTCGCTAATGANGGAGAATGCTGGGGTCTCTAACGCGCCCCGGCACCGAGATAGTCAATCGCCAGTTGCGTCATTGCCTGAACCGCAGGCGCTAACGCGTCTTCATCAACGTAAAAAAACGGCGAGTGATTGGGTATCGCCTCGGCAGCGCTCAGTTGTGGCGGCCGCGCGCCTATGAAGAAAAAGAATCCGGGCACCTGCTCTTGATAAAAAGAGAAATCTTCTGCCCCCGTCACCCGCGGTGATTCAAACACTTCGTCCTCGCCATAAACCCGTTCCAATGTCGGCACCATTTGCTGGGTAAGCGCCAAATCGTTAAACGTAACCGGCACACCTGGGTCGATCTCAACCGTAGCCACTGCACCCATAGCGTTCGCGGTCTGCTCGGCGATTGAGCGTATTTTTTCATGTATTGAACTGCGCACTTCGGCATCGAAGGTACGAATGGTGCCGCTCAGCGTTGCTGTTTCAGGCACGATGTTGTTGCGCACACCTGCGGTAAATGAACCCACCGTAACCACAGCTGGATGTTGAGTAATGTCGATCTGTCGGCTGACAATGGTTTGCAGCGCATTGACGATCTGTGCTCCTACCACAATCGGATCGACACCCGCCCAAGGNCGCGCACCATGTGTCTGTTTACCTTGAATCTGAATATCAAAGCGCTGGGCGCTGGCCATAAAGCCGAGTGATCGATAACTCGCTGTGCCTACTTCACCGCCCTGAGAGATGTGCAAACCGATGACCGCATCGACGTCTGGATTTTTCAAAACGCCCTCGGCAATCATAAGCTTGGCGCCACCCTCCTCGCCTTTAGGGGCGCCTTCCTCAGCAGGCTGAAAAATAAATTTTACGGTCCCCGGAAGCGTGTCGCGCATGCCGGCAAGAATCTCCGCAGCACCCATCAAAATCGCCATATGGTTATCGTGACCGCACGCGTGCATCACGCCGACCTCGCGGCCTTCGTATTCACTGCGTTGGGTTGACGCATAGGNTAGGCCNGTTTTTTCGACCACCGGCAAGCCGTCCATATCCGCGCGCAACGCCAACACGGGCCCGGGCGCACCACCTTTTAGAACACCGACCACGCCGGTCTTCGCCACCCCAGTAATCACCTCCATGTCCAAATTGCGCAGATGTTCGGCAATTACCTCTGCGGTACGAAATTCACGATTNGACAGCTCAGCGTGCTGATGAAAATCACGTCGCCAACCGATGACATCTTCGATTACGGCGCCGACTTCTTGCTCTAGAAAGGCGTCAGCAGCAGCGGTTGAAAGCGATAGCGAAGCCACTAGCGCTGCTAGCATAATCACTGAACCGTGGAATTTCATTGTCGCACTCCAAAAGTGTACCTTGAGCTTATCATTAGATTTTTCGCTCCTCTAAGCCGGCAGGATACATTAGTGGATCGCCTAGGCCATTCCCTACGCGCAGCGCCGGCCCTCAACCAACCCGATAACCTAACCGCTGCTGCATCTCGGCTTCAAACTCGGGGAAGTAATTCGCGANATCCGGCAGATCAAACGCCTTGAGTATCGCGGTATTCGGTTCGCGCTCCAGCAGAAACTGAAAGGCGTTCAACAATACCCATTCGTGNGTCGTGGTCNCACCACACAACTTGCGGTAATAGGCTTGGGACATATGCACGCGATNCACGGTCTCTTCGGTAATGGCGATCTCGCCNTGCTGCAGTTGACTGCCNACNCGCTGNCCAATNACCACTTCATAGACATCTGCTGCAACCATATTCACACTGATCAAGGTGCCAAATCCCCTCAACGCTCGCGAGCCGACACTATGACCGAACTCAACGACCTTTGCACAAATTTGCAAGCCATCTGGTATGAGCAAATTCCACTGTCGAAAGCCATGGATATGCGCATCGTGGACTTCGTTGACAACACCCTGACCTGTCGGGCCAGCTTGGGACCTAACGTTAATGTACATGGCACCGCTTTCGCTGGCAGCCTATACGCTGTTCAAGCCTTGACCGGCTGGGGTCTGATGCACCTACAATTGCGCTTGCACGGGCTCGACGCCTCCATCGTTATTGCCAACGGCCAGATCGATTACGCCAAACCCGTCGCAGAAGACATTACTGTGCAGTGTTCTTTTGGTGACCAAGCCGCCGCAATGGATAAGCTTAAAACAACAGGCAAGGGGCGCTTTCAACTCAACTGCGAAGTTATTCTCAAAAACGGCTCGCGTGCCGGAAATTTTGCTGGTCTTTACGCTGTGCGCCTTAATTGAGAAACGAAGAGCGTATAGATTCTGAACCACTGGCGCCGACTAATAAAATCCCCAAACAAAAACGGCGGCTCGGTCAGGGCGCCTTATGATTCCTGTTTTCTTCAGCAGAATCCTTCTCGTCCGCAGACAACTTGAAGGTCAAGGTGCTGCGTTGATTCGTCGCCGCTATGGACTGGCCCTTGTGCTGCATCGGCAGAAAACGCCAATCGCGAACGGCTTCTACCGCCGAAGAGTCAAACACACCGGCGGGTACAGAATCGATCACACGCACGTTGACGACATTACCGCTGACCGTAAGGTCATACGCGAGGGTAACGAATCCCTCAATCTGCTGAACCCGCGCATATTGCGGATAAATGGGGCCTGCGGCTGCCAACAGCACAGGCGGGCGAGTGCCCGTTGCGCAACCCAACAGCCCTAACCACAACAGACCAAACCATAAGCTCTTGAACATCTAGGTCACTAGAAATTGCCGCTGTGGATCATCTGCTGCGTGGGCAGCGCCGAAACGGGGGTGAATCGTCGCGCCGTCTGGCGCGTATTGAAGAATATAGGTCTTACGAATGTCCCGGGTAAGATTCGGTCCTGTGCGATGAGGTGTAAGGCTGGAAAAAACCGCCACCGAACCTGCGCTCACCTCCAGCGGTAAGGCGTCTTTGGGGTGCTCGGCCAAACACTGAAAACCTATCGATGTCCAATCATGATGTAGAGTGCCGTTTACATGCTGGCCTGGCGCAATCCACGGGCAACCGTTCTCTACCGTTGCGTCGGTAAGCGCAATCCAACAGGTCAAATACTGCTGCGGTTGCACGTAGTTGTAGCCGTTGTCCTGATGCCAAGGAAAGTCTTCCTCAGTACCCGGTCGCTTGTATACCAGTTGGTCCCAGTACAGCCGCACGCTCGGGCCGACCAAATCGCGAACCAAGTTTTGCATTGACGGATGCTCGGCAAAGCGACGCGCCTGTTCGGAAGCGAGCACCGCGTGCGCCCGAAACACGATCTCGTCGGGACGGGCTATGGTCGGCTGGTTGGGATCAATGCCTTGCAAGGCGGCATTGCTCTGCGCTTCCAACGGATCTAGTTCCGCCAGCAGGCTGGCAACCTCCTCAGTAGAGAAAACATCTGGCAAGACAAAACCACCGCGTTCAGAGTACGCATTGGCCTGCTCTTCGGTTAGATAGCGCATAGGTCCGGGCGGGCGCTGCCAAGAAAAATCTCGATTTAATGGATGCAACTTCATACGTTAAGCATGACACTCAGCCGACTCATAATCCAACCAACGCAAACAGGCGGATTAACGTAACACCATGAGCCAATCTGACAATCCTAAAGAGACAGACAGCACGCAAGAAGACGAGAACTTGCCGCCACTGACTTTTCTCGAAATGCTCGGGAGCACCCTGTCTGCGGCACTCGGTGTACAGTCGGAACGCAACCGCGAGAGGGACTTCAGTCGCGGCAAGGCGAGCCATTTCATATTAATGGGCCTCGGCTTTACCATCGTCTTTGTGATTATTATGGTCTTGATCGTGAAACTCGTTTTAGCTCAACTCGCTTGACCGCGCGTGCAAAGTTAACCGCGACAGCGCAGATTCAAACAACCGTTTCCGCTGCGCAATAAATTGCTCCAGCAACCGCAGTTGCTCGCGGGCGCGGCGCACATTATCGCCACGCACCGAAACTTTGAAGTACTCATCACCACGCAAATGGTCGGTGATAAAACGCACCCCAAGAGTCAACGCGATGTAAGCGGGTGCGATACTCATTTGGTCCGCTGTCGTCTGAATCGATTGAGCAAACCCTCCGCGACCGCGACTGAATCCGTCCACACAGGCGACAAACTGGTCGAGCTCAATAGCGCCATCGCTGAACGCCACCGAACGCACCAGATCACCAAAATCCCAGGCCCAATGACCAAGGCCTACTGTGTCCAAATCTATAACCGCTTTCGCCTGATCTCGGTCATTTTCAAACAAAACATTATTGATTTTGCAGTCGCCATGAATAAACACACGCTCCGCCCCCAACGCTGAGAGCAACCCTAGGCTAGCATCAATAATTACCGCCACATCTGCCGGCACCGAGTCGCTTTCAGCATCCTCAACGCTCTGGCGATAGACCTGCATATACCCGCTCAATTCCAAAAATCCTGGAATCGGCGGCCGCCAGGCCTGCGGCTTAAACTCTGCCAAACTGCGCTGAAATGCGCCAAACGCAAAGGCCGCGGATTCTACTTGAAGGAGATTCGTAAACGGGTCCACAACACGGCTTTGCTCGACATATCGCCAAGCCCGCCATATTTGGTCATCCTCCGCATGCACCAAAGCACCCAAATGCGTCGGCACCAAGTCAACAATCGCAAACGCTTTTGCATATTCCGGATCAGCTGCAAGATGCGCGAGCAGCAACGGGGTTTGCAGAGCCATAGTCTGCACGTCCGCGAACACGGCTTGGTTGACGCGCTGTAACACGAAACGTTCGCCGGTTTTTCCTACGCTGACCAAAAAGGTCTGATGAATATGGCCATTGCCAAGCGGCGAAATATCGGCTTCCGCCCACCAAGCCAACGCCGCCTGCCTGACCATATTGTTCGCCGCTACTGAACTCACAATGGGCGAGCTAACCAGTCAATCAAATGGTGAATCAACGCCGGCATGTATTCCCCATAAGGCCGGTAGCTTTCTTCAAGCACCAACAGCACCTGGCTTGTGGCTTGTCTATCGGCCATCGCGGCCTGAGCTAATTCAAGTGCCATACGAGTCGCGTTGAGCGCCTGCACCACGTCGTCATCAATACCTGACCACGACTGCACCAATGCACGATCACACTTATCCAGCAAGGTTTGTAAGTCGCCTTCGCGCACGAGTTGTCTGGCTCTCAGACTTTCAGGCAACAGATAATCAACCACCCGATTAAGCGGCGTATGCACCTGATACGGTCTGGCCTGAGGCATCTCGGCCCCCTGCAAGCGCGCCTGCATAGCCTGAGCGCCCAATAGACGGCTGTACCACTTTGTCGGCTCTAACCATTGAACGACTTCAATTTGCACATCGCTTAACCCTATGTCCTGCAAACATCGGTATTGATGCTCATCACACGACAACTCCGGAAATGACAGCACAGCCATCAGTCTGCGATAAAAATCAGCCACATCGCGACAGTCCGTTGGAGACCACAGCCGCTCTGCAACCGCTGGCAAGCGAGTCCAGAGACGCATCGGCAAGGTTGAGCCATCTACTAACTCCGACCACAAACACGCCTCACCACCCAGCACCTGTGCGCTCGGTTCGCGTCCGAGCTCGATGGCTCCGACTCGCCATTGATGGGTCCAACTGAGCGCCGGTGCGATATGGCGAAACCGCCGGTCTTCGGCCAGCGCATCCTCCATGCGCAGCCACTCTTGTTGCGGAGCCTGTGGGTCGAACTGATAATGAACATCCGCCGCAAAATGCAGGTCCAGATAATACGGTGCAGACACAATGCAGGACCGAGGCACGGCCAGCGCCCGATCACGGGTAGTAGCGCCGCGCCAATTCTGCACCACGCAGTCCGGCATCTGCTCGTGCAGCACTTCGTCCCAACCGATCACCTGCCTACCCAGACGCCCCAGAATTTTCTGTACGCGCTGAAAAAAATAATTCTGCAGTCCTCGCTCATCTTGCAAATTGTGCTTGGCAATAAACGCCTGTATCGCCTCTGAGCGTTGCCACCATGTCGGGCTAACCTCATCACCGCCAAGGTGTACATAGCGGTCCGGGAATACTTCAACGACCTCCGCAAACAAACTCGTTAAAGCCGAATACACCTCTTCGCGGGTGGGATCCAGACAACCGGGATGCACCCCAAAACGCTGACTGGGCTGGGCCTCCTCACTGCCCCATTGCGGATAAGCACGCAGCCAGTGGGTCACATGCCCCGGAACATCTAACTCTGGAACGACGCGAACACCACGATCAGCGGCATAGGCCACCAAGGCGCGGAGTTGCTCTATGGTGTAGTGATCATCGCTGGCCAGCTTGGGCAACGCCAGGCTGCCAAAACGAAACCCTTGATCGTCAGATAAATGCAGGTGCAGCACATTCATCTTCAGCAGTTGCAGACCATCCACTACCTGAAACAACTGGGACAGCGGAACAAAGTGCCGTGCCACATCCAGCATGCAGCCACGCCATGCGAACCGAGGACAATCGACGATGTGCGCATCACCGGGGATCTGATCAGCAGACATCAACTGCCGAAGCGTCGATACACCATGTAAAGCACCCCAAGTGCTGTTGGCTGTAAGCAAGATCTGCGCAGCCGCAACACGCAACTCGTAGCGCTCGTCCATAACAGCTTGGGGGGCGCGGCCTGAATCAATGTTCGCGACATCAATCCGAACAAGGCCACACGGCAACGGATCTAAAACACGCGCGGCGTAAGCTTTGACGCGTGAGTCCGTAGCACCAGACCAAACCACATTAG
>PBQQ01000031.1 GCA_002725095.1 Gammaproteobacteria bacterium
GGCGTTTTAGAGCGCCCTTTTTTCGACTCTGATGAAGAAATTGAACGCCGTGCAGGCGCTGCGATATCTTGGATATTCGATGTTGAGGGAGAATCAGGGTTTAGAGATCGTGAAGAGCAAGTTATTGATGACTTGAGTCAGCGCGAGGGTATTGTGCTGGCTACTGGTGGTGGGGCGGTACTGCGCGAGGCGAATCGCCAGCGGCTCGCCGAGCGCGGATTGGTGGTGCATTTACACAGTTCGTTAGATCGGCTATTGGCACGCACCGAAAACGACCGCAGCCGCCCACTGTTGCAGTCGGGTGATCCGCGCAAGGTACTCGAAGAGTTGTATGTTCAGCGCGAGCCGCTTTATGCGGAGATTGCAGACCTGAAAATTTTGACAGCACAGCAGGGGGTCAATGGATTGGTGAGCCACTTGGTAAAAAAAATTCACGCACAAATGTCGTCCTGCTAGCACAACGCTCATTATGCAAGAGTTAATTGTAGAAATTCCGCAACGCAGTTATCCGATTGTGGTGGTCGATGGCTTGCTTGCCGACGCGCAGGCGCTGCGCGCTCAGCTGCGCTCGCGCATTCACGGCAATCAGGTAGCCATTGTTACTAACGATGTGGTTGGGCCGTTGTATCTTGAGCAGGTCATGGTGGCGCTAGACGATCTGCAGGTCGATGTCATGCATATGCGCGATGGTGAAGCGGCCAAGAATTTGGCGACCTATGAACAGGTTATGGATTTTTTACTCGGCGCACGACATAACCGCTCCACTTGCCTAATCGCCTTAGGTGGCGGCGTTGTCGGCGACTTGTGTGGCTTTGTCGCCGCAACCTTTCTACGCGGTGTCGATTTAATTCAAATTCCAACGACCTTGCTTGCTCAGGTGGACTCGTCTGTGGGCGGTAAGACAGCGGTCAATCACCCCCTCGGCAAGAATATGATCGGCGCGTTTTATCAACCGGTAGCGGTATTCGCTGACCCTGCCACGTTGTCGACCTTGCCGCCGCGAGAATACGCGGCGGGTCTTGCTGAAGTCGTAAAGTATGGAGTCATTGAGGATCCAGAGCTTTTTGTTTTTCTAGAAGAGCACTGTGACGCATTGTTGGCGAAAGATGGAGCGGTGCTAAGTCAGGTTATTGTGCGTTGCTGTGCGATTAAAGCCGAAGTTGTCAGCGCGGATGAGCGCGAGAGCGGGCGGCGGGCGATCTTGAACTTTGGGCACACCTTTGGCCACGCGATTGAAACGCTGTGCGGATATGGTCAGTGGCTGCATGGCGAGGCGGTCGCCATTGGCATGGTCATGGCTGCGCACTTGTCCGCGCAGGTCGCAGGCTTAAACTCAGACAGTGTCAGTAGGCTCATTGGTTTGCTGTCCAAGCTCGAATTGCCCACTGAGTTGGATCAGCGGAGTTTAGAGGTCGTTACCGTAGATGCGATGATGGACGCTATGGGCTTGGATAAAAAAGTGGTGGATGGGCGGCTGCGATTTATTGTTGCAAGTGAATTCGGCGAAGTTGCGGTGCGCGATGATGTCGACGGAGCCGCCGTACGAGACGTTTTGCGCCAATGCTGTTAGGCCGCGCTGGTTGCTTTTTGTTAATGTGGTGCCTTGCCGGAGCCGCGCATGCGCAGTCGGTGCGCGAGGCCGAGTGGCTGTTGCGCCAGGATCCTAATGCCTTCACCCTGCAATTGATCACGGTTTCTAATCGGAGCCAACTCGGCAAGATCGTGCAAACACATGAAAACCCAGAGAGCTTCGCACGCTTTCGTGTGCAGGGACGAGATCAACTACTTTATGTTTTGACGTATGGGGTATTTGAGCACGCGGGCCAAGCTGACGCGGTACGCAGTGAGGTGGCGGAGGCCGTGGGTCTTGCGCCTGCTCAACTGTGGACTCGGAGACTTGACTCTGTGCAGCGGGCGATTAGGACCACGTTGCAACCATAGCTATGCTTTTGGATAAGTGTAAATTTGATCGGTTTGCATATTGCTGGGGCCATTTATCATCGCCGCAAGGGAGACGGCGTCTGGAACGCCATGGTGCCTATTTTGCCGGAGAGGCCTGGTAAGTGAGTTTGAGCGGAGAATAGGATGTTTCAAAAGTTCATAGTTATTTCCTTGCTCTCTGTGTGGTCTTCGCAAACCGTTGCAAAAGAGCTGGCGATTACTTTTGATGACTCGCCAAGGTTTGCTCATGGTTACTTCAATGGCAAACAGAGATCACAAAAGTTAATCGAACAATTGTCTGGGCATGGCGTTTCTCAGGTAGCCTTTTTTTCAGTCGCAAATGCCTTGGACGAAGAGGGCAGGGCGAGGCTGAATCGATATGCGCGGGCCGGGCATATTATTGCTAACCACACTAATAGCCATCCGGATATCAACCAGTCTTCATTCGAGGAGTTCAGTAAAGACTTTTTGCTCGCTCACGATAGACTCAAAAGGTTTAAGAATTTCCGCAAACTGTTCCGCTTTCCGTATTTGAAAGAGGGGGACAGTTTGGAAAAACGCGATGGAATGAGAGCGCTGTTAGCGGAGCATAGCTACTTTAATGCCTATATAACGTTAAAGAACTGGGATTGGTTCATAGAAAGTCTATTCCAGGAAGCGATAAAGGACGGCGTCACTATTGATATGCAAAGGATGAGCAGCTTCTATGTTCAGACTTTGATGGAAAGTATTAATCACTACGACCAGATGGCGGTTCGACATCTGGGTCGTTCACCTAAGCATGTACTGTTGTTACATGAAATAGATATATCGGCGCTTTTTATTGGTGATTTGGTTGACGAGTTAAGACAAAGCGGTTGGAACATCATATCCATAGAGCAAGCCTATGCTGACGATATTGCGAACTATCAAAGCAAGAAACTATTTAAATCTAATCCTGGTCGAATTGGGGAAATTGCAACAGATAGAGGGCAGGTGGCACAGCTTCGGCATGCCAGTTTGGATGAGAAGTATCTTAAGGAAAAATTCCTTAAAGAAGTAGTTAACTAGTTACTTCGCTACTGAATCTTCAGGCTCGCTGTGTGACGTATTTCCGGTCATAACTTAAAAGAGTGCTGCGCTTTCGCTCAGTTGCTCTTGTCACGGCAGTTCCGTGGCGCCCATGAGGTAGCGATCAATCTCTCGTGCTGCTTCGCGACCTTCATTGATCGCCCGCACCACCAGAGACTGGCCGCGGCGGCAGTCGCCCGCAACAAAAACCTTATCGATATTGGTGGTGTATTGCCCGTAATTGGATCGATAGTTTGAGCGCTCGTCGTATTCTAATCCCAGCGGGTCGCTCACCGCATGTTCTGGCCCGAGAAATCCCATAGCCAGAAATACCAGATCCGCTGGCCAGTCTTTTTCTGTCCCCGGTACGTTTTCAAGCTTGCCATCCTGCATAACTACTTCGACGGTTCTTACACCGGTGAGTTGTCCTTGTTCGTTGCCGATAAAGCAAAGCGATGACACGGAGTACACACGAGGATCGTCGCCTTGACGGATGCGCGCTTCTTCGTGGCCGTAGTCCACGCGGAATATCTTTGGCCAAGTCGGCCAAGGATTGTTGGCGGCTCGATCTTGGGGTGGCTGCGGGAACAGTTCAAAGTTGACCAGTGATTTACAGCCATGGCGCAGTGATGTGCCGATGCAGTCCGTGCCGGTGTCGCCACCGCCGATGACAATCACGTTTTTACCCTTGGCGGAGATGTGTGCGGCGTCTTGTAGCTCCGAGTCGAGCAAACTTTTGGTATTTGCTGACAAAAAGTCCATTGCAAAGTGCACGCCGGTCAATTCGCGTCCAGGGATCGGTAGATCTCTGGGTACGGTCGCGCCAGTAGTTAACAGCACGGCATCGTTTTCCGCACGCATGGCGTCAACGCCAACGCTGCCATTGCTGCCGTCTGCCACTGCAGTGCTGGTGACAAAGTTGACGCCGGCATCGCGCATGAGTTGGACACGCCGTTCTACCACATCGTTTTTAGCCAACTTCATATTCGGAATGCCGTACATGAGCAGGCCGCCAATTCGATCGGCACGCTCGTAAACGGTTACGTTGTGCCCCGCTTTGTTTAACTGATCTGCGGCAGCGAGACCCGCCGGACCGGAGCCCACGATTGCGATCGTTTTTTCGCTGCGCACACTGGGTATATTTGGCGTTACCCAACCTTCAGCAAAACCTCGATCGATTATCGCCATCTCTATATTTTTGATGGTGACTGCTGGGTCGGTGATGCCAAGCACACAGGCTCCTTCGCAGGGCGCAGGACAGACACGGCCAGTAAACTCAGGGAAATTGTTGGTTTCATGCAGCCGATCAAGGGCGTCGCGCCACTGATCACGGAAAACTAAATCGTTCCATTCCGGTATGAGATTGTGAATCGGGCAGCCTTCTTCAGATTGGCAAAACGGAATTCCGCAATCCATACAGCGCGCGCCCTGGGTGTTAAGACGTTCGACATTGTGATCGGTATAGATTTCGTTGAAATCCAGTAGCCGCTCCTGTGGCGGCCGGTACGGCGCCGCGGTTCGTGGAAATTCGATGAAGCCTGTAGGTTTACCCATATTGCTGTGCTTGATACCTGTCTTTAACTCTGAGGATTGTCTGTTAGCCCGCGCTGAAACGCTGCTCTCGCTGGGACAATACGCGCTTGTAATCTCTGGGCATGACCTTAACGAAATTCTCGGTCTGGTTGTNCCAGTCGTTGAGTACGGCAGAGGCCANAGCNGAACCAGTGAACTCTGCGTGGTTGCTGATGAGCCGCTTCAGCTCAGCGATGTCGTCGTCGGCAACCACNGGGTCAAGGTCGACCATTTCGGCGTTGCAATTACCGGCAAACGCGTCTTNAGGATCCCAGATATAGGCGATACCGCCACTCATTCCTGCCGCAAAGTTGCGGCCGGTANTGCCCAATACNACNACGCGGCCGCCGGTCATGTACTCGCAACCGTGATCNCCAACGCCTTCNACGANTGCGCTGGCNCCGCTNTTACGAACGCAGAAGCGTTCGGCGGCAATGCCGNGGAAATAGGCCTCGCCTGAGGTNGCCCCGTACAGCGCTACGTTGCCTACAANGATGTTGTCTTCAGCGGCGAAGCTACTNATTTTTGGCGGGTAGACAATTATGCGGCCACCAGACAAACCCTTGCCNACAAAATCATTGGCATCGCCTTCGACCTCCAGAGTNATGCCTTTGGCAAGCCAGCAACCAAAACTTTGGCCCGCGCTGCCGTCGAACTTAAAGTGAATCGTGTCATCAGGGAGCATTTGTGGACCGACATCGGTAATAACTTTGTTGGACAGCATCGCGCCTACGACGCGATTAGTGTTCACAATTGGCAATTGCGCGTGCACTTTGTCGCCGCGAGTCAGGGCTGGCTCGGCTAATGGAATCAGTTTGTTGTCTAAGGCTTTGTCGAGCTCATGATCTTGCTCATGCATAGCATAACGGCCAAGGAACTCCTCGGGCTCCTGTGCTTCGGCAATGATTGCGCTAAGGTCTAACCCCTTAGCCTTCCAGTGCTCGAGCGCTGTATCGGTCTGTAACAGATCAACGCGACCGACCATTTCGTTAACGGTTCGCACGCCCAACATCGCCATGATCTGGCGCAACTCCTCCGCCACCATGAATAGGTAGTTCACGACATGTTCCGGGGACCCAGTAAATTTCTTGCGCAGTTCTGGATCCTGAGTAGCAATACCTACCGGGCAGGTGTTGAGGTGGCATTTGCGCATCATGATGCAGCCCAGTGCGATCAGTGGCGCTGTAGCAAAGCCAAATTCCTCCGCCCCCAATAATGCGGCAATGGCAACATCACGCCCGGTTTTAATTTGGCCGTCGGTTTGTAACACCACGCGCGACCGCAAGTTATTCATAACCAGAGTTTGATGGGTTTCAGCGATGCCCAATTCCCAGGGCACTCCAGCATGCTTAATTGAGGTTAAAGGCGAAGCGCCTGTGCCACCGGAATCTCCGGCAATTACTAGATGGTCCGCTCGGGCCTTAGCGACGCCGGCCGCAACGGTGCCAACACCGATTTCAGCGCCTAATTTTACGCTGATGCGCGCTTTCGGGTTGGCATTCTTCAAATCATGAATCAGCTGCGCCATGTCTTCGATTGAATAAATGTCGTGATGCGGTGGCGGGCTTATGAGACCAACGCCCGGCGTAGAGTGGCGCAGGCCTGCGATGTAGTCGTCCACCTTGCCGCCGGGTAATTCGCCACCTTCGCCCGGCTTGGCGCCCTGAATGATCTTGATCTGCAGCTCATCAGCGTTGGTCAGATAGTTGATGGTCACACCAAAACGCCCACTCGCCACTTGCTTGATGGCCGAGCGTTTCGAATCGCCATTGGGCAGCGGAACAAAGCGCTTAGCGTCTTCGCCGCCTTCTCCCGTGTTGGATTTTCCGCCCAGCCGATTCATGGCGATGGCCAGAGACTCGTGGGCTTCGGCACTGATGGAGCCAAAGCTCATTGCTCCGGTTGCGAATCGCTTAACAATAGCCGCCGCCTCTTCGACCTCGTGCAGTTCGACTTTCGAATCTTGGGGCGCGAATTCCAGCAGGCCACGCAAAGTCGCTTTGCGGGTATTTTCCTCGTTTACTTGTTTGGCAAAAGCCCAGTAAGCGTCCTCGCTGTTTGCCCTCGCTGCGGATTGTAAATTGGCGATAGATTTTGGGTCCCATAGATGGATGTCGCCCGTCCGCCGCCAATGAAAGTCGCCTGGATTAGGCAACACCGCAACGCTCGTGGCGGCTCGGCTTGGGAAGCCAAGATGATGGCGGCGAATCATTTCGTCCGCTAGAGCGGCTAGGTTTATACCGGAAACGCGGCTGGCTGTGCCCTTGAAGGCGAGTTCGATAACGTCTTCGGCGAGGCCCACGGCCTCGAAGATCTGGGCACCTTTATAAGAATGCAGAGTTGAAATGCCCATTTTGGCCATCACTTTTAGCATGCCCTTGGCAATGGCTTTGCGGTATCGGGTCACGACGTCGCCGCTGTTGCGGATTTCGGCCACGTCGTTGAATTTGCCGCGGGCCAGTACATCCCAGAGCGCTTCAAAAGCGAGATACGGGTTAATGGCGTCGGCGCCATAACCCACCAACAGACAATGGTGGTGGACTTCGCGGGCTTCGCCGGTCTCTATGACTATGCCTATTTGGCTGCGCAGATGCGCGGCGACCAGTGCATGATGCACGGTGCCTACTGCGAGCAGAGCGCTCATCGCGCCCCGATCTGCAGCTATGGCCCGGTCGGATAAGATGACCAGACTGTAGCCGTCGGCGATGGCTTGTTGAGCTTCGGTGCTGATGCGTTGCAACGCTTCACGCAGGGCGGCGAGATTGTCGTCAGCGGCGTTCAGTGGATAAGTAATGTCGATGGTTTTGCTGCGCCAGCCTCGATAGTCCATGTTCGCCAAGGCCGCTAACTCGTCATTGCTGATTATTGGATGAGTCAGGCGCAGACGATTAGCGTGCTCTGGCGTCGGTTCTAAGAGATTGCGCTCAGGGCCGATATAGCACTCCAAGGCCATAATGACTTCTTCTCGAATGGAATCGATAGGCGGATTAGTGACCTGAGCGAAACGCTGTTTGAAGTAGTCGTAAAGCATGCGTGGTTTTTCAGACATTACCGCTAAGGCCGCGTCGTTACCCATAGACCCCAGTGGATCGCGCAGCTCGCGTAACATGGGTTCAAGCATGAATTGCATGGTTTCTTGGGTGTAGCCAAAGGCCTGCATACGCTGGGTCAGGCTTTCTGAGTCGACGCCTAAGCCGGGTTGTTTGGGAATATCATCCAAGTCGAGGCGATATTGGTCCACCCACTCTTGATACGGCTGAGCGCCGGCAAGACCACCTTTGAGTTCCTCGTCCGGAATCATGCGGCCTTCGTTGAAATCAATTAGAAAAATGCGCCCGGGTTGCAGTCGACCTTTTGTGACGACGCGCGCTGGGTCGACCTCAACCACACCCACTTCAGAGGCCATGATGCACTTGTCATCGTCGGTAATGTAATAGCGGGAGGGTCGCAGGCCATTGCGGTCGAGTACCGCGCCTATGCAAGTGCCGTCGCTGAACGCAATGGAGGCTGGCCCGTCCCAGGGTTCGATTAAGCATGAGTGATACTCGTAAAACGCACGTTTCGTGTTGCTCATATCCTGATGTTGTTGCCACGCCTCTGGGATCATCATCAGCAAGGCTTCTGGCAGACTGCGGCCGGACATCAATAGGAACTCCAATACATTGTCAAAGCTGCCGGAGTCCGAGCAGTCGGGCTCGACAATCGGNAANAGCTTTTNNATGTCGTCTCCGAAATACCGGCTTGCCACGATGCCCTCGCGGGCGTTCATCGAATTCTGATTGCCCAATAGCGTATTGATTTCGCCGTTGTGGCTCATAAATCGATTGGGTTGGGCGCGGTCCCAAGAAGGAAAGGTATTGGTGCTAAAACGAGAGTGCACCATGGCCAGATGGCTGGCGTAGTCTGGGTTTTGCAGATCTGTATAGAATGGGAACAACTGATCAGGGGTAAGCATGCCTTTGTAGATGATGACGTTGGCGGACAGCGAGCAAACATAAAAAAGATGACGCTGGGCCAGGTCTTCGTCGCCGCGCAGGCGATGGGTAGAGAGTTTGCGAATCATATATAGAGTGCGTTCGAAAGCCTGAGCGTCGCGGTCATCACCGCGGGCAATGAACAGTTGTTCGAAATGCGGCATCGCGGCTCGGGCCGCCTTGCCGACATCCGCAGCATCCGCGTCGGTTGGCAGAGCACGCCAGCCGATCAGCGTTTGTCCAGCTGCTATGATCTCATCAGCGATGACCTGCTTGCAGTGCTCGCGCTCAGTTGCATCAGTGGGGAGAAAAACATTGCCGACGCCGTAGCCTCCTGCCTCTGGAAGCTCCTTTTCGAAGTTATCTAGCGCCACTTTTTGCAGAAGTGAGTGCGGCAGCCCGGTAAGAATGCCTGCGCCATCGCCGCTATTTTTTTCGTAGCCCACGCCGCCGCGGTGTTCCATGCAACAATTCATCGCTGCCGCGTCTGCGACGATTTGATGGCTGGGGCGACCTTTGATGTCGCAAATAAAACCCACGCCGCAGCCATCTTTTTCGTTTGCTGGGTCGTATAAGCCGTGTTTAGCAGGCAAGTTACCTTGGTAAATTAAGGTCATAAATTTGCTCTAACTCGTATCTTCTAGCCGTCCACGCCGTTAAAAACGCGTGCTGGAGGGCGCGGAACCCCGTCTGCTTAACAGGTAAGCGGACTAAGGAACTTGGTAAATTGGCTTGCTCAAAAAGGAGGCAATAGACTGTCTGTCAACGCCAGTCTGGCGACGTGTGGGTTGTGATGGGTGCAGTCTTCGCTGCCTGCCAAGTTACCCTGCCAAACTGGTTGGAAAAGATCTCAAAATTTGGTCTTAGTTTCAAGCCGACCTGCGCGGCCATTGCACCATAATGGTGCAATGGCGCGTGAAATTACAGGAAACACGCATTTTTTTGGTCGTGTACAGGTTTTTGTTCTAATTGGCTCGGATCAGACGGCGGTTTTGAACAAAAATAAAGCACAACGCGAGTGCAATTGATCGATATCAAAGCAGACATTATGTAGCGCTCTTGTTCTTCATCCATTGATGACTGAATACGCTAGAGTGCAGAATTTATTGTCAAATCGAACTAGAATGCGCCGCTGCTTTTTGGCTTAACTGATATCAAGAGAGAGAAAATGAAAAATCCCGTTCGCGTAACCATTACCGGTGCTGCAGGCCAAATTGGCTATGCGCTTTTGTTCCGTGTGGCCTCCGGGGCCATGTTGGGTAAAGACCAGCCGGTGATTTTGCAATTGTTGGAAATCACTCCAGCGCTTGGTGCCGTTGCCGGTGTTGTAATGGAGCTGGACGATTGTGCGTTTCCGCTGTTGCAGGAAGTGATCTACACCGACGATCCAAACGTTGCATTCAAAGATGCAGACTATGCGTTGCTCGTGGGTTCGCGGCCGCGCGGACCAGGGATGGAACGAAAGGATTTGTTGGAAGCGAACGCGGCGATTTTTTCTGTTCAGGGCAAGGCGCTTAACGATAATGCATCGCGCGATGTCAAAGTTTTAGTGGTCGGTAATCCCGCAAACACAAACAGTTTGATCGCCCAGCGCAATGCGCCGGACTTGGATCCGCGCAATTTTACCGCGATGACGCGGCTCGACCATAACCGCGCGATGGCACAGTTGGCGCAAAAGACCGGCAAGCATGTAAGCGATGTGGACGGGTTATGCATTTGGGGCAACCACTCGGCCACGCAATATCCGGACATTCATCGGGCCACAGTTGACGGCGCTGATGCGATGTCGCTGATTGATATGGCCTGGTATACGAATGACTTTATTCCTACCGTGCAACAGCGTGGTGCGGCAATCATCGAAGCCCGTGGCGCGTCTAGTGCAGCGTCAGCGGCTAATGCGGCTATCGACCACATGCGTGATTGGGCACTGGGCAGCGATGCTATCGTTAGTATGGGTGTTTACTCTGATGGCAGTTATGGAATCGCTGAAGGGCTAATCTATTCATTTCCCGCGCGCTGCTCGGGAGGCGACTGGGAAATTGTTCAGGGCATTGAGGTTGGCGAATTCAGCCAAGAAAAAATGACCGCAACAGAAGCTGAGTTGGCCGAGGAGCGTGACGCGGTCTCTCATTTGCTGCCATAGGCAAGTGACCCTGAGGCATTCTGCCGATTGCAGGATGCCTCTTCCGCCGTGTTTTGAACTGCTTAGAACTCGATGGGGCTTGGCTGCTTCGTCCAAAGCCCAAGTTTCCTGCGCAATGTTCTCTTCCAACTATAAAGTTAACTCTTGCTCGCTCCCCTAGCTTTCCTTTATTGTTTGGAAACGCTTTTGGGGAGTGTGTAGATGACGATCAAATTTAAAGTAAACGGTGAGGCTGTATCGCTGGATGTCCCTAGCGATACCCCTCTGCTATGGGCTGTGCGCGACGAGCTTGATTTGAAAGGAACCAAGTTCGGTTGTGGCATTGGCATGTGCGGCGCGTGCACGGTACATATTGACGGGGTTGCTCAACGTTCGTGTGTAACCACGATCGCTGCAGTCAGGGGTAGAAATATCACGACCATCGAAGGTTTGAGCGCAACGGGTGATCATCCTTTGCAGCAAGCTTGGGTTGCTGCCCAAACCCCGCAATGCGGTTACTGTCAGTCAGGCCAAATCATGCAAGCAGCGAGTTTGCTTGCGACCAATGCTGCGCCAACGGATGCGGATATTGACGTCGCTATGAACGGCAACCTGTGCCGTTGTATGGCCTATGCGCGGATAAAAAAGGCGATTAAATTGGCGGCATCTGCGGAGGGTAAGGCTCATGTCTAATTCATCAGCACAGGAAGCCGCAGCCCAGGTTCAAGGCGCGAAGGGTATTTCTCGTCGAGGGTTTATGATCGGCGCCACGCACGCAGGGTTTACGCTGGCCTTTGTTCCCGCGACCCTGCTAAGGACGACGCCGGCTCAAGCGATGGCGCAGAAGTTGTTCGAACCTACTATTTGGTATGCCATTGCGGCAAACGGCGAAATTTCAGTAAACGTCACGAAAGCTGAAATGGGTCAGCATGTTGGCACAGCATTAGCGCGTATCGTTGCGGAAGAATTGGAGGCTAATTGGGCCGACGTGCGTATTAATCATGTGGATACCGAAGCTAAGTACGGTTTATTTGTTACCGGTGGCAGTTGGTCGGTATGGCAGAACTTTGACCTCTTGAGTCGTGCTGGAGCGGCGGGTCGCGCCTCGTTGATCGAAGAGGGAGCGAAGTTGTTGGGCGTAAACTCCAATGTCTGTGTGGCAGAGAATAGCCATGTGGTGGCTAATGGCAAACGCATCAGCTATGGCGAGATCGTGGCCAGAGGCGATCTAACCCGGACCTATTCCGATGCGCAACTGGCGGCATTGCCTATTAAGGCACGCCAAGATCGAAAACTTGTCGGCATGCCTACAACGGCAGATGACATACCGGCTAAGACCAATGGCAGCGCTGTTTACGGCATCGACGCGACCTACCCGGGGATGGTGTACGCCAAACCAATGATCCCGCCGACTCGCTACGGTTCGGTGGTTAAATCGGTTGATGATAGCNCCGCTAAATNCATAGCCGGTTATCAGCAGACCTTGGTGTTGGANGATCCGTCGAATACCGTNCCCGGTTGGGCGTTGGTTATCGCTGATTCNTANCANGCCGCNCAGCGGGNAGCGCGAAAGATNAAAATTANNTGGCAGGCGGGGNCTGGTGCNCANGTATCAGAANCNGATNTNTTNAAGCGCGGCGCTGAATTGTTGAAGGGNNCTGGTGGGTCGTTGGTGGTNGANAATGAGCATGTNGATCATATGTTCGAGGCCGCAGACTCGGTTNTAGAAGCNAGCTANACAACGAANACGGTATTGCATTTTCAGCTGGAGCCGGTNAATGCGATNGGCTTGGAAAANNACGGTCGCTGGGAACTGCATACAGGCAATCAGTGGCAGTCGTTGATTTTGCCGACTTTGGGNCAGGCNCTCGGGGTGCCACCGGAAAAGGTGGTGATGCGAACCTACCTGCTGGGNGGCGGATTNGGNCGGCGATTAAACGGTGACTATGGTGTGCCGGCACTGCTCGCGGCGAAAGCGTTAGGTAAGCCGGTCAAGGTTGTATTTAGTCGTGAAGATGATTCGCGCTTTGATTCACCACGATCGGCTTCGGTACAAAATGTCAGCATGGCGTTTGATGCGGACAATAAGGTGATCGGTATGCAGCATGCTGCAACAGCGGGCTGGCCGACTGCAGCCATGGCGCCGTTCTTCTTGGGTCCCGGAACGAATGGCGAAAAGTTTGATCCTTTTTCCATTAATGGCGCTAACCACTGGTACGACGTTGGTGCGCATCGTGTGCGCNCGGTTATGAACGATCTTGCGAACGCAACGTTTAGGCCGGGTTGGCTGCGCTCTGTTGGCCCCGGATGGACCAATTGGGCGTTGGAAAGCTTTATGGATGAAGCTGCGCACAAGGTCGGCGCGGATCCGGTTGAATTCCGCTTGCGGCACCTCACCGCGAACGGTGCTAATGCCGGTACTGCCCCGAATTCAGTGGGTGGAGCGAAGCGCATGGCGGGGGTATTACAGCGGGTGGCGGATAAGTCGGAGTGGGGAGCAAAGTTGCCTGAAGACGAAGGCTTGGGTGTTGCTGTGACCTTCGGTCAGGAGCGCGACATGCCCACTTGGACAGGCGTTGTTGCGCATGTGCATGTGCACCGCGGCAGTGGCAAAGTAACTTTGAAGAAACTCACTGTGGTCATTGACGCAGGCACCATCGTGCATCCGGATGGCGCGCTGGCGCAAACCGAGGGTGCTGCGCTGTGGGGCGCGAGTATNGCTCTGCATGAAGGTACAGAGTTTTTGCACGGGCAAGTCAAAGACGTGAACTTGAACAGCTATACGCCCATGCGCATGGCGGATGTGCCTGAGATGGACATCGAGTTTGTGGACAGCGATTATCAGGCGGTCGGCTTAGGTGAGCCNGCGACCACAGCGGTAGGGCCGGCTATTGGCAACGCTGTTTTCAATGCAGTGGGCGCGCGCGTTCGGCAGTTGCCGATCACCGCGCCGGCCGTTAAAGCGGCACTAGCTTAAAAGTTGTTTTAGCGGCCCTTGAATTTAGGTCTGCGTTTTTCACCGAAGGCGCGCCGACCCTCGGCGCCGTCTTCGCTGTTACGCACTGTTAGCAATTGATCGCGCGCGATGGCTCCGGCTTCCGCGGGGCTTTTGTTCAAAGTCTCGAGGGCGAAACGCTTGATGGTGTCGACCACTAATGGCGCAGAATCTGCGAGGATTTTGGCCCATGTCTGAGCCGATGCCAATTCTTCGCCAGTGGCAACGATCTTGTTCACCATGCCCGCGCTTAAAGCGCGCTCGGCGTCGAAATCTTCTCCCAGCAGCATAAATTCCATGGCGACTTTGTGCGGGATGCGCGCCACTGCACTGCTGATCAAACCACCGGTAAATCCTAGTTGGGCTTCTGGATATTTGAATTTTGTGTTGTCGGCAGCGACTACCATGTCACACATTTGCACGATCACGTATGCGCCGCCGATGCACCAGCCGTGAACCGCGGCGATTACGGGTTTGCTCGTGGTCGCGCCGATGCTGGGTACGCCCTGCCACATTTCTTTCGGAGGATCCTTAACGTCAGCGCCAACGGAAAACGCCTTGTCGCCGGCAGCGTGCAAAACCGCNACACGGTCATCGCTTTGTTCGAGATGNTGCCAAGCGCGCTGTAGGCCAATAATTATCTCTTCGTTTAGGGCGTTCATGCGCTCAGCACGATTTATGGTGATGGTGGCGATGNGATCGACGGATTCGTAGGTAACTAAGTCGTTAATGGTGACGTACATCTTGGTAATCTCTCCTCGTGAAGCGTTGAGGGCATCAGTCGCCCATGATCGTTTTCCAGGTGTCCATATCGTTTATGCGCATGTAGGTGTTCATCTCTTTGGTTTCGCCCAGGGTGGCATTGGGCACGTGGCCGTAATTGTGGCCGGGTAGCAATAGCGTGTCGTCGGGCAATTCGCAGAGCTTGCAGATGCTGTGATACATGTCCTCTGAGTTAGAGCCGGGAAGATCAACCCGTCCACAGCCATTTATAAACAGAGTGTCCCCACTTATGAGCGTGTTTTTAACGCGAAAACACTGGCTGCCAGGGGTATGCCCGGGGGTATGTAAGAACTCTATTTCGATGTTGCCAACTTTCAGCGTGTCGCCCGAGTCGACGCTGACAATGTCGGAATCGGACAATTCAGTGACTTTTTTGAGCCCTGGGACCTCCAGCTTGTGGGCGTAGACTTTTACAGGGTTGAGTTCCATGAGCGTCGCTACGCCCTCCACGTTGTTGCTGCCGAAAGAACCCCCGACATGGTCGGGATGGTAGTGGGTGGCCAGAGCTGCGTTCAAGGTGTAGCCCTTAGTGTTAATGTGACCCAGCAGGTTTGCGACATCCCACGCCGGGTCGACGACGACAACCTCTTGGGTGCTGCGGCAGCCTATTAGGTAGGTAAAGTTTTGCATTGGGCCTATTTCAATCTGCTCAATGATGAGATTGTTGGGTTCAGTCCACTTTTCTTCAGCCATAGTCCCTCCTTGATGAATAATTAGGGTACATGAGCGTAGAAATTCGCACCATTGAAAGCGCGAGATGTGATTTTTATCAATGTCCGATTTTGCGCAGTTTTTCCGCCGTTTTTGGCTATAGTTTGATTATGCAGCAGAAAAAAACCGTTATCTCAGCTGGTGCTTCAGTCGCCTCGGNTGATCATGTTGCTGCGCTACCTTCGGCTGCGGTCTGTATGCGTGCCCGCCTTAACCGCGATTCTCGATTTGATGGCCGCTTTTATTTGGCAACATTGACCACCGGTGTATTTTGCCGCCCGATCTGCCCATCGCGCCTGCCGGCGGAGCAGAATGCAAGATATTTTGCCACTGCGGCGGCGGCTGGAGAGGCGGGCTATCGTCCCTGTCTGCGATGTCGTCCAGAGATGGCNTTACCGATGCCGGAATCGGCNTTGGGTAATACTCATGTGATTCGGGCCTTAAGGCTTATTGATGGTGGGTTTTTGAATGGTCAGTCGNTATNGGCGCTTGCACGACAGTTAGACCTCAGCGNGCGGCATTTGGACCGAATATTCATGCAGACCTTGGGGGCAACGCCATTATCGATTGCGCGTTTTAAGCGCGTGCAGTTGGCGCGTCATTTGCTTGCAACCGAATTGCCCCTTACCCAAGTTGCGGCATACGCTGGTTACGGTAGCGTCAGCCAATTCAATCGCGAGCTGCGAAAATTTTATCACTGCGCGCCCAGCGCTTTGCGAAAAGGACGCGGTCATTCTCGAGCGCCGCAGAGGTTGTCATTGACGTTACCGGTGCGGCCACCTTATGACTTTGACTGGGTTTTTAACTACTTAGAGATGCGCGCGTTAGATGGAATTGAAACGGTGCAGGGCCATTGCTACGAGCGACAGTTGCCGAATCAACAGGGGTCGGTTGTGGTGGTGCGCGACGGTCAAAATCTGCGGGTGCAACTGCCTTTGACTACCGAGCCAGCCCATGCGCNGCTGCGAAGGGTTGCGCGCGTATTTGATCTTGATGCAGATGGTGCGAGTATNCATGCGCACCTGGCGCAGGAGNCNGTACTAAAACCTTGGGTCAACCGCGCGCCGGGGCTGCGAGTACCGGGCGCCTGGAATGGTTTTGAAACCGCGATCAGGGCGATTCTTGGTCAGCAGGTGAGTGTTGCTCGCGGTACTGAACTGGCGANCGCNATGATCCAGCGGTATGGCCACGGAGCATTTCCTANGCCCGAGCAGCTTTGTGACCAGGATATTGCAGAGATTGGTATGCCCGGNCGGCGCGGTCGAGCCGTCAGCTTGTTGGCGNGCGCNGTGTGCCGNGGCGAACTGGACTTTTCTGATGGCTGTGATCNAGAGCAATTGAGCGCTGCACTTATGGCCATTCCAGGCATTGGCCCATGGACGGTCGACTACATCAAGCTNCGTGTAAACAAAGATCCAGATGCGTTTCCACGTAACGATTGGGTAGTGTTGAAGCAACTGGCCACCACCCCCGCGAAGGCGGCGGCGCAAGCCAAGGCGTGGCAGCCCTGGCGNGCCTATGCGCTGATGTATTTATGGTTTGCGGCGGCGCAAAGACGTTCTGCGGGTAAGCGCTAGTGACTTATTTCACCACATTTCTCAGCCCAATCGGTGAACTGACGTTAACGGGTAACGACGCGTCGCTAACAGGGTTATATTTTTCTATCGGGCCTAAAGCACGCAGCGCCGACCCTTCATGGGAGCGCGATGATCAAAGGTTCGCGGAAGCTGTGGCACAGCTTGACGCCTATTTTGCGGGTCGATTGCGAGCCTTTGATCTGCGTTTGAAGCCGAGAGCAACGCCGTTTCAAGCTCAGGTCTTAGGTGCGTTACAGGAGATTCCTTATGGTGAATCGCGCAGTTANAAGGACATTGCGCAGGCGATTGGCAATCCCAAGGCGGTGCGCGCAGTCGGTNCGGCGAATGGCGCTAATCCGATTGCGATTATCATACCTTGCCATCGAGTTGTTGGCAGCAATGGGGGTTTGACTGGCTTTGGTGGCGGGCTGCCTGGCAAGCGTTACTTGCTTGATTTGGAAACTCGCACCGCGGGTTTTCGTTTAAGTAACTAAATAGATACTTATGAGCAATAAAGCTCGGGTGATTTTCTTTCGGCTATCAGGTATGCTTAAGTAACTATATGGTTACTNTGTCGCCAGAAATATGCCCCGAAATGCTGAAATAACCCAGCAGCGACTTATGGATACGGCAGCCGAGATGATCGCAGAGCTTGGTGTCGCTGGGTTGCGCGTCGATGAGGTGGCTCGGCGTGCTCGAGTTAACAAGCGTATGATCTACCATTATTTCGAGAGCAAGAAAGGTCTTTGCGCGCAAGTTTTGGATCGGCACGTTGAATATTTATGCTCATCGGTGACTGAACTGAGTGATGGCGCGAAAAATCTTTTGCGCGCTGAATTCGTTTCGAGCCCGCAAATACTTCGGCCGGCAAGCGCGGGGTTGGTCGAAGAAACAGTTCTGCAGCGAGCGGCAAAGATCGTATTGCGGCGGTTCTTGGATGGCCCTAGGGTGCGTGCGGGCTTTTCGGACGCCGATTGGCGAGACCTGTTTTTGGCATTATGCCGCCTGACGTCGCACGCAAGCCCTGCAAATCTCCTACCTGACGTAAGCGAACACTCACAAACANGTGGTCAAGACCAACGGTCGGCGGCTGTATATGCTAAGCCCACATATCAGCTGAGTCCTAATTTTCGGGTTGAATGAAGGGTTTAAGCGCGTTGCGCGGCTCATTATAAGCATTGCGAAGGCGTCTTTGTCTTGTCGTGTGACAGCACTCATAAGCTCGTCATCGTGTATCGTGGTCAAAATTAAGTGCAATACCGTTACGAATCGTTGGCCTCGCGACGCGCGCGCAGACCTCTGCGCATTTCACGCTTGTTGACGATGCCGTCATTATTCGCGTCAAATTGCCGCAGCTGAGCCGTTGGGTTCGGCAGTTCGTCAGGCGCAATAAACCCGTCTTTATTGGCATCAAATTGCGCAAACGCCACCATTTGACGCGCTTTTTGCATGAGTTGCGGCTTATCCGCATTCGCATACTCGTCGGAATCAAGCAGCCCGTCTGCATTTTCGTCCATGAGCTTGAACATCGCGCTTTCCGCTGCGGCCCGCATTTGATTGCGTTCCGCAGCGCGTTTGGGATTTACTTGGGCAGAACGAGCGCGCGCCTTGTTGTTCTTAGATTTGCGGGTTTGCCCATCCATGAGGCCCGGATTGCGTGGATTTCTTTTGCGTATTTTGTCTGGCCATCCTCGCAACCCACGAGGGCGATCGGGCTGCAAGAGAGCGAATTCATCGGTGGACAGTAAACCGTCCGCATTAGTGTCGGCTGCAGCGAAATGCGCGCTGGCTCTTGCCTCGGCTTGCTCAATGTTGATGGGAAAGCGGTTTTTTTTGTCTTTGGTATGGTGTTCGGCCGTTGCCACCGCGCTCAATGCCAGAGTAAAAAACAATACGACGACTTTTGTCATCAGCGGTTGGGTCATTGTTATCTCCTTGGTTGAATATTTAGGGTATACGTTTTAGCTCGACAAATCCGTCGCATGAAAATTGTTTGTATTCATTGCTAGGTGCGAGCGGGGCGCTACAATTCGGCTCTTTTATCTTTGGAGTGGCGTCATGACCGAGCTTAGTTTGCGCAGAGCCGCAGGAGCGCTAGGTGCCTTCGTCAGCGGCGTTGGTTTGGCTGATGTCGCTGCATCGGATCAGGCCTATACACAAGTGCGTCGTGCCTTGAATGAACACGAGGTGCTGTTCTTCCGCGATCAAGACACCGCTCCAGAAGTTTTTGCCTCTTTCGCCAAACGGTTTGGCGAGGTGCTCGATCATCCTGCTTATGCCACAACTGAACAAAGCGATGCGGTACAGATTTTAGAAAGCACAGCGCAGAACCCGTCAAAGATTGAAATATGGCATTCAGATATGACGTTTATGGGGCAACCGCCGAGCTTTACATTGTTACAGGGACAAATCATCCCCGAGGTAGGTGGAGATACGCTTTGGGCCAGCGCAACCGCCGCTTTCGGCAGTCTGTCTAAAGAAATGCAGGAATTGCTGGCGCCGCTGACCGCGATCCATGACTTTGCCCATGGCTTTGCTGAGTCCCTTGCGGAGCCCGGAGGCGCGGAACGCTTGGCACCGGCCATCGCAGCAAACCCGCCGGTAGAGCATCCGTTGGTGCGTACACATCCGGAAACTGGCAGCAAGAGCATTTATGTTAATCGATTATTTACAACACGGATCAAACAACTGTCAGCTCTGGAAAGCGAGCATTTGCTGAATTTCTTATATCAACACGTAATCGCTGATGAACACACTGTGCGTCTGTCGTGGCGGCCTGGCACCGTTGCGATATGGGATAACCGTTCTACGCAACATAAGCCGGTGAATGATTTTTTTCCTCAGCATCGCAAAATGCACCGAGTGACTTTGCGAGGCGATAAACCCCAATAGTGGTGGCCAAGGCTAGGTTTGCGTATTGCGCCACTCCATAAACGCGGTTTCAACGTCGTCAAGCGGTTGCTCGCGCTCGGTCAGCCACGTGTCGACCGCGACCATGAG
Source organism: Gammaproteobacteria bacterium (assembly GCA_002725095.1). Classification (GTDB taxonomy): domain Bacteria; phylum Pseudomonadota; class Gammaproteobacteria; order Pseudomonadales; family Azotimanducaceae; genus UBA4421. Next base: position 19,726 of record PBQQ01000031.1, read on the forward strand.
CGCTTTGGCAAGATCCGGTTCATTGCGTGCCAGTACGGTATGAGATTTCTTTACGTCGTCCAACAGCCCCATATCTAACAGTACCTTTGCGCGTTGCAGCCAGGCCTCGTAGTACTTGGGGTTCAGTTGCAGCGCGAAATTAAACGCGCCA
>PBQQ01000032.1 GCA_002725095.1 Gammaproteobacteria bacterium
ACTTATCTTGCGGCGTGCACGGTATACGCGGCGCTTACAGGCCGCACCCCGGAAGGGCTCATCTATACCGCTGGTTTAGATCTAGAGGTTGCTCGCGACTTGCAGCGAGTGGCGTTCCTGACGGTGCAGAGTTATCAACATAAACACTAATCAGCCCTGATGTCGTGGTTTGGGCGTGATAGCCTTCGCGCCTGAAAGGCGATTTGGGAAAAAAGGGGACACTATGTCGACGGGTACCGATGATCTACGGATTGGCTCAATCACCGAGTTGATGGAGCCTGAAGCTTTGATCAAAGAAATGCCACCGACTGCTGCAGCTGTTGCAACGGTTTCGCAGGCGCGCAAAGCTATTCATCAGATCCTCATGAATGAGGACGATCGCCTAGTTGTAGTCGTGGGACCCTGTTCGATTCATGATACGGATGCTGCGCTTGAGTACGCTGGTTTGTTGAAGGCAGCAGCAGACACTTTGGCCGACGATCTTTGTGTTGTGATGCGTGTTTATTTTGAAAAGCCGCGTACTACTGTGGGTTGGAAAGGTCTGATTAATGACCCCGATTTGGACGATACCTTTCAAATTAATAAAGGGCTAAAGCTGGCTCGAGGGTTGCTTGCTCAATTGGCCGACCAAGGATTGGCCGCAGGGACAGAATATTTAGATCTTATAAGCCCTCAATACCTGGCGGACCTGGTGTCTTGGGGTGCGATTGGCGCGCGCACCACGGAAAGCCAGACCCATCGCGAATTGGCCTCCGGCTTGTCGTGTCCTGTGGGTTTTAAGAACGCGACGGATGGTGATATCCAAGTCGCGGTGGACGCCATTCGCTCGGCATCTCAATCCCATCATTTTCTTTCAGTAACCAAGCAGGGCCGCTCTGCTATTTTTCAGACCGCGGGCAATGAAGATTGTCATGTCATTTTGCGTGGTGGCAAGCAGGCGAACTACGATATGTTTTCAGTTCAAGACACCTCTGCGATGTTGACCAAGTCAGGGTTGCCAGCGCGCATCATGATCGATGCAAGTCACGCCAACAGTCGTAAAGTGCCCGCGCGACAGATTGATGTTGTCAAAGATATTGCGACCCAGATTGGGCGCGGCAATGAGGACATCTTCGGCATTATGATTGAGAGTAATCTTGAAGAAGGGCGCCAGGACGTACTTGATGGTCAGTCGCTTACTTATGGCCAAAGTATTACCGATGCCTGCGTGGCCTGGCGCGATACCGAGCCTTTGCTGCAGGCGCTCGCTGATGCGGTGCGCGTGCGCCGTACTCAGCGCACCTAAACACGGCCCAAGACACCGTATTTATTGCCGCGCTTCACGAGAAACTCAGCAGTTTCTCGGTGCCACCGCCTTCGGCGCCAAGCAGCTGTTTTAGATAGTCTTCGTACGATTCCATCCACATACCCTGACTGCGCTCACGCCCAGCGCTCTGGTCGGTCTTGGTGCTTTTCATGTACCAGTTATTGCAGCGCAGCCACACTTTACCTTCGGAGCTGTTTTTACAACGTTCCGTCCAATCATGGATGGCTTCGGCAGTGGGCTCCACCTCTTGTTGGCCCTTGTTGCGCATCGAGGTAACCAAATTGGCGATGTACTTAGCTTGTTCTTCGCATAACAGCGTTACGTTCGTCACCGGATTGAGGCTCTGGGGCCCAATCATCATGTAAAAGTTCGGCATGTTCGCAACATGCATGCCCCACAGTGATTGTGGACGGGTCATCTGGAAGTTATTGGCCGCATTGGCGCCGAATTCGTCCGCTAAGCTCGTATTGTTGCGGCCGTTAACAGGAAACGGGATATGGTTGCTGTCGAAGCCAGTAGCAAAGATCAGCACCTCGACATCATGATGTGCGCCGCTGGCCATCGTCACGCCGGTCTCGTTCACCGACACGACCCCACCGGGATCATCGACGAGTTTCACGTGGGCTTTGTTAAAGGTGCTGTAGTAGTCGTCTATAAACAGTACGCGTTTGCAAAAAAACGGGTAGTCGGGTGTCAGTGATGCGGCCAGTTCTGGATCCTCGACGTCTTGACGAATGCGCTTGGCGATGCCGTCACAAATGGCCGCGTTCTGCTTCTCATCGTGCAGCATTTCAAAGGTGAATAGGGCATCTGGATCCGGTGGCAGTTCGCCTTTCCAGTCGACGTGGCGAAGCTTTTCACTGTAGCCGCCGGCTTTGAAGGCGTCTTGAATTTCGGGTGGTGTGGGTTCGTCGTCGCGGGGCATCGCCCATGTTGGCGTGCGTTGAAATACGGTCAGTTCTGCAACGTCATCGACGATAGAGGTGATCACCTGAGCTGCAGAGGCTCCGGTGCCGATAATGCCCACACGCTTTCCTTGCAGGTCTATATCGTAGTCCCATTTAGCGGTATGGAAGCTGGCACCGGCGAACGCTTCGACGCCAGCAATCTCCGGCATGCGCGGGCTCGACAGCGGGCCATTTGCACACACCACATGTGCTGCGAGCACGGTCTCGGCCGCACACTCATTTTTGGTATCCCAGGTGTTGAGTTGCCAGGTGGCCGTATCGACGTATTCAACCTCTAACACTTTGCGCGAAAAGCGAATGTGTTCACGGATTTCGCAGTGATCGGCGAGTAGGTTGGCGTAGTCCGCTATTTCTCCCTGAGTTACGTATTTTTTTGACGGAATAAAGCCGGTTTGGTCGAGGAACGGCAAGTACGTATAAGACGGGACATCGCATGCGGCTCCAGGATAGCCACCAACGCCACCGTGGCTCCATACGCCGCCCAGACCTGCGCCCATCTCGAGGACGCAGAAATTATCAACTCCTGCCTCGCGCAAAAAGTTCGCGCAGAGCATGCCGGAGAATCCGCAGCCAATGATCGCAACGTCAAATTTCTGTTCCATGATAGTTCTCAGATGTCGTTAAAAATTCAGCGCCTACCCTAGTCGTTTCGACCCTAAAAATTCAACGCTGAATGCGCAATGTTCAGCTTTTTTTTCGCGTGGCAGAGGTCGTTAAGGTAACTGCGTATCTTGTCTGATTGGGTACTTAACCAGCGCCGTTCGTTAAATATAATTGACGTTAACGTTAACGTTAATTATTGTGTTAATACGGTTGTTAACTCGCGTTACTCCAGTGAGGCAACCGGCTATTAAAGGCGTTTTATTCTTATGGCTGCACCTGTTGATATGTATTCCATTCGTGACCTGTCGAGAGACTTTGACGTAACCACGCGAACCCTGCGCTTCTACGAAGAGAAAGGTTTGCTGGAGCCAGAGCGTCTGGGTCAAAAGCGCCTCTATACTGCTGCGGACCGGGTGCGACTGAAACTGATATTGCGAGGCAAGCGTCTAGGCTTCAGTTTAGACGAAAGCGCCGAACTTATAGCCATGTATGACCCCGAATCGAACAACGCGCCGCAGTTGCAGGCGCTCATAGACAAGATTCAAGCTCAGCGGCAGCGGGTTGAAGAACAGCAGCGTTATATTGAGCTGATGTTGAAAGACCTCAAAGATTGGGAACGCAGGTCTGTAAAGGCTTTCCGCGCCTTGGAGCGTACCGACAACAAGCAGGATTAACTGATGTTAAGAGGGGTCCGATGAATACGATCGATAGTGCAGTGAATTCCAGATCTCAGGAATTCATCGACAATGCGGAATTTATGCGAGGCTTGGTGGCCGATTTGCAACGTCAGGTTGAGCGTGTTTTCGAGGGCGGGGGCGAGCGCTACCAACAACGTCACAAAGCCCGTGGCAAGTTATTGGTCCGCGAACGCGTTGATGGTCTCATTGATCCGGGTTCGCCATTCCTAGAGTTCTCGCAATTGGCGGCGTTCAATATGTATGGTCAGGACGATGTGCCGGCGGCAGGCTTGATAACTGGAGTTGGTCGAGTGGCCGGTCAAGAGTGCGTGATTGTCGCCAATGATGCGACAGTTAAGGGCGGCACGTATTACCCCGTATCTGTAAAAAAGCATTTGCGCGCGCAAGATATTGCCCAGCAAAATAATTTGCCATGCATTTATCTCGTCGATTCCGGCGGTGCCAATCTGCCCAATCAAGACGATGTGTTCCCTGATAAACAACATTTTGGCCGCATCTTTTTCAATCAGGCCAACATGTCAGCGCAGAACATTCCACAGATTGCAGTGGTGATGGGTTCGTGTACGGCCGGCGGGGCCTACGTGCCGGCGATGGCCGACGAGGCGATCATAGTGCGTAATCAGGGTACGATCTTTCTCGGCGGACCACCGTTGGTAAAGATGGCGACCGGTGAAGAAGTCAGTGCCGAAGACTTGGGTGGTGCTGATGTGCATGCTCGGCAGTCCGGGGTGGCCGATCACTATGCGCGCAATGATCATCATGCGCTGGGGTTAGCACGCCAAGCCGTCAGTCGTTTGAATCGAGTAAAACCTAATAACCTGGATGTACAAGATGTGGTGGAACCGTTGTACCCGGCCAGTGATCTACTAGGCATTGTGCCGAGTAATGTACGCAAACCTTATGACGTACGGGAAGTCATAGCACGCATCGTCGACGGGTCAGCCTTTGATGAATTCAAGGCGCTTTTCGGCACGACCTTGGTGTGTGGCTTTGCCCGTTTGTACGGTATACCGCTTGGTATTGTTGCGAACAATGGTGTGTTGTTTGGGGAATCGGCGCAAAAGGGTGCGCATTTCATAGAGCTGTGTGCGCAACGCAAGATTCCGCTGTTGTTTCTGCAAAACATCACTGGATTTATGGTCGGTCAGCAATACGAGGCCGATGGCATTGCCAAACACGGTGCTAAGTTGGTGACGGCAGTGGCGTGTGCCAAAGTGCCGAAGTTAACGCTGATTCTTGGCAATTCGTATGGCGCCGGTAATTACGGTATGTGTGGTCGCGCCTATGATCCCAATTTTTTGTTCATGTGGCCTAATGCGCGTATCTCGGTAATGGGCGGCGAGCAGGCCGCGGGCGTGCTCGCCCAGGTGCGCCGAGGCCAGGTTGAAGGCTCAGGAGGCGCATGGGACGACGCGGAAGAACAGGCGTTCAAGCAACCTATCTTGGATGACTTTGAAGCCCAGAGCCATCCTTACTACGCCAGCGCGCGACTCTGGGACGACGGCATTATCGATCCTACGCAAAGTCGCCGGGTATTGGGGTTGGCGTTGTCCGCAACGCTGAATCGTCCGATTGAAGACACGCGTTTCGGCGTGTTCAGAATGTAGGGCGCGCCGATGTTTAGCAAAATACTTGTCGCTAATCGCGGCGAAATCGCCTGCCGAGTCATGCGCACGGCGCATGCATTGGGCATTCAAACGGTGGCGGTTTATTCCGACGCNGACGTCAATGCACAACATGTAAAAATGGCAGACGAGGCCTTTTGGCTCGGAGCAAGTAGCCCCTCNGAATCGTACTTGGACGGACAGAAAGTGATNCAAGCGGTGCTGCGCAGCGGTGCTGAAGCAGTCCATCCAGGCTATGGTTTTCTGTCCGAGAACGCGGCGTTTGCAGNANTGTGTGCTGAGCATGAGGTCGTATTTATAGGGCCGCCCGTGCATGCGATTCAAGTGATGGGTTCTAAATCTGCCGCTAAGCAGGCGATGCAATCCGCGCAGGTGCCGATGTTGCCCGGTTATCACCAAGCCGATCAAAGCGTGCAGCGCCTGCAGGAAGCGGCCGACAGGGTCGGTTATCCGGTATTACTTAAGGCTGTGGCGGGTGGTGGTGGTAAGGGCATGCGTCAAGTCCACAGCCCCGATGAATTTGTCGCAGCGCTTGAAGCGGCGCAGCGCGAAGCCAAGAGCGGTTTTGGTAACGCTGACATGTTGGTGGAGAAGTTGCTGCTGCAGCCACGGCACGTGGAGATTCAANTATTTTGCGACACCCTAGGTAACGGCGTGTATCTGTTTGAACGTGACTGCTCACTGCAGCGGCGTCATCAGAAAGTTATTGAGGAAGCGCCTGCCCCTGGGTTGTCCAAGGATTTACGCGTGCGTATGGGTGAAGCTGCGTTAAAGGCCGCTCAGGCCGTTGATTATGTCGGCGCAGGGACTGTGGAATTTCTCCTTGATGAGGGCGACGACTTCTATTTCATGGAGATGAATACTCGGTTGCAGGTAGAACATCCAGTGACTGAAATGATCACAGGTCAAGATTTGGTGGAGTGGCAGCTGCGTGTGGCCGCGGGGCAATCGCTGCCACTGAACCAACAACAGTTGACCACCACCGGGCATAGTTTTGAGGCGCGTATCTATGCCGAGAATCCGCGCAATGACTTTTTGCCCACCGCGGGTGAGATAAGCTGGATGCAGCAACCCGAAGCGACAGCGCATGTTCGTATCGACAGCGCTGTGGCCATTGGTGATGAAGTAGGGGTGTTTTATGACCCCATGATCGCCAAGTTGATTGTCTGGGGTGAAGACCGTCAGGTGGCGCTGCAGCGTTTAGGCCGTGCTCTGGACGACTATCGAATTGCTGGACTGACCACCAATATCGACTTTCTGCGNAGTGTTACTCGACATGCTGCNTTTCGCGACGCGCAGTTGAGCACGCNGTTCATCGATCAACATAGCGCGTTATTGCTGCCCGATAACGATGCCGACCTACCGCGCCTAGTGGTGTTGGTGGCGTTACACGAGGCGTTAAAGAATCTGCAGGTTGCCGCGGCGCAGGCCGATTCCTCGCCTTGGCTTGCGCGTGATCAATGGCGTCTTAATGGCCCACAACAACAGATTCTGAACCTGCTCGTGGAGGGCCAAGAATACGCAGCAGTGGTTGCCCTTTTGCCCGCTGGTGACTTCTGTATAACTGTGGATGATTGTGACTATCGGGTCAGCGGTGAACTGAGNGGNGCAGAGTTAGCNGCNGTNGTGAATGATCATCGCACTCGNGCNGTGATCGCTGCCGATGCGCAGACNATTACGATATTTACNGCTCNGCGAAGTGCGCAAGTGCAGTATGTTGTTGCNGACNTAGGGGTAGAGCAANCCTTTGACGACGGCAATCATTACCNAGCGCCAATGAATGGCACAGTGATTGATGTGTGTGTCAGCGCTGGTGCTGTGGTCGCTGCGGGAGACACTTTGGTGATCATGGAAGCGATGAAAATGGAACATGCGGTGAAAGCCCTTGTGGACGGAACGGTTACCGATGTATTTGTGGCTACGGGAGAATTGGTGGACGGCGGTGCCGACTTGGTCGGATTTTTAGCGGCTGGGATTGACGACGCTGCGGCATCTTGATCGATGGCGGTATCCACTAACAGAGCTTTGATCAGCCGGTGGCGAATAAATTTTGGTTGCCGTGTCAGCCGCTTGGTTGATGTGTGCCAATGCTCATGCAAGGATAAAATCTGTTAGATGCGTAAGACCTCTAGCCAAGCGCTTTGCTCGTTACTCAATGCATCTTCAGCGGTGAGCACGGCGCCTGCCAGCGAAAGACGGATTTGGTCGGGCGTGGGCCGAAACGGTACCTTGAGTAACTCGGCAAGTACCGCTTGGGCTTTGGTCAAAGTGCCTTGGTAGGTGGCGAAAAATTTGTCTACGCTGACGTGTTCTTTTGGATTGTCCATCCAACAGTCATAGTCGGTGACTAAGCACAGAGTGCAGTAGGCCAGTTGTGCTTCGCGGGCCAGAAAAACCTCTGGCACATTTGTCATGCCGACCAAGTCACTTTGTGCGCTGTCGCGAAGGAAAAAGCTCTCGGCGCGGGTGCCCAGTCTCGGTCCTTCCACGCAGGCGTATGTTTTGTCGATATGCAGTGGTTGATTTATTCGTGCGGCCGCAGCTGCGACATCAGCGCCTAGCGCCGGACAGGTGGGGTAGGCGCTGGACACATGCGCAGACACCCCCGAACCAAAAAAGCTGTAGTGTCGTTTACCACGGGTATGATCAAAATATTGCGCCGTGAGCGCCAACTCTCCCGGGCGTATTTCCTTACGCAAGCTGCCGGCTGCTGAGAAGCCTAAAACGCGGCGGGCACCCAGAGATTTTAGTGCGAAAATGTTCGCCCGATAGTTGACTTCGTGGGGTAAAAATTGATGCCCGTCGCCGTGTCGCGCTAGGAACAATACGCGCTGATCAAGATAGCTGCCCTCGCTGATGATCGATGATGGGGTGCCGAATGGTGTGGCGACCTTGTGCTGCGCTTCTATGGCNAGACCGTCCAGTTGATAGAGGCCTGAGCCGCCGATTATTGCCAGCATATTTGAATCCGAGGCTAAACGTGTTGCGTTAGTTTAGCAGCCCCGGGTTCAGCTGATGACGCTCAGGGCCCCGTGATCGGCAATGGCCTCGAATAAACGCTGCGAGATGATCTTGAACAACTCGAAACTGCGCATGTTTTCGGCGTCAAAGTTAGCGCCACCAATAACCGCAATACTGCATAAGCCGAGCAGCGACCATTTCATGTCATATCGCAGGTCGGTTTCGCTGTAATTAACCCCGTGCTCATGCATATGCTGCAGATACGTGTCGATATACTCTTGTTCGTTGGCGTGACGCTGTTCGATGGGAATATTTGTGCCGATCAGATAGGTCAGATCCCAGCCGGCGCGCAGGGCCGCGATCAGCTGCCAATCGATAACGGCGACCGCGTTTTCATCGCCGGAGAAGAACATGTTTTCCACCCGATAATCGTAGTGCGTTAGGGTTAAATTACCCTCACTTAAACCGTCGAGTATCGTCGGCCAAGCCTCAATAATGCGATGGAAGTCCGCTTTGGAGATAGGCAGTTCGTTTCCGAAGCGTTGAAAAAAGACGTCTCGGCAGGCCTGCATATCGCCAATAGTTTGTTGCAGATAGTCTGTTTGCATCGTTGGCAGCCAGGGCAACTCTTCGGTTCGATTCCAATAGGGCGCGTTAATGGTCGCCAATTGTTTTATTGCAGCGATGGTCTGAGTGTGTGANGCGCCANTAATCTGATCAGGTGAATGCCAGCCGTCCATGAATTCCAGAAGTAGGGCGACGTTTTCTGTTGCGGGGTCGTAGTCCGCGTAATAAACCGTNGGCGTACGAACGCNCATTTGCTGGGCCAGTTCGTTATAAAAACGCACCTCTTTTTCATACATTTTGTAACGCAAAGCGACAGCGTGCATACCCTCAACGGGTGCCCGTAGNTTTAAAAACAAGNTGATTNTGCGGGCCGATTCNGTTTCAACCGTNACCTTGTTNAATTCACCCACCTGGCCAATACCTTCGCCGACGGGTTGGCGACTAACGCCTGAGATAGGGTCATTAGCAAAGTCAGGGTGAGCGCTGATTTTTTCGATCAGCCACTGATCTGTGACGTCTTGCATCGAGGTTGGAATATTTTTCGGCATTTCGCTCTCCAGTTGTTGACGGTTTGTAAGCCCTATGGCAGCTATTCGTCAAAAATTTTTTCTGGTTATGGCACAGTTATAGGAACTAGGGAATTAAATATTAGGAGAGGGTTATGAAGCAATTGCAAATATTCGGATTCTTCGTTTGGATCCTGTCTGCGGCGAATGCGTTAGCTGCTTCGGGTGTCGATGCGCAGCGGCTGGCCGTACTTGACGCTACGCTGGATCAATATGTNCAGAATGGGCAACTGGCCGGTGGCGTGTTGTATGTTTCAAGACATGGCGAGCCGGTGATGCANAAAGCCTTTGGCTGGCAAGATCGTGAANAGTCCATTGCAATGAATACGCGTAGTCTNCATCGCATCGCGTCCCAGACTAAGGCATTTACCAGTGTCGCGATTATGTTGCTGCAGGAACGTGGTGCGCTGCTGATCTCTGATCCCCTGAGTAAATATTTTCCAGAGTGGGCAAAAACCTCTGTGGCGGTCGCAGACAGCGACGCTGATGGCGGCTATCGGGTAGAGGCAGCGCAGCGTCCAATCACCATTCGTGATTTGCTCACTCATACGGCTGGAGTGAACTATGGGTGGGGTACGGCACTGGCGGCTTGGCAGCAAGCAGGGATTGTCGGTTGGTATTTCGCGGGGGATAAAGAATCCATGCGCGACAAGGTTCGGCGTATGGCAGCCTTGCCCCAAGCCGCGCAGCCTGGGCAGCAATTTGTTTATGGCTACAACACGGATATTCTTGGTGCCTTAGTGGAGCATCTGTCGGGTCAAAACCTCGAGGACTTTTTACGGCAGCAATTATTTGTGCCACTGCAGATGCGCGATACCTACTTTTTTGTGCCNCCTGAGCAGCAGGCTCGACTCAGTGCGGTCTATGCGATGACCGATAGTGGTTTGCAGAGGCAACCCACGGTTCAATTGGCTGCGGCAAACCCGGAAAACTTTTTCTACGGTCAGGGCCACTATCTGCAAGGTCAAGTAGCGGGTGCAAGGAGCCATTCAGGGGGCGCTGGCGCGGTTTCTACCGCGGCCGACTACGCCCGTTTTCTTGAGATGCTGCGGCGCGGCGGTGAGTTGGACGGCGTGCGTATCCTTGGTCGAAAGTCGGTGGAACTGATGACCACAAACCATTTGTCGGCCGAGGTCGAATATGCGCGTCCCGGTTCTGGCTTTGGGCTGGGATTCAATGTGCTTATGGATGTTGGCCGAGCGGGGCAACTCGGCAGCGTGGGCAGCTACGGATGGGGTGGTGCTTACCATTCAACCTACTGGGTAGATCCGCAAGAAGGGCTGGTCGTGTCCTATGTTACGCAAGTGATCCCGGCNACGGGGTTGGACGACCAGACAAAAATTCGCGCGCTTATTTATCAGGCGNTGGTGGACTGACGGCTCGCCAATAAGTCCTGCATGCCGTCCCANTCGCTCCAGTGATCGCACAGCTTATCGATGCTGGTTTGCCAGGGGTCGTAGTCTTCAGGGTAGTCTAGGAATTGGCCAAAGTAGCCACGATCGGGATGATCGCTGACGCCGTGGGCGATGCGCCTGCTGCCTTCATGGGGGTTCTCTGGCCGCAGCCGACGCACGCGAAAGTACACGTTCATGCGAGGGTTCGGCCCGAGATTCGGGGTCGGTGCGTGTGGCAGGCTGTGCAGCGCGATGACAGCGTCGCCCGGCTCCATAAGTACTGGCGNGAGTTCCGGCCAAGGCCAATCTGCAATCTGCGGATTAGATTTGCCGCGCTCAAACCCGAGCGCTCGAATGCTGTCGGGTAAGCCGTTGCAGAAAGGCCGTTCTCGGGCATCAATCTTTATCCGTGGCCAATCCACCCCCTCGGCTCCGATCACCCCGCCAGAGTCGCGTTGGCGTTGAAAAACTTGCTCAACATGCTCGTGCAGGCCTTTAAGTACGCCGAATTGGCCGTTGCCGGGTTGTGTTTGGTCACTCAAGCATATGCCGACGAGCGCGGTGTAACTGCCGTTAGAAAGGCGCCGTTCTGGGTCCATCCACAGTAGGCCGTCGTTGCCGCCTCGCACTTCGTCGTTGTGACCGTAATAGCTCGCGGCGTCTTTGGGTCGATGGGTCAGCGCGTCGATTTCATCAGCCCGAGTTGGAATCGCTCCGCTCCAGCCGCCGTCTACGTGGGTACCGGGTATACCNCCAAGATTGTCGCGCCCTGGGGTCACGGCTACTTGGCAACTGACTATGGGCGGAAATGGCCCCATAAGATCGGTCAAGATCTNNGGGACTGCGCTGTTTTGGAATAATCCAATGACATGCNCGTGAGTGGCGATCTCCGCCGGCACCAATAGGCGTCTTTCATGCTTTGGTAACGCGCCATTTATAACAGCTTTAGCGGCATCCACTTGGGTTTGGCTGAGCACATTTTTTACGACGATATAACCGTCGTTTAGAAGCTTCTGACGCTGAGTCAAGCTTACTGTTGTGGTATGCATTACCTGATCCGAGTCCTGCTAACGCCCCGCCAAATCTGTCGAACCTGCTGGCGAACGATCGGCAACAACGCTGGTTGGTGTGTCGCCGACATAGCGCAACGTCATGAACCCGAAAAACATCTCATGCATGGTCTGCAGGCCGAAAAATACTGGTCGCGTTGGGTCTGGATTGCCTCTATTTTGCGCCGAGTTATCCATTGCTCCGTGAGCTATGATTTTACTGCCAGCCGGTAAAAACAGTGGTTCCTCCAGGCGATAGTTAAATTGCCAGTTGAAGTCGTACTTAGGCACCGACAGCAGCAATTCCTCGGTGCCGTCTGGATATTGCGCGGTATAGGTCATGTACTTACCGCGGAAATGCATATGCGGATTCAGTTCGTAGAGGTAAGCGTCGCGTTTGATGTCCTGAACGCCGGTTAGCTTATGCTCCTTAGCCCCCGGCGGGATCATGAAACGGCGTTGGCCAGCCACGCCACCGGACATCACATGCTGGGGTGGTTTATCGTGGAAGTACAAGGCAACACGAGTGGCGTCCACNGTCTCGCGACCAGACGTGGTGTAGTGCATCTGTAATAGGAGATTCGAGCCTTTAGGAATCAACCGTCCGCTGTTNTCGGCGAACTCATCAGGCTGTCGGCCTGGCGCGAAGCCGCCGAGGTTTTCACCGCGGCCCGCGCCGCCGTCTTCGGCGTTTTCGCTTTTATTCGCAGGGCTGGAAAGGTAGGTGATGACATGGTGTAAGACTTCATGATCGCCAGGCACGAACTCGATTGCGCGTAACCATTTGTCCTTGGGTAAATTCAAGGCAACAGGAACATAGCGATAGTCGACAACACCGGTCGCTGGAATTTCTTGAGGCGGTACGTCCAAGATTATGTCGGGGGCGCCGAGACTGAACTCAGCAGTGTCGAATGTAATTTGCGTCAAAGGGTCTACGCCCTCGTCTTTGTTGGCGCCTTGGTCGATCCAATCGATGAGCAGTTGCTGTTCGGTTACTGTGAGTCCGCTGGCGTTCCGCATAGCTTTACCGACGTGAGTATCTATGCGCCCGGGCGGCATACGCTGGGTCATTACGACTTCGCGCATCATTGGTGACCAGCCTCTGACCATGGCGTGGGATGACATCGCCCATGGACCGATGCCGCCATCGTGGTGGCACGAGACGCAATTGCGTTCAAGTATTGGTGCGATCTCTGCGGTATAAGAAACCGGTTTTGCGTCTCTAAAATTTATCGCTGGACCCAGCGATTGAAGCGTAGGCACGGCCTCTTCAAAGTCAGACGACTTTTTTATCGGCGTTGAATCACCTTGATACAGCACGGCCATGGTTTCGGGATCCATAACGACGACCTCGCCATATCGCGTCAGGCCCAGAGACTGGGCCACCAACTGCGTCTCATCAATCAGCACAGGCAGTTGGTATCCCGCCTCGTTCATGGCCACATGTATATCGTGTCGAAGCTCGTTGGCAGCTGGGCTCAGCAGCATGACCTTTACCCGATCCGGTTGGTGCAACGCGGCAATATTAGACAAAGCCGACCGAGCACGTTCGGTGGCGAGTGTTTTGCTACTCTCGACCAAGACAACTATGGCATCATAGTCGCTGTAGTAGCTCGCCTGGTGGAACTTCCCAGTGTGATCTAATAAAGCGAAATCTGGCGCTCGCACCGTNGCTGCTGCATTCGTTACAACCGCGAGGCTCAGAAGCAGTGCGCAATATAATTTTACGGTGTGCATATGAATTCCGATCAAAATTTGTGCGTTTATAGCAAAAAAGCCGCCAATCATCACAAAAATTAATTTTCTCAAAGTATGACAATCGATCTCGGCACTTTTTTAGTTCAAAAGCGCTTGCTGCTTAGCCTCCTGACCGTGCTCGTTGGCGCGGTGGTTGCTCTGGGCATTGCAAGGACAGAACAGGACAACTCGTCGGACGCCATTCTCGCCCAGAACGATCCTTATAAGGCGGAAATTGACCAAAATAAAGCCGATTTTCCGTCGTCGCCGTCGATCGTCTTCGCTTTCGAAGGAGAGCCGGATGTATTCAATGTCCAGGCGTTGCGGGCCATAGAGGCGCTAAACCAGCGCTATTTGGAAGTGGACTCTGCTGTTGCCGTTGGTTCGCTGTTAAATTATCCGCTCAACGACGCGGACAGCGCCGCCCTTGGGCGACGGTATTTAATACCAGAGCTGCAGGGTCTCACGCCTGAAGTTCTAGATACGGCACGCAAAGTGGCTTTAGCGGATGAGGACTTAACAAAGCGTATTCTGGCCAAGGATGGCTCTATGGTGCTGGCTACGGTCAAATATTCGCTGGTTGAGAACACTCAGGCGGCGAACATCGCGCTGGCCGATTCAGCCATTCAATTGCGCGACTCGCTGCGCGACGACCATCCTGCAGTGAAGGTCTACGTCATAGGTTCACCGCTATTCATGCGCGACAGTAAACTGGCCGCAGAGCGCGATAACCGAGTGTTGTTCCCATTGGTAATGATCATCGGCGTGGGTTTGCTCTGGTTCTGCTTAAAATCGCTGACCGCTTCTATCTGCCTTTTTGTCTTAACGGCGACTACCCTAGCCATGACGCTTGGCACCCACGCCTGGCTGGGGATTCCGCTGAATCAGATATCGCGCCTTGGGCCTCTGGTTGTGTTCATTATTGCGCTGGCAGACGGCATACACGTGGTGTCCATTTATGCTCAGGAGTTGAATAAAGGCTTGGGCAAAATTTCGGCGATGATCCGGAGCCTGCAGATCAATTTGCGGCCAGTCACTCTGGCGACGATCACCACCACTATGGGTTTTCTGAGCCTTAATTATTCCTCGTCACCGGCGATTTATGGTTTCGGTAACATTATTGCGATAGGGGTTATTTGGGCTTTTGTTCTGACGTTCACCCTGTTGCCGACGCTGATCTTGTTGCTGCCCATGCATAAGGTGCCTAAGCCGCTGGCGGTTGGGGGTTTTATCAGCTGGATGACCCGGTTGGTGGAGAAGCGTCACCGCGCTCTTTATTGGGGCAGTTGGGTGCTGATTCTTGGAACTCTAGCGTTGTTGCCAATGAACAAGTTGGATTTCAATCAGTACTCATTTATCGATGAGGGGTCTGACTTACATTACGTTCTCGAAGCCCGTCGCGAGCGCATTGGCAATGATCAAGCGTTGGTCTACGTCATTCGTAGCAATGAATATTATGGCATCACCAAGCCAGAGTTTTTGGAAGATGTAAACGGCTTTACTGAATGGTTGGATAAACAGCCAGAGGCCAATTTTGTTGCCACTTACACGGATTATCTGCGCGCTCGGAACAAGGCCGATCACGACGATGATGAGGCTTGGGATCGACTGCCAACAGATCAGCTCACGATTATTGACTATCTGGTGGGTTATCAATTGGTGCAAGAGATCGAACCGAGTTTGCAGCCAATGTTTAACAACGACTATTCCGGTGTGCGTTTAGTGGTTGGTACCTCGAACTTATCGAACAACGACATTTTAGCGTTTGCTAACCGTATTGATGCTTGGGCCGCGTCGAATGTGTCCCCGGATTTCAAGATCACCCGCGCGGACAATACGATCCTGAGGGCGCGGATTAATAGCGTACTTAGCCTCGAGTTGATGCAGGGTTTCGCCATGAGTTTCCTGCTCATCACGCTGACCATGTTGGTTGGACTCAGGAGTGTTCGCTATGGTTTGCTGAGCTTATTACCGAACTTATTTCCGGCAACCATCGTTTTTGGTTTCTGGGGTTTGTTTATCGGCGAACTGGGCCCGTACAACCTGATGCTGTTTTCGATCAGCATTGGG